>JARIHC010000001.1 GCA_029288485.1 Candidatus Saccharimonadota bacterium | reverse complement strand
GCACACCAACAGCGCCGCGCAAAGTATTGACCGCATGATCGACGTATTCCCTCCGCACCAGCAGGCGCAGATCCGTTCGCAGCTGTCTAACATCTTAATGTGTATTACATCGCAGCGCTTAGTGCCGGCAATTGGCGGCGGGCGCATTGCTGCGGCCGAAATCCTTATTGCCACGCCGGCTGTGCGCAACATTATCCGCGAAGGTAAAACTCACCAGCTCGAAGCCGTTATCCAAACCGGCGCCGAATTTGGCATGCAATCTATGGATAAAACCCTGGTAGGACTAGTCCACGCCGGTACTATAAGTTACGATGAAGCACGCAACTATGCCGTAGATTTGGATGAGCTGGATAGACTGATGAGGAACTGATGTTAAGTTTTACATACGAGGCTAAAGACGCCAAAACCGGCAAAAAAATAAAAGCTCAGGTTCAAGCCGATAATGAGCAAACGGCTGCCAAACTAATACGCGACCAGGGCCTGACACCGCTAAGTATTAAAGCCGTAAAGGGCGAAGGCGGTATTAAAATATTCCACCGCATCCGTACTAAAGATAAAGTGCTGTTTAGCCGCCAATTATCAACACTTATTAACGCTGGCTTGCCCTTAGTCCAGAGTCTGCGACAGGTCTCCCAGCAAACTACTAATAAAGCCTTTCAGGTGGTCATTAACGAAGTTATTACTGATGTAGAGGCCGGAACTTCTTTCAGTCAAGCTCTGGCTAAGCATCCAACGGTATTTAACAGAGTGTTCGTTAATCTGGTAGCTGCTGGCGAAGCTTCCGGTACGCTAGACAAAGGTCTTGAGCGACTGGCTGATCAGCAAGAAAAAGACGCTGACATTATCAGCAAAGTCCGCGGCGCCATGGTTTACCCGGGTATTGTGATGCTGGTTATGACCGCCGTAGTGATATTCATGGTAGTTAAAGTGTTGCCGCAGGTTCAAACTATATACAAGGGTCTGCCGGGTGTGTCGCTACCGCTGCCAACCGTTATTTTATTGGGCGTGTCCCACTTTATAACGCACTTCTGGTGGGTAGTGATAATAGCTATCGTCTTAACCATTTTCTTGGGTTCCAGGTGGGCACGCACCATGGGTGGCCGCTCGGCCATAGACAAATTTAAAATGAAGGCCTGGCCAATCGGGCCGCTGTTTATGAAAATGTATATGGCGCGGTTCGCTCGCACCGGTACTACGCTTGTGGGAGCCGGCTTGCCTCTGATCCAAATGCTGGAAATTACAGCCGAAGCGGTTAACAATGTTCACATAACAGCATCTATTAACCGGGCTATCGAGAAAGTTAAGGGCGGTAAGTCGTTGTCCGAAGCTATAGACAAAGACCCGAATTTCTTGGAGCTTGTACCTAATATGCTGCATATTGGCGAGCAGTCAGGCGCGATGGAAACTATGCTTAGCAAGGTCGCCGATTATTACGAGAAAGAGGTAGATAACGAGATCAAGGCCATTAATACCATCATTGAGCCGGTACTGATGGTCGTTATGGGCCTGATTGCTATTACTATCGTGGCGGCCGTGCTGCTGCCTATCTACGGCTTGGTTAACCAATCCGGCTTTACGCAAAACTTATGAGCCTTCTATTATCAACTAGGCGCAAGCAACAGGGTTTCACAATCATAGAGACCATGATAGTGCTAGCAATGGCCGGTTTAATCCTATTGATAGTCCTTTATGCCATACCAACGTTGGGACGCAATAGCCGCAATAACCAGCGCCAGCAAGATGTCCAGAACATCCTGCAGGCTGTTTCACATTATGAGCTGAATAATTCCGGCAATATGCCAAGCTCCGCTGCGCCCATTACGCTACCCAATCTGACTTTCTATAGCCCGCCTGTCATACACTACGTAACTTTGCCTGGTCCTTGTGTGCCCCCCGCCAGCGGGCCAGCCGTTAACTTCTGTATTGCTAGCAATTGGACCGACACGCCGGCAGCCGCCGTTAATAACTCTGTTAACAGGCTATACTCGGTGCTTATTTACAATCACCAAAAATGCGATCCAGCCGCCGCCGGCCATTCTACCCGTACTGGCGCTGGCTTTAGCGACGTTGTGGCTCTATACGATATTGAAACAGGTAACGGCGGCGACGCGCCTAAGTGCCAGGAGCTGTAATTGGCAACATGTGGATAACTACCTTAAACTGCTTGCATTTTGATTCGTAACTGACTATCATCAAACCATAAGCACCATTACTTAAATTGCAAAGGGGCACCAGCAATGCTTAGGAAACTACAAAAACGTAACAGCGAAGGCTTCACTATTATCGAAGTTATGATCGTGTTAGCTATCGCGGCACTGATCCTTTTGATCGTCTTATTGGCCGTACCGGCATTGCAGCGTAACTCGCGCAATACTCAGCGTAAGAACGACGTTTCGGCTATTACATCGGCTACCACAGAGTTCATTAACAATAACAATGGCCAGCTTCCGCAGACATCAAGCGGTACCGGCACTGTTCAGTTGGCTGGTCCTGCGGCTAGCCCTGGCGCTGCCAGTAATGCTAGCGTTGGCTTCTTTAACGGCGGTGCTTCTCAACAAGCTGGTTGTGTTCCTGCAGGTGCGGCTGGACACGTATACCTAGTTAATAACGCTGGTACGTGTAACGCTTTGCAAACAAACGCTGCCCATGACTACGTAGTCATAGTAGATAACGCTAGCTGCGACACGGGTACAGCTGGCGCGACAACGGCTACGGCCCGCTCTATCGCCGTTCAGTACATCATTGAATCTGCTGGCGGCTACACCGCTCAGTGCCAAGGTTCGTAAAAGCTTAGACACCTAGGCACGGTAATGACAGGCTCCTTAGGGAGCCTGTCTTCTTTTATGCTAATATGGTGCTAATGATTATCGTTGTCTTAATAGTCGTGGGCCTCAGCCTAGGCAGCTTTGTCAATGCGCTGGTATGGCGCACGCATCAAAAACTGCCAATAGCCAAAGGGCGCTCGATGTGCACGCATTGCAAACACGTTCTAGCTGCCAAGGACTTAGTGCCGGTGCTTAGCTGGCTCAGCCTGGGTGGTAAGTGCCGCTACTGCGGCCAGCCGATCTCAGCCCAATATCCGTTGGTAGAGTTATTAACGGCAGCCTTGTTCGTTGTCTCGTATATCTGGTGGCCCACTACTGTAACCGGGGCTCAAACAGATATATTTGTACTCTGGCTGGCGCTTTTAACCGGTTTAATCGCTTTGTCTATTTACGACCTTCGGTGGTTTCTACTGCCTAACAGCATAATTTACCCCCTGACCGTTATTGCTGTAGCGCAAGCGGCTATAGTCGTTTTCTCGTCTCACGAGATCACTACGGCATTACTAAACGTCGTGTTAAGCTTTATAATCGGTGGCGGCATCTTTTATGTATTATTTCAGGTATCGAGAGGCAAGTGGATAGGCGGCGGCGACGTAAAATTAGGCGCGTTACTAGGCATAATAGTCGGTACGCCAGGCCGAACGATACTGTTTATCTTTCTAGGCTCACTACTGGGCAGCCTGGTTAGTCTTCCGCTACTCGCAAGCGGCCGAATGAAGCGAACTAGCGCTCTGCCGTTTGGTCCATTCCTGATAACTGGCGCTATTATCACCGTCTTGTTCGGCGGCGATATCCTTCACTGGTATCAGCAAGCCTTTCTTAACTTTTAACAGATCTGATACTCAAGCCGCTTATGGTATACTGAATCTATTATGCTGGGCGGCAAAAATAAACAATTGTCCCGGGGCTACACCATCGTAGAAGTCATGATCGTATTGGCGGTTTCCGGCATGATGTTCGTGATCGCCGCCAATTTTATTAACGGTAAGCAACAGGCAGCCTCTTTTACTCAGGGAACCAACGAACTGGCTTCGCGTATCCAGGGTCTTATGAGCGATGTCACAGACGGCCATTACAGCGATGTGCCGCTGGGCTGTTCGGTGGGCGTTAGCAGCCTATCGTTTCCAGCGCTGACTCAGGACCAGGGAACTAATCAAGAATGTACTTTTCTAGGTAAAGTGATGCACTTTTCGCTGGGCGGCGACCGTGCGCAGTATGAAGTTGTTTCCATAGCGGCAGCCCGCGAAGCCAACCCTACGCCCAATCTATCGGCTGCTATCTATCAGCCGGTAACGTCGCTTACACAGCAGCAAGCTATACCCCAAAGCCTGATCGTCTCTTGTGCTGAAGCTAACACTGCCGCCGCCTGTGCTCCTGGAGGTGGTATATATGCTATAGGCTTCGTACAGAGCCAAGGTGCTGATAGTAACGGAGTGGGAGAAGCCTCTGGCGCGCAGACAGTCGGTTTAGTTTACGGAGCTAATATATCGTCCACACTATCATCTGCCACGGCTGCCTCCATGCTAAGCAGCAGCTTTAGTCCCACTGCCTTACAGTACGCTAAGTCGGTCGACATCTGTATCAGAGACCGCCTTACTGCTCCTAGGCGGAAAGCAGACATTAGCATTGGCACAGCGCACAACAGTCAATTGAGTGTTAGTGTAACCATGGGGAAAACTACGCAATGTCCGTAAAGCCAAAATTCTTAAACTCCCGCGGCGATACTATCGTCGAAGTCTTGGTAGTACTGGCAGTGCTAGGGCTGGCTATAGCCATAGCCTACGCTACAGCTAACCGAAGCCTGCTAAATGCCCGCCAGGCCCTAGAAAATTCGACCGGCACACAGATCGCCCAAGCTCAGATGGAAGATGTAGTGTCTATGGGGTGCGCTTCAGGCAATCCTTACTGTCCTGACCCCAGTCTTCCAGCTAGCCCTAACCATCTGTTATTCCAGCCCGGTTCGCACTGTATCGACACCTCTACCACTCCTTACACTGTACGCACTAATCCTACGCCTACTGTCTTCTCGAGCGGCGGCTATGATACAGCTTGTATAACCGGTAGGGTGCCATACTATGTTTCGATAACCTATAGAGATACAGCAACACAACCGCACACCTTCGTAGTGGTAGTAACCTGGGCCGATGCGCTTGGGCAGGGTAATGACACGGTAACAATGAATTATAGGCTGGAGCCGTAAAAATGGTCTTCCAAGAAAACCGCCAGGTTAATAAGAGCCAAAAGGGATTCACTATTATTGAGCTGATGATTGCTACAGCGGTGTTATCTACTATGTTGATCCTCGTAACCGCTGTCATGGTTAATATAGGCAATTTGTATTACAAAGGTGTTAGCCAAGCGCGCGTGCAGGACGATACCCGCGGCATCTCTGATCAAGTATCCCAGTACATTCGTCTGAGCGACCAACCGCCAGTAGGGCCGTATAGCGGCGCCAACGGCACTCAACTTTATTGCATCGGAGCCATCCGCTACGCGTTTGTGTTAGGGGTGCAGATTGGCACCGAGGCGCCAGGCACATCTTCTACTTACCATCATGTACTTTGGCGCGATGTAGACCCTACGCCCGGCAGCTGCCCAACCGATATAGACCCAGCTCACCCAGCCCTAGGTCAGGTGGACCTAACTCGTACCGACCTAGATAACAATGATCCCACTGGCGTCGAACTCATCTCTAATAACTCCCGTTTAACCCAGTTTTCTATGACAAATGCGTCGCCGTCTTCTATAACGGTAGGCGTAGCTTATGGCGACGACGTTTTGCTGTGCAACCCTGCGGCTGTAGCTGGCAGTTGCAACGATGCTGCCAACTCAATGCTGCACCAAACCGACTACACCGGCCCAGATGTTCTCTGTAAGGGCGGCCACGGAGATCAGTTCTGCTCAACATCTCAGTTAAGCACCACGGTAGTACAAAGGCTTTAAGAAGTGTATAATGAAACAAAGAATAAGCGTCATGCAGCGGCTAAATAACACAAAATTGAATGAAAAAGGCTTCGCCTCAATAGTTATCGCCTTAATTCTTATAATCATACTTGCTTTATTCACTATTGGTTTTGCCCAGCTCGCCCGGCGAGAACAACAAACAGCACTCGATAAGCAGAAGGCTACACAGGCTAATTATGCTGCTGAAAGCGGCATCAACGATGCCTATAAAGATATAATGAGCGGTGCTATAAATGATGCCAACACTAGCGGCGCCTATGCTAACAAGTGTTTAACCGGGGCGACAGCCAGCTCAGGCACCAAAAGCCTGCCCGCCGGCGCTTTGACAGCCAAACAGAACATCAATAATAATACGGGCGTAGGATATACCTGTCTGCTGGTGCAGCTCAACACTGACACCTTGCAGTTTAATAACGTTTTACCTAACAGCGGCCGCCATATGTTGTTTACCACCAAGGATCCTCTCAATAATCTGACGATCAGCTGGGGCAGCGCTACCGGCAGAACTACTTTCGCGCCCAATTTAGATCCTGCCAATCCCACTTTGCCGCCAATCGGAAACTGGTCGTATCCGCCAGTCGTAGAGTTTAGCCTCACCCCGATACCTCCCGATTTAAGCACCAAGCCTGATCCCAACGGCTACTTGCGCGATAACACCTTTACTTTCTATGCTTATCCCTCCTCGGGCGGCTCTAATAGTGTTAACTTTGATCCAGCTAACCAGGGGCAAGTAGTGTCCGGCGACTGCTCGGGAAGCGGATCTTATCCATGCTCCGTAAATCTGAATAACTTAGGCGGAAACCAATTTGTTTTACATTTCACAGATTATTATGATTCATCAAACATTCTGATGTGTGCTAACACGGCAACTTGTCCCGGTTCTGGCGGTACAACTTTCTCCGGCGAACCGGTGATAGACGTTACCGGCAAGGCTAGGGATGTGTTGAAACGTCTGCGCGTCCGCGTGCTCATCAACAATGGCCAGCCGGGCGTTCCCGACGACAACGCGCCTTTGCCCAACGGAGCGATAGAGGCCCAAAACCTCTGTAAACGGATCCAGGCTGGACCAGCTGTGAACGAATACGCATACGGCAGCACATACGATCCCCCAACTGGGGTGCCGGGCTCTGTTTGCAGCCTTAGCAATTAGCTACTGAGCGTGCCGGTGGAACTTTTCGTGCACGGCCCGCAGGTGAGGATCGGTAACGTGCGTGTAAATTTGAGTAGTGGCGATATTGCTGTGTCCAAGCATAGCCTGAACACTGCGAAGGTCAGCACCATTCATTAAAAGATCTGTAGCAAAACTATGCCTCAAGGTGTGCGGGCTGACATGTTTGGTGATGCCAGCCAATCTAGCGTAACGTGCTACCAAGCGCTGAACGCTGCGAGCCGTTAGCCGGTTAGCTACTTTGCCGCTGTAGTTCACAAACAGCGGCGGCATATTATCTTGTCTTTTTTTAAGATAATGATCTATCCATTTGGCGGCTTCCGGGCTAATAAATATCGGCCGGTCTTTCTGGCCCTTGCCGCGGACCATAAATTCGCGCCTTTTTAGATTCACATGATCGCGGTTTAAGCCCACAAGCTCGCTAACACGTAGTCCTGAACTAAATAATAGTTCTAATATAGCTCGGTCGCGCACGCCGGCAGTAGCACTTAGATCTGGTTGCGCAAAAATCCGGGCTAGTTCATCTTCATTTAAGAAGGTAACTTGTTTGCGGCGGGTGCGCGCGAGCTCGACTTTGTCGGCCGATAGGGCAGCGATATCACGTTTAGCGCAGTACTTTAAAAAGCTGCGCAGCGCAATAAGATGATAATTCTGAGTTGTTTTACTGAGTTCATCCGAGGTGTTGGTACCCAGGCGATTAAGCCAAAGCCGCCACTTGCGGATTAGCTCAACATCTATGTCGCTAACCTTAATTTCACCTGCAAAATCTACTAAACGGGTTAGGTAATGGTCGTAATTTTCGATCGTTTTTTGCGAGCGGTTTTGCTCTAACTCTAAGTACTCTAAAAATTCAGTTTTTGTTTTGCTGTATAACATAAGCAATAGTATATCATTAACATTGTGCGACGCGAATCAGCTAAATAGTTTGATTAGCCGCTAAGATGCTGGACGTTAACCTCTTGCTAGATTAGAATAGAGGCATGGAAAAAACACTTATAATAGCCAAGCCCGACGCCGTCCAACGCGGCTTAATCGGCGAAATCGTCAAACGTTTAGAAAATAAAGGCTTAAAACTTATTGGTATAAAGATGGCCAGCTTAGATGAGGCCATGCTGCGTAATCACTATGCCGAGCATGTCGACAAAGATTTCTACACCGGTCTGGAGAACTTCATGAAAAGCTCGCCAGTGGTGCTTATGGCATGGGAAGGCTATGAGTGTGTCGATGCTGTGCGCACGCTAGTCGGCGCTACTAATCCGCGCCAAGCCGTGCCAGGCTCTATCAGGGGTGATTTGGCTGCCGGCACTGGCCGAAACTTGATTCACGCCTCGGACTCTAAAAAAAGCGGCGAAGCCGAGGTCGCCAGTTTCTTTAAAGACGATGAACTTTTCGAATACGATAAGTCGGAATACATTCACGTCTACGAAGAAAACGAGCGCGGCTAAAGCCGCGCTACCAAAGCGGGCCCCCGTAGTTTAACGGATAAAACAACTCCCTCCTAAGGAGTAGATAGAGGTTCGATTCCTCTCGGGGACACCAAATTGATACAATATCCTTATGGCTGATAAATCAAACAAGCCCGACAAGTACTTTGACGACCAGTTTGACGACGAAGAAGTATTATACGTATTTCGCAAGCACCCGATTGTAATGCGAAAGGGTCTAGTATTCGGCATGCTGGGTCCTCTAGTTGGTGTATTGCCAGCGGCGATTGATCCAGGCCTCGGCTTTGGCTTATTTTTTGGCGGTTTGATTGGCGGTATCGTTCTGGGCTTGCTAATTTTCGCACCCAGCTGGATAGGCTGGCACTTCAGTGTATTTATAATTACCGACCAGCGGTTTATTCAAATTACTCAAAAAGGTTTGTTCCACCGGGCTGTCGCTGATCTATCGCTGCAGCAGATACAATCTGTTAACTATGAGGTAGCTGGATTACAGGAAACACTGCTAGGATTTGGTACAATACATATGCGGACATATGTAGGGGATTTAACGATCCATAATGTGGGCCACCCAGCCAAAATCCAGAAGCGAATCGTGGGTATTTTGCGGGACAAAGGAATAACTACCACACAGTTCCCCGCGAAAGCATCAACCGAAGATAATGAAGAAGAAGTTGACGAAGACATCGCCGAAATTGAAGAAGCCTAAGCTACCAGCTATTAGGCGACCTCTTAAGCGTGCCAAGCAGCCAGAGGAAAAGGTTAAAAGAGCACTGAGCGATGTGCCGCGGATTACCAGCGATACAGTGGAAGAGCACCGCGAGGAAGTTCTATCTAGTGCCCGTAAATATATCTATCCGCTGACCTCTTCCAAGCACCATGTGGTGCGCAACTCCGTCTTAATCTTGCTAGCGGTGATTATAGTTTTTTTCTTGGCCTGCGGGTTTTCTCTGTATAAAATCCAAGCCACCAACGGCTTCATTTACGGTGTTACCAAAGTAGTGCCCTTTCCGGTGGCCAGAACCGGCGGTCACTGGGTTAGTTATGAATCTTACTTGTTCGAGCTAAGACGCAATATGCATTATTATCACACTCAGCAGCACGCTAACTTTTCAACGCCGGGCGGCAAAAACCAGCTCAAGCGTCTCAAAGAGCAGGCTATTGCGTCGGCTATTCAATCGGCGTATGTTAATCAACTAGCTAAAGAACACGGCGTTACGGTTAGCAATCAAGACGTTAACGACGAAATAACTCTTCTGCGCCAGCAAAATCGTTTAGGCAACAGTAACCGCGTGCTCCAAGATGTGCTCAATGAATACTGGGGCTGGAACGAGGGCGATTTCAAACGCGAACTGCACCAACAGCTGCTGCAGCAGGCCGTTGTGGCTAAGTTGGACAACGGCACCGGCCAGCGCGCTCAGGCTGCACTTAGCCAATTGGAGCAGGGAGCAGATTTCGGTAAATTAGCATCCCAAGTTTCAGACGACGCGGCCACTAAAGGCGCTGGCGGCCAGTACGCTGCACCGATAACAGCCAATGATCGCAGCTTGCCGCCTGCTTTAACAGCTCAGATATCTAAGCTCAAGGCAGGCCAGACATCAGGCATCATAAATACCGGTTATGCCCTAGAAATCGTTAAGGTTACAGATAACACTAACGGTACTATTCACGCTGCACACATCCAGTTTCGCTTCAAACCCATTACTGTTTACACCAAAAAACTGCAGCAACAAGAACCAGTTCGCGAATATATAAAGGTATAAAATCTTACTGTTGACGGCTAAATAAGTCGTTTATGCTGCTTTTACAAACAGTGCAATTAAAGGAGGGGTGTGTATGCCGCCAGACGATCTAAACGAAGAAGAAAAGCAAGAAGAATTGTCCGAGGACAACGAAACACCCTTTAGGCCGGCGTCTGGCCCCGCGGTTGATGATACGCACCCCTCAACTGATAATGGACTGCAACGCGAAGAGCTCTATGATTCCGGTTTAGATGTGCGGGAGCCCAATGCCGGTAGTGCCGTTGAAGGTTACGATCCTACTAAAGACCAGCGCCTGAACAGCTGAGATGCACCTAATTTACGAATCGTCTTCTAGGGCGGCCTCCAGAGATGAGGCTACAGCCAAACCGCCCATACACAACAGTTGTAGTTGTAAGAGTTCAGGGTGGGAGGCGATTTCGTGGATGGCTATCAGTTCCAGTTCTACTGGATCGCTGGTCACTGGTGTTTGCGGTATCGGTTGTCGTTCAAGGTTTTCCATCACTCACCTCCAATACACTATAATATTACCATAAAGATAATAAAAAGTCAACCACGAGGCGAATTAGAGGTGAAACTATCCGCGTCTTATAGGGTCGAAGCCTTCGCTAAAAACAGTAGGGTTGCCCAACACATCAACTTTAGAAAATGGTTCCATCCACCGGGGGCGTCCAGAAGGGCCTTCTTCGTGCGCGTAAGATCTTGCCCTGGCAGAACCGGGCTCGAGTGCAGAAAACGGATCCATTTCCTCTGGCCTAGCAACTTCTTCGCCTAATGGTGAAAAGCCGGGTTTGCTCGCAGAATAGGCAACGTGAGGTAGGTGTGGAGTCATTGGTATGGACCGGCCGGTTATTCTCTCCATTTCCCGATGTCGTTCATCTGATTGTCTATTAATTTCGTCTATTTGAGCGTTTTCCTCATCAACCAAACGGCGTTCTAATTCACGCTCGTCTTCCATAAAAAACTCTTTACTCATAATAAAAGTATATAATTTACCTATGTTAATGTCAATATATAGGGCCGGATGGCCAGATTAAATCGACAACTCTCTAACTTCTCCAAAGCTGGGTATAAATCGCCGGTCGCTGGTATCAGCCCCGGTCAGTTCACACAGAGCAGCAATTAGATAACCGTGCGTAAACCATACTTGTTCAGCTGGCGGATTAGTGAGCACAGCTTCCGCGGCTGCGCGGGCTTCCGGTACAATCTCGCAGGCCTCTAAAATTGCTTTTAGCTTAGGTGTTTTTGGAATGTTGACTTCGTTAAGCACGGCGTAACTTATGATTTCCCTAAAGCCGGCAACTTCGGCCGTTTGCTGGCTTCTTAACATATCAGAAGCTGCAGCCGAAGTGGACTGAGGATCTAGACCGTAAGTAGCTACTAAGGCTAATCCGGTATCTCGAGCTTGCTGGCGACCCTTGGGCATAAGCGGTGCCTCCGGAAGCCCGAAGGCGGCCGAATTTCTATCATTGGCCTCTGATAAGCCGTGTCGAACAACCAATTTTGACATGCCAAAATCATACCATCAGATTAGTATTATTACAAATTACTAATTTAAGGCTGGTTTTCCAATGCGCCTTCAGCTAGTTCAACTAAAAGCTGGGCATCAGCACTTTCCCAGGGTACT
The DNA here is from genome assembly GCA_029288485.1 of Candidatus Saccharimonadota bacterium. Classification (GTDB taxonomy): domain Bacteria; phylum Patescibacteriota; class Saccharimonadia; order Saccharimonadales; family UBA4665; genus JARIHC01. The sequence goes on along the minus strand of JARIHC010000001.1, from coordinate 36,177 downwards.
GAGGTAACTTTGGGCTGATCTGTTGCCGACATGTTGACACTAATATCCGGTTCAAATTTTGGCTTGCCGCCATCGTAAAAGAAGGTGACATGACCCATGTACCAGGCTTCATTGTCAGGTAACCGAGCTTCTATACCGAGCTGCCATACACCTTTATCGCTATGATCTTTCGTTCGCTCTGGGTCTGCGTTGCCGGCCGATAAGAAAAGAATCGGTCTTACGGTGACAGTGCCGCCTTCGGCGGGTTGCCACGGGTTGGGCACATCCACCCATTCCAGTTCATAATCGTACTCTTGGTCTTCGCTGGCTGCTAATAATTCATCGATATTTTCCGGCTCGTGGCCTCGCGCGCTATCTATCAGTGTCTGGCGACGCTCCGCGATATTTGCTACGGTTTGCCCAAGTTCGCCTCTGAAACGGTTGTAGTAGGCCATTCTTACTCCCGTACCTTAGACAAGCACTGACTCGAGATCAGCTTCCAGGTCAACCAGATAAGATGCTGGCAAGCGGTAGCTGTTGGCGTCCATAGTGCCGTCGAACACTCCTTCGGCTTCGCCGTCTTTTGCTAGAGTGATATGCCGCAAGGGCATAGTTTGGCAATCTTCATCAGCGTGGTAAGTTGCTACGGCTTCTAAATCTCCGCTGAGAGCTTTAGCGATCCTTAGGGCTACTGCGTGCTTGCCGCCAATAACGGTAGGCGTCTCAAGAGGGATATGCACTACCTCATATTCGCCGCTATCGTCTTCGAAAGGCGAAGCGGTGCGAGCATCAACTATATCGCCGATGACTTCGGCTGCGTGTAAAGTCTGTTCTTTCGTAGGATAATGGGACATAGCAAATACCATACCATAGATACTACTAACTGTCTATAGAGCACGCTTAGTTAAGTCTTGTGGCTTCGGAAGCTTTTGATCCGTCCAGATGCATGCGAGCTTGCAAATGATAGGGGACTTTAGTTTCTGAGGCGCGACCATTCGAACCTGCAGAGATTGCTGAAGATCCTTGCGGCTTTGTAGGAGCCAGATCAGCACTAGTCCCAGCTACTGAGACAGGGGGCAGCTCCTGGCTGCTATCAAGCACGCTTGCCGGATTTGTTTCGGCAATCGAGCTAGCTAAATTCAGACGAGCTTGCAAATGGTAGGGTACTTTAGCCCCTTCTTGGCCTGCAGGAGGCGGTGTAGCTTCTGCCTGCACGACTAAATCGCCTAGCTCGCGAGCGGCTTTTCCAGGCGCGCCATGCTCAGCTAATTGTGTTATTACTTCGTCCATTTTGTTTTTATCCTTTTATTTTCGTAGCGACTACTTATATACTAGCACAAATCATCTTAAATGTCAACGGATGTGCTTGACGGATCAGGGTCTTCTCTAGACACGCATGGAGCGAGTGTTCCGGGTATCTGATCATGGGGCTGATTTCTGTTGTTGTATAACGTATACAGCACCTCGCCGCTAACCCAAGCGGTGCCGGCTGTGCCAATTATAAGCGGGTCGGGCGAACCGATAAGCACAGAAGCTGCTCCTAGAGCTAGTTCAACGCCGCCCACGGCCAGAGCAGTTCGTCCTAAGCGAAGACGACTGATTACTCCGAACCTTCCGCCGAGTCCGCGGTACTCCGGGTCTTGAGATGTAGCTTTGCCCACTTCAGACATAACATAGTATTTAACATAAAATTGTGCTTAAGTCAATTTATAAAGGCCTTAGCTTAAGCAGTCTGGATTTTTTTCTCTAAACTCTTTCAAAGCCAAAAAGCTGGATTAGGAAGCAGTCGAATACCGGGAGTTAAAAGGCTATCTCGCCTAGATGTTTCTTTAGCTGTGCACCGTCTTTTTTTGCGCCTGGTTCAGCTGCGCGAGTGCGCTCAGCCTGTGTTGGCACAACTGCCGCCGTAGCTGGTTTAACTTCTGTAAGAAATTGGGGAGTTCGAGCAGCCGGATCGATAGCATCTGGAGATGCAGCTGGTGCCGTTTGGGCCTGAGAACCTTGAAGTGCTTCTTGTGGTGTTGCCATTTTTGTTTTCCTTTTGCTTTCTTTATTTTTATCGAAAGGGTAATTGAATAATAGCATAAGAATTATAAATTGTCAATCTTGCGGGCCGTAGCGGAGTAGATATTGGAACTATTTTACCTATTCTGTTATGGATCTTTCTTCTTGAATTTCCTCGAGCACAAATCTATACACAGCGTGTTGGCCCAACCCTTTTTCCTGTAACCAGCTAAGCGCAGAGCCTATATTGCCTTTAAGAGATGCTGAATCTTCTTCGGTCGGTTGCAAAGGAAAGTCGTTATTCTCAGTAGCAATTTTATAAAGAGCCGCCCAGCATCTACGTGTGCCATAATATCCATGCCGCCGCTTTCGTGTTGTAGCGAAGTCAAAACTACTAATTATCTCTTCTGCTTGCCCAAGTGACTTGCGCCAAACCATAGCATCACCGCCTGGTCCGTATAATCCTACCGCTACTCCTGATGGTTGACCATAGAGCTTTGTCCAGAACGGCCACCCAGTGTTTTTGTAACGCGGCCCGCTATTCACCAATAGTTCTGTGTACCCCTGTTGGGTAGCAAGGTTTTCGATATGTTTGGCCAGCGTTATACCGGCACCACTTAACCGCTCGCTTTTAGCCACATAGGCGTTGATAGTTTCCATAGGATTACGGGTAGAGGCGAAGGACACTATGTCATCGTAGGGCGGGGATTGCATACCCATAATGCCGATAGCTTTGCCTGCGTCATTTTCAGCGACAAAATATTCTCGCTCGTTATCATCATCGATGCTTGATAAAATTTCTTCTTCAAGTTTGGCAATTTCTTGGGTTAAAATCTCACCAGTATCACGATCCCGTATCCAGGTCTCGAATACTGGGTGTAAATCTTCTATATCCGCAGGAAGAACCGGCCGGATTACTATGTTAGGATTTCTAGCCTGCTCGACTGTTGATGTTTCTGACACGCAACAATAATATCATAAAAAAAGTATTTTGTCCAATTGGCGGGCCCGACCGGATTCGAACCGGCGATCTCCTCCGTGACAGGGAGGCGTGATAGGCCTCTTCACTACGAGCCCGCATCGTCGTTTAGTTAAAAGACAGAGGTAATAGTAGCAATTTTAGCCGCCTAAGGCAACATATTCAGGAAAACCGATGAGTTGATTAAGATCGCATAACATGGCATTATTTATTTATGTCCAAGCCATGGGAAAGCCTTCCTGATCCACTCAAGCCCGATCCAGTCGAGTATTTTAATGCCTTTGCTAGGTATTACGATGCAGAACTCGCTGAACAGGGAATTCCCGCAAAAGAGGAAGCGCTTATAAAAAGAGCCGTTGAGCAAGCTGGTCCAGAAAACATTCACTCGGCCTTGGATCTTGGGGCTGGTACCGGCATAGTCGTCGGAGCCATACAAAAGTATGCCGCACCTAGCCGTATTGTGGCGGTCGATCCGTCAACCGCTATGCTTTGGAATTTGCGCCACAAATATCCATCTAAGGAAGTTGCAGCGGTAGAGGATAGTCTGCAAGACTACGTTGGCCGCACGGAGGAGACTTTCGACCTTATCACGTGCGTTGCAGTGCTTGAGTTCCTAGATGATGCTCCGGAAGCCATCACTAATGCCGGACGGCTTTTAAACCCGGGAGGCACATTAGCATTTACTTATGTGCCGCGCGGTGATCACGAAACCAGAGAGAAATTTGTCGATGATTCCGAATCGCTAATTCAACGCACAGTTCTGGAATACAGATGGTTGCCAGAAGAAATTGAATCATCTATAACCGCCAGCGGCCTGACCATAATTGATCGCGTCGACGGCGTGAGAACTCAAGAATATAGCGCCGAAACTCACACCGCCGAGAGAAATTATAATTTTGTCGTCGCAGCTCGTCCGTAAGTAGATTGACAAATTGTTATGCTTATGCTATTATGCTTAAAGTCTAAATATTACTAAAAATAAACAAAACAAAAAGAAAGAAGCCTCACATGGGTCGCAAACAAGAAGCAACGAATCCGTATAAACTTCCAGTCGGAGTCGAAATGGGAGCGCTCCTAACTGGTGAAAACCCACTTACGTCCGAACAGCAAAAAGCTGCTGCCCGTTTTAGGCGCCAGCAAGTAAAGATCAATAAAGCCCGCACCGCGCAGCCTGCTAGCGAACGCCTATCTAGCGGAGTTGCTGCTCGTATTGCCCGACCGGTACTGAGGCGCTTGGAAGCAGGGGCAGACAAGCACGCTGCTAGAGCTCAAGGACGAGCCGAAGCTGCCGCAAAAAGACATTATGAGACAAACCGCGAGGCCTACCAGACCCACGCTTTGATAGATGACAATCAAAAAACTGTCATTAAAGAGAAAATAAAGGAGCTAGAAGAAGCTTCGCCTATGGACATGGCGGCTATAGCGATATCGCAAGGCCGCGGCCCGAGAGAAGTCGCTACTATTTGGCAGCATACCAATGAGCGGCAGGCTGCTAAGGCTAGTGGCAAGGTAGAAAAAGAAAAAGGTATCAGTGCTCTGGAGAAGGTTCCTGGCATCGATCCTGTCTTGGCCTTAGTTGACGGCCATGCCGAAGACATACCTAAATCAGGCTGGCTGGTTAACTCACACATTGCTCCGGGATATGGCGGCAAGATTGATATCTATCGTTACGAAGAAGGCCAACTGGACTTTAAACCAGCCGACGATAACCGCGAGAAGTATGGTGAGGTTCGTGTTCATTTCGGCATAAAAGGTGGCGATAGCCATACCATTGCTTATGAAAATCCGGCATTTCCTAATCCCACAACCGAGCCTTACGACAGGATGTCGCCTACAAGCTATACGGGTCTAAGCTTTGGCAGTACCGACATCATCTCACTTAGTAATGGCGGGCGATTGCTGGACGAGAAAAAAGCCATGGGCAGCCATCCAAACGGTATCAATCTATTTACTTCTATGGATTGGCGTGAGTTTGATGATAGTATGCGCGAGCATTCCTCTGATTTCCCGGTTAACAGGGTGACGGCCGACCAATCAGAACTTACCTCGATATTAAGCGGGTTAGGCGAAGGTATGGGGCTTGGTAGTCAAGACATCCAAACAATGCTCGGCACAATTGACCAGAAGATCAATCCGGATCAGCAACTTGCAGCCTAAGTTGAGCCGTTGACTTAGCTAGCTGCGCAAGCTTTTTATAAACTCGGGCAAATTTGCGCCAACTAGCACGGCATTGGCCGTAGGCTCCACATCGTCAATCGTGCGAATATTGCTGGCCTGGCACAGCCAGGCCAGAGGCCGCACAAGCCTGGCTTGCTCGAAAGTGTCTATCTTAGTATCGCCTGTGTAGGGGTTGCGAGAGTTCCAGACTGCTTGCTCAGCTCCAGCCAGTCTGCCCAGGCCCATTATAGTTAGCGGCTCAATCATGCACATCTCGGCATACGCTTCCGGCAAGCTGTCGCGGACGGTTAGTACGCGCCGGGCTCCAGCGTCTAATGCGCGTGCGATGTCATCGTCGGAGGTGTGGTAGCCTTTGGCCAGCACTGGCTTATCGGTCCGCCGACAAGCTTCGGCTAGTAATTTAAAGGAACCGCCCCAGAGCTTATTCGTATGAATAGAAAGCCAGTCGCCATGTTCGTTGGCGATCTCAAACAATTCTTCCCAGCTGCGATCGGACTTCCAGCCAAAAGGCGAGACTGGTTTAACTTCGGCAAACAACAACTGACCGTGCTTTAGTCCCATAGTGGCTGATATTATATAATACTTGGTGATTTGCCACCTTAGCTCAGTTGGTAGAGCGGCACATTCGTAACGTGCAGGTCAGCAGTTCGATCCTGCTAGGTGGCTCCACATATATCTTAAACAGGCGAGTATAGTTTAGTGGCAGAATGCAACCTTCCCAAGGTTGAGATGAGGGTTCGATTCCCTCTACTCGCACCACAGCAAAACATTGACTTACGTTGCATAATCTGTTAAAAATAACATAGTTATGACGGAGATAGACGGAGAAACCCCTATACGCAAGGTAAAAGAATGGCCGGAAGGTCATGAACTTGCTGATTTTAGAGACCTTGTTGAGCCGCTTAGAGAAGCCCTAGGAGCTGCTTATGACTTAAGCGCAAGTGAAATTGGCCCCGAAGGGCTGCCGTACGATGGCTACAATATCGGCCGTAAAGGACGCGGACAAATTTTTAGCCCCGACGAAGAGTTGTCAGCAGAAAGGCTTATTGAGTCTGAACGCGACCAAGGGCGCGATCCAGCTACAGTAATATTATCAATCGCAGTTCAACTAGGCATTGAACAAGGAAGACGAATGGAGCTGGAAGATGTGGAAAGGAAAGTTGAGCTGATCGAAAGAATGTCTCAAATATTAGATATACGCGCTCTTTTACTTGATGCGCGAGCGGGCTCCAAAGAGTCTTCCTGAAATTTATTTTATAGATGTAAGTTGGCTCAAAGTGATACAATGATTAACAAATATGGCTGCGAAACAAACTGAACTCAAACAGTATTTTCACGATCATTTAGTGCTGCTGCTTCTCAGTATCAACGCTTTCTTGGCGCTTGCTGGCAGTATCTTCGTGCTAGTTAGACTCAATGCCAGCCATGGCACCAGCTACATTATCCAGTATCGCCCCAGTCTGGGGGCCGACGCCTTTAAAACCGGAAGCGTGAGCGATCTCATAGCGCTTATAATCTTTGCCTTGTTAGTGCTAGTTATACACGGCGTGCTGAGCCACCGCATCTATCCTATACACCGCCAACTGGCTATAACCATCTTGGGTCTGGGCATCCTGCTGCTCACTATGATGATTATTGTTAGTAACGCTCTTTTGGCGCTGCGCTAGCCATGACAGACATAGAAATTCCTTACGAAAAAGATCGCCGCGGCCACTACCGTTTTTTTGAAATTTTACCTGGCACTCTCAGCTGGATATTACTACTAACACCTATTGTCTTGAGCGCCGTCAGTGTCAGCGCAGCTGTCTTTTTTATTCTTGCTTATCTGTTAATTTTCTTTGTGCGTTCGCTGGCGTATTCTACGCGCGCGATTGTCGGCTATATAACCATGCGCCATCAACTCAAGCTAGACTGGAGCGGACTGGTAGCCGATGTCGAGGCTGGCCAACCTTCTGATCCGAAAGCCAAGCGCCCCAAATGGCATCTAAAAGCCCTAAAGCGTCTAGCAGAGCGGCCAGACCATATTAAACCCAGCGATCTTAAACACGCCGTGATCATTGCCACTGTGAACGAAAGTAGGGAAGTGCTGGAGCCAACCATTCAAGCCGTCTTAAATGCCGACTACGATCCCCGCAAAATCATTCTAGTCATCGCTTACGAAGGCCGCGCCGGCAAAGAGGCCGAGGATCGCGTAAAAGAATTAATAGATCTATACGGCGGCAAATTCGGTCATGCTATGGCCGTAAAACACCCGGCTGGAACGCCTGGAGAAGTCATAGGCAAGGGCGGCAACGTTACTCATGCCGGCCGCAAATTGCAAAAATACCTTAAAGAACAAAAGATTAATCCAGCCAAAGTCATCGTCACCACGCTTGATGCCGATAACCGCCCGCACCGGCTATACTTTCCAGCCCTTAGCTATCTGTACTGCGTAGTGCCCGATCCGCTGCGTGTTTCGTATCAGCCGCTGCCGATGTTTACCAATAACATTTGGGACGCGCCCACACTAATGCGTGTCATCGCCGTTGGAAATAACTTGTTCTATATTGTCGGCACCCAGCGCCAGCACCAATCGCGCAACTTTTCTGCTCATGCTCAATCTATGCAGGCGCTAATAGACATGGACTTTTGGAGCGTTCGAACTATTGTTGAAGATGGTCACCACTTTTGGCGTAGCTATTTTCATTTTGATGGCAACTACAGCGTGCTGCCGCTGAGCATCCCGATCTATCAAGACGCCGTGCTGGCCGAAGGTTATTGGCGTACTATCAAGGCTCAGTTTTACCAACTGCGCCGCTGGACCTACGGAGCTTCAGATATCGCTTACGTGGCCGACAAAGGCTTTTGGAACAAAAACAAAGCGAACAAATTTGATGTTTTCTCTAAGTTTATGTATCTGTTACAGAACCATGTTAACTGGGCTACCAGCGCCATTTTAGTGCTCGGCGCGGCTTTCATTCCGCCGCTACTGCATCCGCAAAGCCTGGCCGCCAACGAACTGCCTTTAATAGCCAGCCGCGTTCAGCGCATTGGCCTGGCAGGTTTGCTAGTGATGGTCTACGTATCTCTAGTAACATTGCCGCCGCGGCCCGCTCGCTACAAGCGACATCACTCTGTGTTAATGGTCGCTCAATGGGTGCTCTTGCCAGTAACTGGTATAGCTTTTGGCTGCCTAGCGGCCTTTAACTCTCAAACCCGCCTAATGTTCAAATGGTATCTAAGTAAATTCGATGTCACCGAAAAAGCCACTGTTACAGCCAGCGGCAAAAAAATCTCCACCAAAGCCGACCCAAGTGTCGCCAAAAAGAGCCATAAGCGCCGCCTTAGACTCCGCCGCCGCTAGAGTAGGGCGCAGATCTAAACTATTTCCGGTATTAGTAGAGTAGCAATCTTATGATCTATAGTTAGCGGTTTAGCTTCTGCAGCGCCACTAATTGCAGCATTGGCCTCTTGCCTTGAACCGATTTCTTGCATGCCATTAAACCCGAACTCAAAAGTATCTTGGCGCTTAGGATTTTCTGTCTCACCTTCTTCCACCGGTATAATTCTGACGACTTCGGTGTCAAAAAAGAGCGACCAGCCCTTAACAATTAAAAAGCGAGGTACTTGGATACATTCATCGAGGATTTCGCCTCTTGCCATCGCTTTCCGTTTGTGACTAAGCACAGTCTCGGGTTGATCAAAACCAATTAATAGATCTTGTACCATAGCGGATTTCTCAGAGTTGGAAATCTTTAACTCAGCCATTAACGCTCCCTAATTTACTAATTAAAGTATACAATTTTATAAATTATTTATCAAATAATGAAGATCAATCCGAAGGGGTAGGTTAATGAAAAGCGGCATAGTGCACGCTAGCGGATTTATCAAACCTATTTAACGCCACTTGCGAAGCACTGATAATTGCTCGACTCTCTATAGTTCCATCTGTTACAGCGCCCGATAATCGCCCTATAACAGTATCTGCCAGCCCGCCAGCATCTTCTAGAGCCGTTTTCCGGTGCTGTAAGCTGCGGTGCAAGCTAAGCAGCAGTTTATCGCGCGAAAACGGTTTAAGCGCGCCAGAAGGGCTCTTAACAGCCCAGGAAGCACCGTATGCAGCTGACTCTTCACTAGTAAAGACCGCGCCGCAGTCTTGGCACTGCCGTCGCCGCCACACTTGATTGGCGCGTTTCTGCCAGCGAGAATTAACCACTCGTGTTTGGGAACCACATTGTACGCAAACCATGTCAACATATTGACATATCGCTATTCAAAACGCTAGTGGAAAACTTGGTGGAAAAGCCCGGTAATTTAATAAATAGAAAAACACCCGGGGCGCTCTCTGTTGCCGCGGGTGTTTCGACTCGTGCTAAAACCGTTTAACTGGTAGTAGCGGCGCGGAGTCTGTGGATGCGATCGGTGGACTTAGTTCCGATTAGTTCTTCGTAGAACAGATCGAAGGCATCTAAAGCACTGCGTCGTTTAATACCACTTCCTCGTTTAACCGATCCAATTTATCAAAAGGAAAAGGTTCAGTCAAGCTCTTAGGCTTGGCTACACATATATATTGGTGGGCGATAGAGGACTCGAACCACTGACCTCTTCCACGTCAAGGAAGCGCTCTAGCCAACTGAGCTAATCGCCCGAAATACAGAGGTAATATTAGCAATCGCTAATAAAAAAAGCAACTTTTGAGCAAGTTAATATCATAGGCGATATTAACTATGGATATCTGGCGCTCTGACAGATAAATTATTTTAACATCACGCATGGTATTAAAACGGTCAAGTTTATCCCCAGCCAGGCTGTAGGAATTACAGCACAAAAGTACTAGCCTTATAGTACTAGCCTTGCTAAGATACTCTTCACAGGTGAAGTTTTGACGAGATTGTTTTGCAAGCTCGCCGAAGCAGAGCGGTTGATGGCAATTGCGAGGGCTATCAACCGCTTTTTTGTTTATCAAACATTTAGAAACCGATAAAAAATGATAAGATTAAAGCGTAATGCCAGAGACAGATGAAAAACTAGCAGCCATGCGGCACAGCTTAGCCCATATTATGGCGGCGGCGGTACAGCGGCTCAAGCCAGAGGCCAAGTTTGGCGTTGGGCCGGCGGTAGAAAACGGCTTTTATTATGACATTGATCTGGGAGAAACCAAGCTCTCTGAAGAGGATTTTGGCAAAATTGAGGCTGAAATGCGCAAGATTATAAGCGAGGATCAGCCGTTTGAGCGGCTTGAGAAGCCGGTGGATGAGGCAATTGCTTGGGCGCGGGAGTCGGGGCAGCCCTATAAAGAGGAACTATTAAATGACCTGAAGCGGTCCGGTACTACTGTAGCTAAAGATCTGAACGCGGAAGAGATGGGCACGATTGCCGGCGGCGACGCGGCGGTGGACTCCGTATCATTTTATAAAAACGGCGATTTTACGGATTTGTGCCGCGGAGCGCACGTGGAATCAACAGGGAAGGTGGGCGCTTTTAAGCTACTGCGCGTAAGCGGTGCTTACTGGCGCGGCAACGAGAAAAATCCGCAGATGCAGCGGCTGTACGGCGCGGGCTTTTTTAGTGAAGATGAACTGAAACGTCACCTAGAAATGTTAGAAGAGGCTAAAAAGCGCGACCATAGGCGGCTGGGCCAGGAACTAGACTTGTTCGTATTCTCCGATATGGTTGGGGCGGGGCTGCCGCTATTTACGCCGCGCGGGACGATTTTGCGCGATCAGTTATTAGGTTTTTCAGAGGAGTTACAGAGGGCGGCAGGCTTTCAAAAGGTGGCCATTCCGCATATCACTAAACAAGTATTATATGAGAAGTCTGGCCACTGGGATAAGTTTGGAGACGAGCTTTTTTTGGTCAAAAGCCAGGAAACCTCCGATCAGTTTGTACTGAAGCCCATGAACTGTCCGCATCATGCTCAGATTTATGCCGCGCGGCCGCGGAGTTATCGTGAGCTGCCGATCCGTTATATGGAGTCGACAATTCAATACCGAGATGAAAAGAAGGGCGAGCTGAATGGTCTTTCGCGTGTGCGGGCAATTTCTATCGATGATGCGCACGTTTTTTGTGCGCTGGAACAGATTGAGGCGGAGTTTACCTCAATCATGAACATGATCAAAGATATGTATGGGGTTTTGGGCATGAAGTTTAGCGCCCGCTTGAGTTTCCGCGACGATTCTGACGGCTATCTGGGCGATCCGACTAGCTGGGAAAAGGCGCAAAAAACTATCGAAGATGTGGCTAAAAAGCTGGACATTGACTACTTTGTAGAAGAAGGTGAGGCAGCTTTTTACGGTCCGAAAATAGATATTATGGTGACCGACGCGCTTGGGCGCGAGTGGCAGTGCGCTACTGAGCAGCTTGATTTTGTGCAGCCGGAACGTTTTGGCCTGACATATGTCGACGCTGAAGGCACCGAAAAGCAGCCGGTTATGATTCATAAAGCCTTGCTAGGTTCGTTTGAGCGCTTTTTGGCGGTTTATATTGAGCATACGGCTGGCCGGTTCCCGACATGGCTGGCGCCGGAACAGATAAGAGTGATTACGGTTAATCAAGAGGACCCTACGGTGGAATGTGCTAATAAGCTGGTTGAGCAAGCGCGCCAGCTGGGACTGCGTATAGAAATCGATAATTCTAACGAATCTGTTGGTAAAAAAATTCGAGCTGCAGAAGTGGCTAAAGTGCCTTACTCGGTAGTGATTGGCGAAAAAGAGATAACCAGCGGCGAGGTTATGCCGCGGGTGCGGAGTGATATTAAGGTTCAAGGCAATGGGCAGCCGGTCGGTATTGAACAGTTTCTAAAAACGGTGGCTAACGAAGCCAAGTCGCGCGTACATAAGACTTCGCTCCATGGCTAGGGCTGAGGCAAGTTTTCGGAAGGAAGTGGAGGCGCTGGTGGCGCAGATTCCGCGCGGCCGGGTGATGACATACGGGCAAATTGCGGCGCTGTGCGGACGGCCGCGCGCGGCACGGATCGTTGGCGGCATCGCGCATTTTGGTAACCCCGATTTGCCATGGCAACGAGTCGTGAACAAATCCGGCGGCTTGGCCAGCGGCTATCCCGGCGGCCGGCGCGGCCATAAGCAGGTTTTGGAAGGCGAAAGCGTTGTAATTAGTGATGATTATAAAGTAGCAGTTGAGGATCTTATCTGGTGGCCGCCAGCAAAATAGCACCACTCGTGGTTATTGTTGGCGAAACCGCATCAGGTAAATCAGCCTTAGCGTTGCAGTTAGCGCAACAATTTAACGGCGAAATCATTTGTGCGGACTCCTGGACAGTGAGAAAAGAAGTTAATATCGGCACCGCTAAGCCAAGTGCGGCTGAACAAGCCCGTGTGCGGCATCATTTGCTAGATGTAATAGCGCCTTGCGGCGATTTTACAGCGGCGGTTTTTAAACGGTTAACTAATCAGGCAATTAAAGATATTATAGAGCGCGGAAAACTGCCGATTATGGCTGGCGGTACAGGCTTATATATAGACGGGGTGCTTTATGATTTTGACTTTTTACCTGCTGGCGACCGATCGGCTCGGCAATCTTTAAATGAGCTTAGCCTTGATCAATTACTACTCAAAATAGAGACAATGGGAATTGATCCGAACGGTATTGATACACGCAATAAGCGCCGCTTGATACGTTTAATCGAAACCGGTGGCGCGCATCCAAACAGGCAGGATTTACGTCCGAACACCTTAATTATTGGCGTAAAGCCGGGACGGGAAGAGCTGAAACAAAAAATTATTGACCGCACCGATACTATGCTAGCGGCAGGGTTGGAGACGGAAGTGCGGCATTTGTCAGAAAAATATAGCTGGGACTGCGAGGCTTTGAAAGGAGTTGGCTACGCTCAGTGGCAGGATTACTTCAATGGCTCAGAGACATTCTCTGAGACACGTCAAAAAATCATTAAAGCTACACTGGATTTAGCTAAGCGGCAACGCACCTGGTTCAAGCGAAATAAAAGTATTCAATGGTTTTCTACCCCTGTTAATTTGGCAAATGTTGTAGACAGTGTGACAACATTTTTGGATAGCTGATTTTGGATTGAACCATCATTTGATACAATAGGAACATGATTGAGCAACTCTTTGGGTCAAAGACGAGGGTTAAGCTGTTGCAGCTATTTTATAGCAATCCCAACCGCTCTTTTTATGTACGTGAAATTACCCGAAAAATTGACGAGCAGATTAACTCCGTGCGGCGCGAGCTCAGCAATTTGCTCAACATCGGCATAATTGTTTCCGAAAATACCAATAACCGGCTGTACTACGAGGTTAACCAGAAATTCGAGTATTATAAGCCGCTTCAAGAAATATTTGGCGGTGGTGTTACTAAGAGCGCACCTAAGAAAGTTAAAGCGGCCGTAGGCGATGAAGCGGCTGGACCAGATTTAAACAGCGTAGGCCGTATAGATCTGGCTCTCTACACAGGCCAATTTACGCGCGACGACAGTGCCGGCGTGGACATATTAGTAGTTGGCGACGTCAACAAGAACGCCTTGCAAAAGTATGTTGACCAGCTAGAAGCTCAAGAGGGTAAAAGTTTGCGCTACGCTGTGATGAAGCTGCCAGACTTTGAATACCGGCGGGCTATTAGGGACCGCTTTGCGGTAGCAATAGAAAATGCTAAAAAACAAATCTTGGTTGATGAGCATAACCTGTTCGGCCAGGGCCAGTAAGGAGTAACATGGACCTACAGTTTTACGGTGCTAATTGCGTAAGCGTGAGCCACAAGGGCACAAGACTGATAATAGATGATAATTTGGCAGAGCTGGGCGGCAAATCGGTCACTAAAGCCGACGATGTAGCACTATGTACCATGCATCCTAAGGATAGTCCGGAAGCGCGTTTGATTTTCGATGGTCCTGGCGAATATGAAGTGGCTGACGTTTCGATCATTGGTATAGCAGCACGAGCGCATATGGAGGCTGACGATAAGAACCGGGACGCCACAATGTTTAAGCTGATTGCCGGTGACCATAGCGTGTTACTCGCAGGCCATATTTACCCCGAGCTAAACGATGCGCAGCTAGAAGCTATCGGCATGGTCGACGTGCTTGTAGTGCCAGTGGGCGGCAATGGTTATACCGTAGACCCAGTAGGCGCGCTAAAACTTATAAAAGCTATTGAACCAAAGTTAGTTATACCGACGCACTACGCTGATAAGTCGCTGAATTTCCCTATGCCGCAGCAGGATTTGGCGGCCGCTTTGAAAGAGATTGGACTGGAACCTCAAGAAACCACCAGCAAGTTTAAACTTAAGCCAACCGAGCTGACTGATGTCACTCAGCTGGTGGTGCTTGAAAAGTCCTAGGCTTTCTTAGTTTTGGCGGGAGCTTTTGCGGCCTGAGCCTGCTCGACCTGGCCTAAAAGACCCTTTTTCTTGAGAGTACGGATAGCTTGGGCGCTAAGTTTCATTGTGACTTTTTTGCCATCAATAACCAAAGTCTTCTTCTGGAGATTCGGTTTCCAAACTTTTTTAGTATGGCGCTGCGAGAAGCTCACATTGTGGCCATACTGTTTGCCTTTACCGGTAAGATCACATTTCTGCATAAGGTGTTATTTTAGCGGTTTTTGCGGCTTGGGTCAACTGTTCGTAAGCACTTTCTAGCAATACGTTATCTGTTATGATGAGTTTATGGCGGAATTAGTGGGTATTTTAAACCTAACACCAGATAGTTTTAGCGACGGCGGCAGCTTTTTTAAGCCGTATTATCAGCCGCCGCTAGCTGTGGCGTACGCTGAAAAGTTGTTTGAAGATGGAGCGGCTATGGTTGACATCGGTGCCGAAAGCACTAGGCCCGGCGCCATACCGATCACTTCTCGCACTGAGTGGTGGCGACTGGAGCAGGTAGTGGAACCGCTGGCAGAAAAATACCCAGGCCAGATATCTGTAGATACCCGCCATTACGACGTAGCTAGGAAAGCGCTAGAGCTAAGCGGTGATATCATTATCAACGATGTTACCGGCCTGAATGATCCTCGCATGCTAGACGTAATTGCTGAATATGAGGCGCGCTGCATTGTCAGCCATATGCACGGCACGGATATTCAAGCGGTCCACAATAAGAAACACCCGCACATTAATGATCCGGAAGTAGTAATTTACGATCTAGAAGGCAAGAGAGCGATGCTGGAGGACGCTGGTTTGGATCAAAGAAAAATAATACTAGATCCAGGGCTTGGCTTTGGCAAGACAGCGCTTGCTAACATAGAACTACTTAGCGTAGCCAAGAAGTTACCGGGGGCGATTATGATAGGAGCATCACGCAAAGGGTTTCTGGAAACAGGCGGGTTTATACATGAGGGCGAAGACCGCAAAGAAGACCTTGGGCCAAGCCTTAGAGCTGCTGAGATAGCCGTTAGAGCGGGGGCTAAGTATTTGCGCGTCCATGACGTGGCTGGCCACCGTGAACAACTGGCCTAAATGGCTGCTATACTAGAGCTTAATGTTTAGTGGGCTATCTAGTTTTGAACTGCTTGTGGTGCTGGTGTCGATCGTTATATCTATGGCGATCCACGAGGCAACACACGGCTTCGTGGCGCATTGGTTGGGCGATACTACTGCTAAGGAACAAGGCCGCCTAACACTTAATCCGCTTAAGCATGTTGATGTAGTAACAACGGTGCTATTGCCAATGGTGCTGATTATTGTTGGCCTGCCGCCGATTTTTGCCGCAAAACCAGTGCCGTTCGATCCCGATCGTCTCCGTTACGAGGAGTTCGGTATGGCGCTGGTGGGTGTTGCTGGTCCGCTGACCAACCTGGCTTTGGCGGGATTGGCGGGACTAGTGTTTCATATCTCGGGCGCGGCGTTTGGGCAGCAATTTTACAACGCGCTTATCCTTTTCGTGCAGGTCAACATAGCTTTTTTCGTGTTTAACATGATTCCTTTCCCGCCGCTCGACGGTTCGCGCTTGCTCTACGCTTTCGCGCCGGAGCCTCTACAAGAGGTGATGCGCCAGATAGAAGGTTTTGGTTTCTTGGGTATATTGGTATTTATTCTGCTGGTTTTCCAGTTTATATCCGGCCCGCTGCTTGGTATAGAGAATTTCTTTTTGCAGCTTCTGCTAGGCTGACGCAGGCGCTATAATAAAGATAAGTCGGGGTTTGCCGGGCGAATGATTATCTAACAATAATCTTTAGGGAGTCCAATATTAGAGCTAGCTGTGGCTGGCAAATGAGGACACCCACCTGGGATCTCCCAGATGATCAACCCGGTCCCCGACTAATGAAATTGACTTTGATTTAAACCCAATTTATCATTCGTATTTTGCTATATTGTTGACAATTAGCATATAATTTGCTATAGTTATAACCAGATTCATCAAAACCAAAAACCATAAAAAAGAGCTAATTAACATGGCAAACCCAGAAAACACTCCTAAGGAACACGATCTGCTGATCATCGGCGGCGGACCAGCCGGCCTGGCCGCTGCGACCTACGGCGCGTCTGAACGTCTCAAAACCGGTGTCACCGACCAAGATCCCGCTAAATTTGGCGGCCAGGCCGGCACCTCAACACTTATCGAAAACTATCCCGGGTTTGACCAAGGCGTAACAGGCCCGGAGCTTATGCAGCGTATGGCCAAACAGGCTAATCGCTTAGGCGCAACGGCTTACCACGGTACAGTAATAGATAGTATCGAACGGACAGATCGAGGCCTTGAAGTTAGTGCTACGAATACAGAGGACGGAAAAACACTATACATAGCTAAGAACGTGCTGCTGGCAAATGGCGTGCAATATAACCGGCATCCGGCAGCTAATCTCGACCGATTCCTAGGCCGAGGGGTAGCTTACGGATCTCCGGATGTTGCTTCTAAGTATAAAGATGAAGAGCTCTTTGTGGTTGGTGGTGCTAATAGTGCCGGCCAAGCAGCTTACGCCCTCTCCGACTGTGAAGGCTGTACCGTGCATATGTTAGTCCGCGGCAAAAGCCTGGAAGATAAAATGAGCGGCTACCTGATCGATAAAATTAAGGCCAAGAATAATATTATTGTCCATCTGGAAACTGACCTTACGTCAGTTGATGGCGGCCGGGAACTAGACGAAGTGGTCGTAACAGATCGCCGCACTGGACAAGAAAAGACCATGCCCGCTAACCACCTATTTGTAATGATCGGCGCTCACCCTCGAACTATGTGGCTACCAGAGGATGTACAGCGCGATAAACATAATTATGTGGTTACAGGCAATGACTTGGACCGCGAGACGCGCGGCGAGTTTGAAGACCAGTACGAGCGTCCGCCACTTGCCCGCGAAACTTCTATGGAAGGTCTGTTTGCTGCCGGCGACGTCGTATCCGGTTCACAAAAGCGGGTAGCTAGTGCTGTGGGCGCGGGAGCTGACTCAGTAGGTGATATTCACAAGCGCAATGCCCATATAGAACAACACGGCGCTAAAAATCCTCAATAATTGATTCCTAGAATTCAAAACTTAATCTAATGGTCGGGGTGACAGGACTTGAACCTGCGACCTCACGGCCCCCAGCCGTACGCGCTACCAACTGCGCCACACCCCGACATTAACTCTGTTATTTTACACTAGCTTGAGGTGTTAGTTAAACTTTCACTGGCATTGAATGATTCATGTAAGTTCGTGCTAATATATCTAGGAATGTGGAACGAAACCAAACACGGATTATATAAACAGTTTAACTTCGAGAATTTCAAACAGGCTTGGGCTTTTATGGAGAAAGTAGCTGAGTTGGCCGAAGAATTTCAGCACCATCCGCGCTGGGAAAACGAGTGGAATGTGGTGCAGATCTGGCTTATCACCCATGAAGGCGGTAAAAAAATTACTGAAAAAGACCGCGAGCTAGCCGAAGCTATTGATGCGCTAGAAGCGGGCGAGACGCCGGCAGCAGCGGCAGCCGTGGAGCCGCATGCTCATCCTGACGAAGTCAAAATCTTTGGTGATGGCGGTTCGCGCGGCAACCCTGGGCCAAGTGCCAGCGGCTTCGTGGTGCTGGATATGGAAGATAACGTGCTGGTCGACAAAGGAATTTATTTAGGGGTTACCACTAACAACCAGGCGGAATACACCTCACTCAAATTAGCCCTAGAGGAATGCAAAAAAATGAATGTCAAAGAAGTGCATGTTTACATGGACAGCCTTTTGGTAATTAACCAGATGAAAGGTATTTTTAAGGTAAAAAACCGCGACCTGTGGCCATTGCATGACGCCATTAAACAGCTAGTCAAAGGCTTTAAAAAAGTAGATTTTAGCCATGTGCCGCGCGAACTTAATAAAGCTGCCGACGCGGCGGTTAACCGTGCTCTGGATGATCATTTAAGCGGCAAAAAGTAGCTCTAAGTAGTGACAAACTAACAACGTTTATGCTATAATTAACAGTGGCCAGATTATTGATCGGTCGCTCGCCGCAGGGCGGCGAGAGGAAAGTCCGGGCAGCATAGGGAATGGCAGTCGCTAACGGCGACCGGGCGCGAGCCTAGGGAAAGTGCCACAGAAACCAAACCGCCAGCTTGTCTGGTAAGGGTGAAAAGAGTAGGCCCGAACCTGGTTCGGGATAATTCTTTCCTCAACCTTTAGGGAGAGTAAAGAACGAAGTAAGAGCCTACAGTTATCCGCGGTGACGCGGATAAGCGGTAAACCCTGCCGGCTGCAAGGAGATGGAAACTTTGAGGCCTAAAGCCTCAAGCGTCCCGCTAAGGATTCATCGTAAGAACCGCTTGAGCCGGCGAGCAATCGCTGGCCTAGATAGATGACCGGTCTCGACAAAACCCGGCTTACAGATAATCTGGCCGTTCAAAAACTCGCCCATTGCCGGCGAGTTTTTGCTTATGCTTGCTCATTGTTCCGAAATCAGCCAAACTATAATCAATGGAGTCCGTAGATACGGTAATGGTGATCGGGGGTGGCGGACGAGGGCAAGCGCTGGCCAAAAAACTAGCTAGCGAAGGGCTGGAAATGGTTGTTTCGCCGGGAAGCCCGGGGAACGAGGACTTTGCTCACAGTACAGAAGTAGAGGCTACGGATATACAGGGCCAGCTAGAGGCTGCTAAGCATTATGGTGCTGACCTTACAATTGTTGGCCCAGAAGACTCTTTGGAGCGCAACATTGCCGCTGCCTGGAGAGCAGCTCGCACGTTCAGTAGGTTTAGGGGAGAAATATTTGCACCGTATGCTAACCAGACCATGATCGAGTCTGACAGAGCTTTTGCCAAACGCTTTGCCATAGAGCGCGGTATCCCTGTAGGCGCTTATTACGAGTTCACGGACAAAAGGGAAGCTTTAGAATATGCCGCAACAGATAGGCAATGGCCTCTCTATGTTAAAGATAACGGGCTGAAACAAGGTAAGGGCGCACATCCTTGCGCCAATATGGAAGAGTTTGAGGCAGCGATTAAAGACATGGAGCATTTCGTAGTAGAAGATAACGTGTCTGGTCTGGATATATCGCACCACGCTTTTTGCGATGGTAAAACGCACCTGTCGATTCCCTTCGTGGTCCGTGACCACAAACAGATAGGCGCTGACGATACCGGCCCTATGACTGGTGGTATGGGTGTTGTCGGCCCCCTGCCGGATTATACTCCGAAGGACGTGGAGGCTCTGGGTGACAAATTTGTTGCACCGGTGGTGGAAGGTCTGGGCTTTCAGGGCATGCTATTTTCAGGATTAAAGGGCGCTAAGGGCGAGGAACTTAGTCTTGAGTGGAATGCTCGTTTTGGCGATCCTGAAACCCAGGTTTTTATGCGGCTGATGAAAAGCGATCTTCTTCCAGCCATTATGGCCTGTGTGGAATGTGATCTTGCCAGCCTGCCTTCTCTGGAGTGGGATCTCGGTAAGTATGCCACCTGCTTGGTGCTGGCGGCACCAGGCTATCCTGCAGCGCCGGAAAAAGGCTTAGTAGTAGAAGGGTTGGAAGATGCAGCCAAGCTAGATGGTGTGGAGGTATTGCAAGCTGGTACAAAGCAGCAGGACGGAGCACTACGCACGGACGGAGGTCGAGTAATCAACCTAGTAACTTCGGCAGATTCGCTAGAGGAATCTGTTAACCAAGCTTATAAAGCAGCCGAAAAAATTACCTTTGACGGACAGCCGCCCCTGATGCGTCCTGATATCGGCGCCAGTACTATGGCTGCTATTTCTTAGCGGTTTTAACGACTTCGGCGAAGGCTTTTGGCTGATTGACGGCTAATTCGGCTAAGATTTTGCGGTCTAGCTCGACATTGGTGGCCTTGAGGCCAGCTATCAGTTGGCTATAAGTGGTGCCATTTTGACGGGCAGCAGCGTTAATCCGTGCGTTCCATAGCTGCCGGAAGGTTCGCTTGCGCGTTCGGCGGTCGCGAGTAGCATGTTGCAGCGACTTGGTTACGGCTTGTTTGCCGCGACGCACGCTAGCGCGGTGAGTCCGCTGCATGCCTTTGGTGCTTTTACGGATCTTGTTGTGTCGCTTATGGGCTGTAACGCCTCTTTTTACTCGCATTTAGTTATACTCCCAGACTTCGTTTAATATTGCGGGCAGTTTTTCCGGTACGAGTAGATAGACCAGTCAGCGCGCGCTTGCGGCTGCCGCGTTTTTTACGCAAAAAGTGATTCATGTTGGGGTGGCCGGCACGGACTTTACCGTTCTTGCTGACCTTAACGCGGTCCTTGGTGCCGCTATGCGTCTTGAGTTTAGGCATCGTTCTCCTCTATATTATCTTCTTCCGAGCGGTTTGCCCGGTACTCTACTTCGCCTTTGCCGCTGGCGCGGGCTACAAAGTTTAGCTGCCGTCCCGCCAATTGAGGCGGTTGATCGACTACTATTGTATCACCGAAATCGGCGATAACCTTCTCGGCTAGCTTAAATCCTAGCTCTTTGTGGGCCTGTTCGCGGCCGCGGTAAAAAACAGTAATCTTTACCTTGTGGCCAGCTTGTAGGAATTTGGCGACCTTGCCCATTTTGATATCCAGGTCATGCTGACCGATTTTGAGCCCAAACCGCATCTGTTTCATATCTAGCGATTTAGAGCTTTTGCGGTTTTTTTGCCGCTGTTTGGTCTGTTGGTAGTTATATTTACCCCAGTCGACCACTTTGCACACCGGCGGATCGGCATTCGGTGAAATCTCCACCAAGTCCAGACCATGCTCCTCGGCCACTCGCAGGGCTTCCTGCTTGCTTAAAATGCCAAGTTGCTTCCCATCCTCGTCGATAACCCTTAGTCGGGGCGCCCGAATCTGTTCATTCAGGCTGGTCCGTTTGGCGATACTGGTTTCTCCTTACCCATTAGCCTTGGTGATTGCAAAGTAGAAGCATTGTAACAGATGGGCAGCCAGGGGTCAAACAGATTGCTTACGGTTTTATACGCAGTAGGCGGCTAGACTTTAAGATATGGGGCGCGGTAGGCTAGGGCTTCGCTTATGTGGGCAGTATTAACAGATGTAGAATCCTCCAGATCGGCAATAGTGCGCGCTACTTTGACGGTGCGCATGTAAGCTCGAGCGGAAAGGCCAACGCGCCGCCCGGCGGTGTTAAGTAGCTCTTCGGCGTCTGATTGTATTTGACCATGCTGCTTAATGTCAGTGTTGGACATGTCGCTGTTTAAACGGTTATTGTCGCCAAAACGCCTATTTTGGATGAGCCGGGCTTGCCGGACGCGGGCGGCAGACTCTTGATCGCCGCGCTCATTGGCTGATTGGCGCAACAATTTATTGTATTTAACGTCATGAACAGATGTGAAAAGGTCAATACGATCAAGAATCGGCCCTGAAAGACGCCGGGCGTACTGCCTGATTTGGTATTCTTGGCAGCTACAGGTGCCGCCGCCGGCGTAGCGGCCGCAAGGGCAGGGGTTAGCCGTCGCCACCAGTATGAAGTTGGCGGGGTACTCCGCGGTGTTTTTTGCTCTGGCGATACTAATAACTCGGTCTTCTAAGGGTTGGCGCAGTGCCTCCAGGACAGTTCGGTTAAACTCCGGCAACTCATCGAAAAATAAGATCCCTCTGTGAGCCAGGCTGATCTCGCCCGGCCTAGGCGGTTGGCCACCGCCAATTACTGCCGCTTGGCTAGCGCTATGATGAGGTGATCTAAACGGACGTGTCGTTATTAACTTGTCGTAGTCTGGATTAGCCAGGCTGTGAAGCTGGGTGATTTCTAAAACCTCTTCGCGAGTGGGCGGCGGCAGCAAAGAAGGCAAGGCTTTTCCTAGCATGCTTTTACCGGTGCCGGGCGGGCCGTTAAGAAGTATATTGTGCCCGCCCGCGGCGGCAATCAGAAGAGCGCGTTTGGCTTGCTCCTGGCCGGCAATTTCGCCTAGACTAGCGGTAAATTTAACGGGGTGAGAAGCCGCTGTATCGTACTGGCCTTGACCAGTGTTGATGATACTCACAGGGTCTATGTTGGTTAAGTGCAAATAAGTCTCTTTCAAGCTGCCGACAGGTACTAATCTGATGTCTGGCACCAAGCGGGCTTGTTCCAAGTTGGCCTTCGGTATATAGAACAAGCTAAGTCCGCGGGCGCGGCCAGCCAGCAGCTTGCCGATGATGCCGCGGACGGTGCGGGTGCTGCCATCCAACCCCAGTTCGCCGATGAAAGCGCACTCCTTTGGCAGGCTGGCCGCGCCCAATTGGCCACTAGCTAACAAAATACTAACCGCGATCGCCAGATCAAAGCCGCTATCATCCTTAGGAACATCGGCCGGTGCCAGGTTTACAGTGATGCGCTTGCGAGGTAGCATTATCCGGCTAGTCGCAAAAGCACCCCTGATACGCTCTCTGGCTTCGCTGACGGAGCGGTTAGCAAAACCAACTATAACTATGCTGGGCAGGTTATTTGATAGGTGACATTCAATGTCAACTACGAGGCCGGCGGATCCTGACATGGTAATACTTTGTATCTCGGCGCCCATAATAAAGAACTCCAATTAATCCAGTTAATGGTGCCAAAAAGTAAAGCACCCTGTCCCGGGAAAGACAAGGTGCTTTAAGAATAATTTAAGGTTTTTGTTTGGCGTTTGGTTTTTAAGGTTTTGGTGTCTCTCTTTTGGCGGAACAACGACTTGCGAGAAATCGTTGTTCCGTCTGTTGGTCGTTTTTGTTTTTGAGCACTAGATTTGTTCAAGTGCTAAACCTATCTTATAGAATAGGGAAAAAGACGTCAATAACATTTATGCTTAAATTATTAGAAACCTGTGCATAACTTTAAATGCGGGGTACGCATCATTAACAAAATCTTAAGCTAAAAACCAATCCGCACTGCCAAAGCGACCGACTCAATAATGGTCCCGCGCTCATTGCGAGTAGTATGGATAAGGCCATGTTCTTCCATCTTATTCAGCGTGTTAATGTAGTCGTTGTAGCTTAAACCTACTGCTTTTAAACTCCCGCTTTCTTCTCTGAGTACTACTTTTTCTATATAGTCGAGTAAACTCTTTTTCTCGATGTATCGCGAGGACGGAGCGTACGAAGCCAACGAGGATAGGGCACGCATGGCGGCTTGTGAGACCCCAGCTATAGATAATCCTGCTTCGTCCGCAATTTGTTGCAGAGTATCCCCGTAAGACAAAGGTCCCCTGAGAGCGCTTGAAGCCATACGCTCCAGCTGTCTTTGTGCTTCTTGCTGTTGTTCTAGTCTCTGCCGGCCTCTAGACGGTTTGTATGGGCCGGTGTCTAGCTCGCTTCTCAAATGCTGTGCTGCGGGCATGAGCTGCAGTTTTTTAAGCGATTGGTTCTCGATTTGCCTGATTCGTTCTCTTGTTACATTAAATACACGGCCTACTTCATCTATGGTCTGGGGTGCTTCGCCGCCTAATCCATAGCGCAGCTCTAGAGTGCGGCGTTCACGGTAGCTTAACTCCTCTAAGGCTTCTTTCATCTTTTCTCTATTGAAGGTGTTTATGGCGTAAGTATCTGGGGCTATAACCGAATCATCCGGCTTGTCATTTAATGCCTCGACAGGCAAAAGATTTTCGTATCCAACCAGTTCTTCGAGCTGGCGCATATTGTCAATCGCTTCCGGATCTATGCCGCTAACATCGCTTATCCTCTCGTCGAATTCCTTTTCTCCCAGTAGCACAATGCTGCCAAGTTCCGGTATGAGCTTTTCTCTAGCTTTGTCGATTCTTTCAGACATGTCCTGTACATGGATAGGGATGCGTATCAGACCTCTATTTTTAGCTAATCGGCTCATGGTGGCGTATACACCGAACTCGACTCGTGTACGCAGCGACGAGCCTTTATCCGGTTTGTATCGCCTCATTCCGTCGTAAATACCTTCAACAGCGTGATGAAAGTGATCCTCAAGAGTTAATTCGTTAGAATCTATTCGAGCTGCGTAATTCTTGGCGGTACCATAAGCTTTAGGAAGAGCTGTGAGAACAATTTCTTCAACAACGGATTTGTCGCCTTTAGCTAAGCGCTCTGCCAACTGATCCCACTGGTTAGCACTTAAGCGCTTTCGAGCTGGTAGCTTCTCAAGCCTCAACATTTCTTGTAGTTCGGTGTCTTCGGCTGCCCATTTATCTAACCGAGGCGTTTCCTTTGGTTTAGGTGCTCGCAGCCGTTCGCGCTCTCGAGCTTCTTCGACAACCTTAACAGCCTCCATGGCCTCTGGAGAAAAGTTAAAGCTTATGTCAGCGCTTATCTCGCGAAGCTCGCGGGGTCCGCGTTGCCGATGGCGCTTAATGTTTGATTGCAGTCTTTGCAGTGTGCTAAGGCGCTCCCAATTAGCTACAAAATCTAAAATAGTAACCGTGTCTTTGCCCGCTATCTTGCGCAGGCCGCGGCCCAGTTGCTGGAAAAATACTGTTTTGGACTCGGTAGAGCGAAGGAACACCACAACGTTAATCTCTGGTACGTCAACAGCTTCGTTGAACATATCAACAACGAATAACCCAGGAGTTTCACCGCTACGAAAGGCCTTCATGCGCGCATCTTGTTCTTTATCTGTTAGATCAGAGTGCATTGTTGAAGCCATGCCGGGCATACGCTCGTTTAATAGCTGGTTGTAATGTTCGGCGTGGGCGATGGAGCCGCAGAAGAACAGAGGTCGAGGCTTGTCTATGTTCTTAATGTATTCGACAACGGTATCAATAATTTCTTCGTCGCGCTGCGGCACTAAAACGTTACCGTTGATCTCTTGAAGGTCTTTATAGCTTATGTCGCCTTCAAGTTTGCCGCTGAATTCGTCTAGGTGGTGCACGTGATCTGTTAGTACGTGATAATCCGGTCGCACTAAGTATCCCTTAGCAATGGCTTCCTCTAGTTTCAGTGTGTAGGCGGGTTCACCAAAGATTTCTTTGATATCTTGCTGGTCGCGCCTTTCGGCGGTAGCAGTAGCTCCAAGTAGCAGCTCGGGACGATAGTATTCTATGACCCGCCGATAGGTGTCAGCCGGGGCATGATGAGATTCGTTAACAATAACTAGATCATACTCCTCTGGATCGTAAGCTTCGTATGCCCGGCCGGCTCCAAGAGGCCGGTTAAGAGTCTGAAATGTAGCAAAAGTGATCTGTTCTTGGTCTTGGAACTCGCCGCCGAACATGCGGCCCTGGGTGATGCTAGAGTTAGCTTCTGCTATTTCTTTGGCGGCTTCGTTTAAAACAAAGCGGTTATGCGCCAAATAAAGTGTGCGCTCGGAAGGGTTGAGCTCTACAAAGTGCTTGACGGTCTGGGCAATCACAAAATCCTTACCTGTGCCGGTGGCGGAATCGATGTACGTCCGTTCTACCCAATTATTTCGAGCATCTAAAATGGCGCCCATCATATCTTGCTGATAAGGATGGAGAGTTTTTTCCGGAACCGAAGCGGAGCCTTCAGCTCCTGCAAACTCCAATGACATATGTATAACAGTACCATATTTAAAACGTGCTGTAAATGCACTTCAAGGTGTTAAATAGTACAACACACTCACAAAAAAGCATAAGAGGATTGACATTTTGCGGCGTTCGTGCTAGATTAAAAACGTAAGTCACCAAAACAAAAACAACAATTCAGATTTGGAAGCCTCGCGGGGCTGATCAGGTGCAACCGGATCGGGCTTACGAACACATTATCGGGTGCCAGCGTTGACACCCTCACGGAATCTATCCGTCTAACGCTCTATAACCTTACAGGTCAATAGAGCGGTCAGTCTTAGCCGATTGGGCGATAAGCGCTACATAGTAATGTTTAACAGAGCGGATTTATCGCCCCGGCACCATCACTCTTCTTTAATTCTTAGTCCGCTACAGCTTCTAAATAGTTATTTTATTTATGATAAAAAAAGTCTCACGCCTTCATAAGTCATTATTCGCCAGTCTGATAGTGGGTGATGCTATAGTTTTTGGCGCCTGGAATCCTGATAGTGCGCCGTCGCTAGTGTTAATTATCGGCTTTTTGCTGCTGATTGCGAACGTTTACGCTTTATCTCTAGGGTTGCTTAAGCTGGCCAGCTGGTACGGCTTGATGCCCAGTAAACAGTTGCGCCGGTTGGCAAGAATTGCTACCAGTTTATTCGGTGGGTTGATTGCTCTGCAGTCTATCGGCGAACTAAGCCCGCGCGATGTACTGGTGCTATTACCGTTTGTGCTGCTTACTTATTTATACGTATCTTACGGCCGTGGCGAGAAAGCCGTCCGAGCGCCGTTATCGTAGCTTTGCTGTAACTGGCATACCTGAGCGGTTGTAGTCTATAATAGACAGCATGAATGCGTCGCCTAATCAAACATCGGGTATAAATTTGCCGCCGCCGGTTGCTGAACGGGCGGCGGCCCCTGGCGTAGGCCAAGAAGCGTTATCGCAGTCTCCAGAACAGGGGCCGCCGTCGGCCCCGGAAGCCGCTCCTAGAGCAGCCGCACCGCAGCCGGCGGCTGGGCAGGCAACACAAGCAGCTATTCCCGTGCCTGTTCCAACCCAGACTATTCAGCAAAACGGGGCTTCGCCGGCTGCAGCCACTGCTACAATTACAGATGACGACGATGATATTGAGAAGGTGTGGGTTAATAAAGCTAAACAAATAGTGGAACGAACTAGGAACGACCCATATCGGCAAAGTGAAGAATTAACGGTGGTAAAGGCCGACTATATGAAGCAGCGTTACAACAAGATTATTAAAGTAAGCAAATAACTCTATGACAGCTCTTATCATCATCTTTATACTGCTCTTGATCGTAGTTATGACTGTTGGGCCATTTGTTTTTATTCAGACTCGCAAGGTATATCGTGATCAAAAAAACTACGAACGCGGCTTAAAGTTTGTCCCGTTATTCATACACCTGCCGCCGCCTAGCGACGATATAGAGGTTGGCGCTCGTGATACCCGCGATGTTACCGAAGAGACCATCAGCAAAGCCCAAACAATTTACAACATTATCGCCAGTACCTTCGAGAAAAACTTCAAACGTGGTTTTTACGGCCAGCGCCACTTTGCCTTTGAGATTGTAGGCACCCAGGGCTTTGTTTACTTCTACGCGGCAGTTCCGGTTAGCATGGTTGAGGTGGTCAAGCAGGCTGTAGTTAGCGCCTATCCTGCAGCTCAGCTGGAAGAAGTTGCTGAACACAATATTTTTAACCAGGTAGGCAAGACAAGCGGTACTCTGGGCGGAGAGTTATCCCTGAAAGAGCCGTTTGCTTACCCCATAGCCACTTATCAAGATATTAAACGTGATGCCATGCAGGCACTTTTGAATGCGATGTCTACTCTCGGTAAAGAAGACGGCGCCGGTGTGCAGATATTAATGCGGCCCGCCAACCCTGGCTGGCGTAAGACAGCGTCATCTCTCGCCGGCCGTAAGCGCAAGGGGGGCGACAAGGCTTTGTTTACCGGCGACCTTATGAAAAATGTAGCCACAGCCTTTGTTAAGCCGCCGGAGGGCGGCGGTAAGGATGGCGAGTCTAAGAAACCTGAGCTATCTAATCTAGAGCAGTCAACTCTGGATGCTATTGATGAAAAAACCCGGCATCCAGGCTATGAAGTGGCTATCAGAATAGTCGTATCCTCCAATGTTAGCCAACGGGCGCAGGCCATCTTGGCTAATTTAATCGCTAGCTTTTCGCTGTATGATGCTCCGGGCCGTAACGGTTTCAAGTATACTCCAGCTAAAGATACCGAAGAGTTAATTACCTCCTACATTATGCGTTTTATGCCGCCTGAGCATAATAAAAACATCTTAAACTCGGTAGAGTTGGCGACGTTGTTTCACTTTCCGGATCAACGCAGCATTCCAACGTCGCAACTGCAGCGCCAGGACTCCAAACAGGTAGACGGCCCACGCAATATTCCGTCCGAGGGCTTGCTGCTAGGCTACAACGTCTTTCGCGGCGCCAAAAAACCTATCCGCGTCAGTCTGCAAGACCGCCAGCGGCACATGTACGTAGTCGGACAGACCGGTACAGGTAAATCAACCTTTTTAGAGAACTTGGCTCTCCAAGATATGTTAAGCGGTGGCGGCTTTGCTTTTGTAGACCCGCACGGCGACACAGCCGAAAAGTTACTCGCTATGGTGCCTAAGGAGCGAACAGAAGACGTTATTTATTTTAGTCCTGCTGACATGGATTATCCGATGGGCTTAAATTTGTTCGAATTTCATAGCGCCGATCAAAAAGATTTCATCATTCAGGAAGTCTTAAATATGTTGTATAAATTATATGATCCTCAACATCAGGGCATAATGGGGCCGCGTTACGAAGACATGTTCCGTAACGCTGCGCTCGCTGTTATGGCTGACCCAAATGGAGGTACATTTATAGAAATTCCGTTGTTGTTTAGGGACCCTGGATTTTTGAAAGAAAAAATACAACACGTCACGGACCCAACCGTAAGAAATTTCTGGACTAAGCAGTACCCGGCCATGCAAAGGTCCAACGAAGCCGGTGAAGTTTCGGCCTGGTTTACCAGTAAGTTCGGCGCTTTTCTGAGTAACGAAATGATGCGCAATATAATTGGGCAAACGAAGAGTGCGTTTGATCTGCGCGATATCATGGACAACAAAAAAATCCTGATTGTTAACTTGAGTAAAGGCCGCACCGGCGATCTTAACTCTAAGCTTTTGGGTATGATCTTTGTGATGAAATTCCAGGCGGCGGCCATGAGTCGGGCCAATATACCAGAGGATCAGCGCGTCGACTTTAGCCTATACGTTGACGAGTTCCAAAACTTCTCAACCGATTCGTTTGCGACGATCATGTCCGAAGCCCGAAAGTATCACCTGAATTTGATCGTAGCCAACCAGTTTACTACTCAGTTGACGGAGGAAATCCGTGATGCTGTATTCGGCAATATGGGTACGATTGTTGCCTTCCGCGTTGGCCAGAATGATGTCGAGGCTTTGACTCGCTACTTCCAGCCTATCTTTGATCAAGACGATTTGCTGCGAGTTCCCAACTACAACACTATCGTCAGGACGCTTATTGGCGGCGTGCCAACTCAGCCGTTCAGTATGGCTACATTGCCTTCGCTAGGTACGCCTAACGCGCGCCTGGCAGATGCTTTGAAGCAGCTGGCCGCCGCCAAATACGGCAAGCCGCGAGCGGTCGTAGATAAAGAAATAGGCAAGCGTATCGCTACTCGCGCGCCGGCTGCACGACCGGCCGGTGCCAGCACGGGGGCTTCGCCTTACGCTCGTCCGGCCGCAGCCGGCGCGCAACCTGCGGCTGCTCCGGGCCCCAGCGGCTCCTTCCTTGACGAATGGCTAGCTAAGCGCGGTACTGGCGCTATGCCAGCTGCAGCCCCTAGAGCAACCCGTACGCCGGCGCCAAGCCCGGTACCTAGCGCTGCTGCGCCAACCGCTACGGCACCTCAAGCAACCCCCAAGCCAACTGCGTCGCCGCCTAAAACCGGAACTAAAAATATCTCTAGCGACGAACTAGCTCAAAACGAAGTCGACAAGATTGCCGCTGAATTAAAACAAGAACTGAATCATTCTAAAAAACAAGCTGCTCCGTCGGCCAAGAAAAAAGAGCATGTTGCCGACTTGCAGCCAGGCAAAGACGATACCATCTTTATAGATCGAGATGGCAGTTTTCGCCAGAACGAGTCTGATCAATAGACCTTGTAGCGCACTTGTTAAGACGGCCCAAATTGGCTATAATGTTAAGTAGTGGGACAAAAGTAAGACTTAAGACTAAACCGAGGGTTGTTAGTGGCTGAGGCTAAGAAAAAGAAGACAGGCTATTCTGCCGAGCAAATTACAGTATTGGAAGGTCTGGAGCCGGTGCGCAAGCGCCCTGGTATGTATATTGGTGGCACCGGCCTGGAGGGCCTGCACCACCTGGTGTGGGAGGTCGTTGACAATGGTATCGACGAAGCTCTGGCTGGACACGCTACAGAGATATCGGTAGTTATGCTAGAAGACGGCGGCGTCCGTGTAACCGACGACGGCCGCGGTATTCCTACCGATGTTCATCCCAAAACCAAAAAAAGCACTGTCGAAACAGTGCTTACGGTGCTACACGCTGGCGGTAAGTTTGGCAGTGGCGGTTATAAAGTTTCCGGTGGCCTGCACGGCGTGGGCGTTAGCGTAGTCAACGCGCTATCTAGCAAACTGCACGTAAAGGTTTGGAACGATGGCCAGGTGTGGGAACAGGATTACGAAGGCGGCGTGCCGCAAGGCGACCTAAAGTCCACTGGCAAAACCGACAAGACGGGTACCGAAATTACTTTTTGGCCGGACGCCAATATTTTCGAATCAACCAAATTTAATTACGACACCATCCTGGACCGCTTGCGGCACGCCGCTTATCTCACTAAAGGCATCCGGACCAGCCTAAAGAACGAAGCTACAGGCCAGCGCTACGGCTTTTATTTTGAAGGCGGCATCCAGAGCTATGTTAAACATCTAAATATCGGCAAAGAAGTGGTCGATGACGACATCTTTTATGTTGATAAGACTGTTGGCGATACCCAGGTGGAAATCTCGCTTCAATACACCGATGCCTATAGCGAGACCATCAAGTCTTTTGCTAACAATGTGCTAAATCCAGATGGTGGTACACACCTAACTGGTTTTCGCGCCGCGCTGACTCGAGTCATTAATGACTATGCCCGCAAGAACGGCTTGCTCAAAGAAAAAGAAGAAAACCTAACCGGCGAAGATACCCGCGAAGGCTTAACCTCCATTATCTTAGTTAAATTGCCTGATCCTCAGTTTGAAGGTCAGACTAAGAATAAGCTTGGCAACCCGGAAGTCCGCGGCTATGTAGAAACCGTTATGAACGAGCACTTTAACTATTATTTGGAAGAGCATCCGGCAGTGGCACGTAAAATCGTTGGCAAAGCCTTGCTGGCCGCCCGCGCCCGCAAAGCCGCTCGCGCCGCTCGCGACAACATTTTACGAAAAGGCGTTCTAGAGGGCGCTAGCATGCCTGGTAAACTGGCCGACTGCTCCAACAAAGATCCCAAAGATTCCGAACTTTATCTGGTAGAGGGCGACAGCGCCGGCGGTTCAGCTAAAACTGGCCGCGATCCCAAGAGTCAGGCAATTCTGCCCCTAAGAGGTAAAGTGCTTAATGTCGAGCGTGCCCGGTTGGACAAGATGCTAGCTAACAATGAAATCGTAGCGCTTATCAAAGCCCTAGGCGTTAATATCGAGGATTCGTTTGACATTAACGGCCTGCGCTACGACCGCGTCATAATCATGACCGATGCTGATGTAGACGGCAGCCATATTGCCACGCTGCTCATGACTTTCTTTTTCCGTTTTATGAAGCCAGTGATCGACGGCGGGCACTTATATCTGGCTAAGCCGCCACTCTTTGAACTAGTACGCCCGGGCCGCAAAAATCCGGTTTTCATCTACAATGAGGATGATTTGGAAAAGACGCTGGACGCGACCATTGAAAAGCGTAAGAAAGATGGATCCAAAGTGGATTCTGCTAGTGAGCGCCACAAGCAAGCAGGCTTCATAGAGGTGAAGCGCTATAAAGGCCTCGGCGAAATGGATGCTGAGCAGCTGTTTGACACTACTATGGATCCTGAAAAACGTGTGCTTGTACAAATTCAGGTGGAAGACGCCGAAAAAGCTGACGCCATCTTTGCCAAGTTGATGGGAACAGAAGTGGAGCTGCGCAAGGCATTTATTCAGGCTAATGCTAAATTTGTGAAAGATCTGGACATATAAAATGGCAGACGACAATAGCGATGTACCGGCTGAACTACCACTAGAAGACCAGGCTCCTGATCAGTCTGATCAATCCAGCCAACCCGAACAGATTACCCAACCGCAGCAAACCGAGGTAATTAATCTTTCGCATTCACGCGTGGTGGAGCGCGGCACTGTGGAGACTGTCATGGAGGATAGCTATCTACGCTACTCCATGAGCGTGATTATTGACCGCGCTTTGCCGGACGTACGCGATGGCCTCAAGCCTGTCCATCGCCGTATCTTGTACGGAATGGATGGTATGGGTCTTAGGTCTACGGCTCGCCACCGCAAGAGCTCATATGTCGTTGGTGAAGTCATGGGTAAATACCACCCGCACGGCGACTCATCTATCTATGACGCCATGGTACGTTTAGCTCAACCGTGGTCCATGCGCTACATGCTGGTCAACGGCCAGGGTAACTTCGGTTCTATGGACGGCGATCCGCCGGCCGCCATGCGCTACACAGAAGCCAAGATGGCTCGTCTGGCCGATGAAGTATTGGCAGATATCGACAAAGAAACGGTCGATTACCGCGATAACTACGACGGCACTACGCAGGAACCAACAGTGCTGCCAGCCAAGTTACCTAACTTGCTCTTAAATGGCCAACTCGGTATTGCCGTTGGTATGGCTACGAATATCCCGCCCCATAACCTAAGTGAGCTGATCGACGCCGAAGTCCACATGATAGATAATCCGGAAGCCAGCTTGGACGATTTAATAGAGCATATTAAAGGTCCGGACTTTCCAACCGGAGGCGTCATCTATGGCAAAGAATCTATCCGTAACGCCTATGCTACCGGCCGTGGCGGCGTCGTGACCCGCGGCGTGGCCGAAGTAGTAGAGGGCGCCAAAGGCCGCCACCAAATTGTCATCACCGAAATTCCCTATGCGCTTAATAAAGAAACGCTGCTACTTAAAATTGCCGATCTCGTACGCGACAAAAAATTGACCGGTATCAGCGACCTGCGCGACGAGACGGCCCGCGGTCACGTGCGCATAGTCATTGATCTTAAAAAGGATGCATATCCCAAAAAACTGCTAAACCAGCTGTATAAAATGACACCGCTGCAGCAGAGCTTCCACTTTAATATGATGGCGCTGGTAGACGGCATTCAGCCGCGCGTACTGGGGCTCACAGACATCATTAGCGAACATATTAAGCACCGGGCTGTTGTAGTGCGCCGCCGCACCGAGTTTGAACTTAAGAAGGCCCGCGAGCGCGCTCACGTACTAGAAGGCCTTAAGACCGCTCTAGACAACATAGACGCCGTTATAGACACTATACGTAAATCTGATACTACAGAAGAAGCCCAAGCCAACCTTATCAAGAAATTCAAGCTAAGTGAGATCCAAGCCAAAGCTATTTTGGCGATGCAGCTGCGCACGCTGGCTGGCCTGGAGCGCAAAAAGATTGAAGACGAGCTAGCTGAACTTAAGAAGTTAATTGCTGAGCTAGAGGGTATATTGGCCGACGAAAAGAAAATCCGTAAGATTATTAAGGACGAGCTCCTGGAACTCAAAAAACAGTATGGTGATGAACGCCGCACAAAAGTTGTGCCATCAGAACTAGGCAAAATGAGCGACGAAGATTTGATTGCGGACGAGCAAGTAGTTGTCACGCTGACTGCTGCCAACTACATCAAGCGCAGCCCGATTGCCGAGTACAAGCGCCAGGGCCGCGGCGGCAAAGGCCGCCGCGGCATGGCCACCCGCGAGGAGGACGTTATTGAGCACGTCGTCAACGCTTCGACGCACGACTTCCTGCTGTTCTTCACCAACAAGGGCAGAGTTTTCCGGATCAAGACTTACGAAGTACCTGCGGCCTCTCTGAACGCCAAGGGCGTGGCCATCGTCAATCTACTACAATTGCAGCCAGAAGAGACTGTAAGCAGCGTCATAAACATCTCTAAGACGGACAGCGCCCAGAATCTCATCATGTGTACCATTCGCGGCACGGTTAAAAAGACGCCATTTGAGCAGTACAAAAACGTCCGCCAAAGCGGCCTTATAGCCATTCGCCTAGATGATGGCGATGAGCTCAAGTGGATCCGCATGACCACCGGCGAAGACGAGGTAGTTATTAGCACTTCACAAGGGCAGGCTATCCGTTTCCATGAAAAAGGCGCCCGGCCGATGGGCCGCGTGGCCCGCGGCGTCCGCGGCATCCGTTTGCGCCCCGGCGATAAAGTTATTGGCATGGATATAGTGGAGAAGGGTAGCGACATCTTCGTCATCAGCAAATACGGCTACGGTAAGCGTACCAGCATCGACCAGTTTACGCCTCATGCCCGCGGCGGCGTCGGCATCCGTTCAGCCGTGGTTAACGATAAAACCGGCGAGCTGATCGGCGTCAATCGCTTAGACGAGGGCGACAGCCAAGAAGTCATCATTATTAGCCGCAATGGCCAGACTATCCGCTTAGGTCTCAAAGATATTCCAGCGCTCGGCCGGGCAACGCAGGGTGTGCGTATCATGCGCCTTAACGATGGCGACGAGGTCGTCTCGCTGGCTCTAGTCGACAAAAACGAAGAGGGCGACGACGAGGTTGAAGAAAATAATTCCGCCACTTCCCAGGCAGAACTTGTAAAAGACGATTCTAAAGCCGAGCCAACTAAACCAGCCAAGCCAACCAAGCCAGTGGCCAAGCCTAAAAAACCTTCAACCAGTTCCAAGCAGGCTAAAAAGTAGCCTGCTTGCTTTTACCATAAAAAGTATGTATAATCATGTTTCATGAGAGAGTTAAGCGGCGAGAAGTTAAGCTCAATTGACGGTCATTTACTTGTTGATTCGACAGGCAACACTGTTAGAAATGCTGATGTGCCGGTTGTGAATGACAAAAATCGCGTCATATCACCTGTATATTTAAATCCTTCATACTCTGATAAACGGTTTGGGTATCCTGATTATAAAGCTCGTACTATTTTTCTAGTGAAAGGGGTAGAGCTGGAAGAAACACCATTTGGCGGCGAAGAAGTTGACGGTTTACATTATGTTTATTCCGACCGATTTGATCATCGAGGTTGGGCTTCAGCCTGGGAGAGAGTTGAAGCAGAAAACAGGTTCCAAAACGGCACAGCGGCATTCTACGAAGCTGTAATACAACGAATTACAGAAGATCCAGAAGCAGAATTGCAGCACATCATGGCCGGTATTAACAGCGCCACTCTCTACTCTTATCTTGTATTTGGAACTAAACACCAACTACCCAACGCCTAAGGGATACATACAGCAGTTGTTATAATTACATCTATTACTGCCAATTTACCCCTTGACCAAAAGGGTTAAGCTGAGGTATGATGGTATGAACGTCTTGACGGGGTGCTTGCTTAAAGTGTCTTTAAAAGTCGTAAGTACGTTAAAAACTAAGTAGTGCGAATCTTGCAACCAGGGCTCCACGGCCTCGGTTGCGGATAGTTTACCTTCGGGTAAGCTATCAACGTCAGTTCATTTTGACAATGTTTTATCCAGTTCTCTGCGAGGGAGCTGGACATCAGTAAACAGTCAAATTCTTTTTGGAGAGTTTGATCCTGGCTCAGGATGAACGCTGGCGGCGTGCCTAATACATGCAAGTCGAGCGGTAACACTTCGGGTGACGAGCGGCGGACGGCAGAGTAACACGTAGGAACGTACCCCAAACTGAGGGATAAGCACCGGAAACGGTGTCTAATACCGCATGTGCTCTTCGGAGTAAAGCTTCGGCGGTTTGGGAACGGCCTGCGCATGATTAGCTTGTTGGGGAGGTAAAAGCTCACCAAGGCGACGATCATTAGCTGGTCTGAGAGGATGATCAGCCTGACTGGGACTGAGAACGGCCCAGACTCCTACGGGAGGCAGCAGTAGGGAATTTTCCACAATGGGGGCAACCCTGATGGAGCAACGCCGCGTGCAGGATGAAGGCTTTCGGGTCGTAAACTGCTTTTCTCTGTGACGAATATGACGGTAGCAGAGGAATAAGGATCGGCTAACTCCGTGCCAGCAGCCGCGGTC
>JARIHC010000004.1 GCA_029288485.1 Candidatus Saccharimonadota bacterium | reverse complement strand
CAACGGGTTAATATTCCCGTACCGGCGTATGTTTGTTTTTGGGTGCGCATTGAATATGTAGGAGCGGGTTCTTGGTTATACCCGTCTAACGTGCCGTTATGGCACGGAATGAAACGGCTGCAATATGCCGGATTCCTACGGACACAGTGACCAGAAAAGCCCATTAACGCGTGGCATATGCCGACCGTACCGCAAACCAACACAGGTGCTCAGGTCGAGTAGACCAAGGTGTACGAGTGATTCTTCGTCAAGGAACTCGGCAATACAGCGACCGTAACTTAGGGATAAGGTCTGCCTGGGTATGCCACAGTAGTTCTAAAGAACGAAACGATTGAAAACGAGAAAACGAGAGATAACTTTAGAGCTAGTGTGGCATATCTAGGCCGCAGCTAAAGAACCCATGGAACTGTTTACCAAAAACACAGGTCTCTGCTAACACGAAAGTGGATGTATAGGGGCTGACTCCTGCCCGGTGCCGGAAGGTTAAGGGGAGCTGTTTACGCAGCGAACTGAAGCCCCGGTGAACGGCGGCGGTAACTATAACCGTCCTAAGGTAGCGAAATTCCTTGTCAGGTAAGTTCTGACCTGCACGAATGGCGTAATGATATGGGTACTGTCTCGACGAAGAGCTCGGTGAAAGTGCATTGACGGTAAAGATGCCGTCTGTCCGCAGCAGGACGAGAAGACCCCGTGCAGCTTTACTACAGCTTGGCATTGAGCCGAGCGTACATATGTGTAGCATAGGTGGGAGGCTTTGAAGCTGAGGCGCTAGCCTTGGTGGAGCCATCAGTGAAATACCACCCTTATGTACGTTTTGTTCTTACCTGAGCCACAATCTGCCAACATTTCAATCAGCGTTGATTGTATGAGTAGACGCGAAAAACTATGTTTTTCGCTAGATACTCTTATAGAATGTTGTCAGTTTCTGGCTCAGGGACCGTGTCTGGTGGGTAGTTTAACTGGGGCGGTTGCCTCCCAAAGAGTACCGGAGGCGTTCAAAGGTTGGCTAACTACGGATGGAAATCGTAGTGGTAGTGTATACGCGTAAGCCAGCTTGACTGTGAGGATTACAATCCGAGCAGGTACGAAAGTAGGAGTAAGTTTTCCGCTGTCCGTACATTTCATGTACATGAGTGTGGTATCGGCAGCGCTTACGGATAAAAGTTACGCCGGGGATAACAGGCTTATAGCGCCCAATAGTTCACATAGACGGCGCTGTTTGGCACCTCGATGTCGGCTCATCTCATCCTGGGGGAGGAGCATCTCCCAAGGGTCGGGCTGTTCGCCCGTTAAAGAGGTACGTGAGCTGGGTTCAGAACGTCGTGAGACAGTTCGGTTTATATCCGCTGTGGACGCTAGGAAATTTGCGAGGAGTTGACCCTAGTACGAGAGGACCGGGTTGAACGCACCTCTGGTGTATGGATTGTTCCACCAGGAGCATTGTCCAGTAGCTACAGTGCGGAACGGATAAGCGCTGAAAGCATATTAAGCGCGAAGCCGCCCTCAAGATTAGATTTCCCTATGACCTCCCTGAAAGACTATCAGGTTGATAGGCGCAAGGTGGAAGCATGGCAACATGTGGAGCCAAAGCGTACTAATAGAGGCATTGACTTTTTACGATCAATTGACTGGTTGTTGGTGTATATCATTTGATATCACCCGTTTGTTTAATAATTTGCGATGATCCGTGCAATATATGGTCATCGATGCGGCATTTCGTTTGCGGACGAGATGGCCGCATTGGTGCCCATAGCGCGGGGGCAACACCTGTTCCCATGCCGAACACAGCAGTTAAGCCCCGCAGCGGTTACAATACTTGGGGATTTACCCCTGGGAAAATAGCACGGTGCCAAATTTTGATTAAGACCTCCGGTAACGGGGGTCTTTTTCTATTATTTTGATTAATAAAATACTCTTACCCTATCTTTCACAACAATAATATTGACAAAACAACATATATTTATTATAATTACTTACAGTCATATAGATAATCAAAATGCCTCACGAAGACAACGCCACCAGAGATTCCCATAGCATTAATAAGGTAGATATAGGCACTGCCGATAATCAGTTAGGTCAGCCGGCTGATCAGGCAAACCAAGCTCCACGAGACTCTTCTTTACATAACGACGGGGAACCGCAGCAGCATGGAGTGCTTAGCAAGATAGAAAGACACCCATATATAAGCGGAGCGATGCTCGGGTTGGCGGTATTAGCAGCTCGGTTTGCCATACTGGCACATAAAGCAGAGGATACCATATCTGTTAACGGTCCTGCTAAAATTACACGCACTGTCGTAACAGATCTTAATGGCGATGGACAACTAGAACCAGGCGAACGTCTTAATATGGGGCCTGTTCTATCAGAACCAATAGGGCTAGAAGAAGGGCAAATTCCCGAAGACCTCAAGCGATATAAGCCGAAATTCGTTGCAGCGTACCACTCTCTCGAAGGAGAAGCGTTTAACTTTTATGCGACTGCTCAACCTGGTGAAGAGTCTGCTCTAGATCAAGACTTCGAGCTTAATCCTCAGTCAATAGAGTACATCCTTACGCAGATAAGCTCCCATATTCAAGATGCTCCGGAAAATTCATCAAAAAAGCGAATAATGGACAATCTCCGGGCGATTAAAAATGGAGACAAAGAAAGCATAACAAACATTGTCATAGATGTAAGCCCTACTGCGGGCTGTATGAATCCCTCATATCAACTAGTAAAGTTTACTGATGCTATATGTGCGAGCCAAGGTATAAAGGGTGGTTTTGCTGGTTTTGCTACCGAATCACAAGAGCCGGGTCAGCAATCTATCGTTATTGCAGCAGGCAACCGCTATGTGGATGTAAAATCTAATAGTAAAGCTACTTTTAGGGTGCTCAGGGATGTGCCTGGTCAAGAAGAAACAACAGGCCATGAAATGATTCATGACCTGGGTGAAGAAGATAGCAATGATACATATAAAGAAGGTGATCCAGATCATGAAATCACTTCTTGGCTAATCGACGGGTATCATTATGATAAGTTTGATTTCGAAGGCGCCACTGGCCCGAGCCCGTTTATAGGCAATAAAATTGAGCAACTTGTAGCTTCGGGCGTATTGCCGCCGATTTTAAGTGTAAAAAAGTAGCTTTCTGGGTTTCCTAGGGCTTTAAGCCTGTTGTGTTGCTTCTATGACAATGACGCTTCTATCGTCGTTAATGCGCGAAGCCTCTAGAATTCGCTGAGCTTTGTCCTCGCAAGATGCGTAGTCGGCTAAAATGGATCGTAAGGCATCGGCGGTAATACCGCCGTTCGAGTTCCATTCATTATCTTCTTCGCTGCCTACACCATCACTGAAGAGCGCCAAGGAAATGTGTGGCGATAGTAGCTTCCGACCGCCCCATTGCTCCAGTTGATATTGATCGGAGCCGAGGAAGTTGTGATACCACTCGTCTCGCGTAAGTCTGCTGAGCCGTTCGGCTTTATGATCGAATAAGTGTATTGAGGAATCACCGGCATGGGCGTGTTCCAGACATAGCGCTGGCGATTCGCCGAAAGTTCGGATGCCAACCGCTACACCTGTGGTTCTTACGTTGCCTTGAGCTCGCCAATATTTATCAGGTATAGCGCCATTAAATTCAAGGAGCCTAGAGTTTATCATGTTAAACACATCATTTAGGCGCGGCGGTGAATCTTGAGCTTGGCCGTGCTGTTCTCTAAAAGTGTCGGCTGCTATGTCGCTTGCCATGGACTGTCCAGCGCCATCAAAAAGGGCAAAACGTCCCAACTGTGGTAACAGTACCACACGGTCGTCACCGTGGTTGGGTAGTGGCCGCTCAGCCTTTGCCGCTTCTATATGCATGACTTCTCCTTGCCATCCACCCATTAGTTCCAGGGTATCATATTGTGTTCTGGTAAATAACGATAAGATCAGCATTCAGCCAGGAAGTTTCC
Organism: Candidatus Saccharimonadota bacterium; assembly: GCA_029288485.1. Lineage (GTDB taxonomy): Bacteria > Patescibacteriota > Saccharimonadia > Saccharimonadales > UBA4665 > JARIHC01. The sequence continues at coordinate 365,481 of JARIHC010000004.1, read as the reverse complement.
GTTGTGGTGTTTGCTTCAAAAAAGTGTACTCGTTGTGGGAATAATGCCGCCCCAGGCCGTTTTAACAGATTAATACTAGAGATATATATTTTATACGCCCCACTTGGTTTGATGGATAAAGGGCAATAGATCTCTGAACACATTTCTAAAATTTATGGTCATAGCAACAACAATCGTAGGAGCCTTTATGAATAAGCTTATTGACAGGTAACCAGTAGCGTGATATTATAGTTATGTTTTCAAAAGAAACGAGAGGGTTCTTTGCCGAGCGGCAAGGGACTTTTTTGTTTCTCTTGAAGTGAGAGACTAACTAACGGAGGTTAAAAACTTATGGCAGGTACTAAAGAAGGCGGCCGCGCTGCAGCCGCAACCAACAAGAGTAAGTACGGCAAAGATTTTTACGCTAAGATCGGTGCCAAGGGCGGCAAGCTCGGTCGCACCGGCGGTTTTTACGCTAACCGCGAGCTAGCCCGCGAGGCTGGCCGCCGCGGCGGCCGCGTTAGCCGGCGCACTAAGAAGGTAGCTTAAGTAAGCGCCTCTTAAATAGTAAGGTCCCCGCGCTCTAGCGGGGATTTTACTTGAAGTATATCTTATTAAGTGTGAGAATAAGGCTCATAGCATGCAGCAAAGAGAGATAATCGTTGATAGCAGAGGTGAGGCTAACGCCACCTGGATTGGCGTGTACGTAGAGTATGAAGGTCTTGAAGTTTTAATGGTTGCCGACCCGCGCGGTGAGGTCTCCGAGTCGCCGATAGTTGATCTAGATAAAGCCGAATTCCCCTTAGGGGTAGTAATTTGCCCTCAGAAAGAGGGAGTTATACTAATGGACCCAGCCTTGCCTACGACAAAAGAACGTGCTCTAAGGCAAAAGAACTCTTATTATATGGACTTGGTAGGCCGAATCATGGAAATTACTACTGGCCAGTACGTAACTGGCCGCCGCGATACTTTTGGTTTTCATCTCAGTATTCTAGAACGCTATGCCGCTGATCGGATGAGACAGACTAGCCCAGGCCAAGCAGTTTAAGCCTGGCTCAAGCTAGCTGGCGCCGATAAGATCGGGCAAAACGACTGGCACTGACCCGCCAAACAGCACGGCAATTAAAGCAGCTATAGTGTGTGAAATCATCTTGCTGCAGGCATTTTGTGCCGCAACTGGGGCAAATACTGCGCTTATATAGCCAGTCGCGGTAAGTATCCAGACAGTCCTGGATATGGTTTTCATCTATATCTACGTCAACTTCTTGGCCAATCTGGCGGGCTCGTTCCCAGGCGGCCAATTCTAGCTTGAGCAGCTCAAAATCCGCCTTGTAAGAATGATGGCCAAGCAGGGCATGGCCAGTTTCATGCAGCAGCGACCACATGGCTTGCCGGCTTTTAGCGCCGCGGCGGAAGAAGATCTCGCCAGTTTCGGGCGACCAGGAAAACTGCCGGCCAGGGGTAAATTTTAACTGCGGAAACTTCTCCTCTAGAATAGCTATAAGCTCATTCATCGCTATTCCCAAACCGCTGCCGTGCCGCGTCGTAACAGCCAAAAATAACAGCTTGCTCAGGCCGCTGGGCTTCTACAACCTCTGGTATAGGTACTATTGGAATCTCGTAGCGTTTAAGCTCTTCCATCAAGTACTGGCTGTAATGGCTAAAATGAGTTCCGATACTGCCGCCTACTATTATCAGGTCAGGCTGAAGAATGGCGATGTGGGCAAAAAAACCTAGCGCTAAGTTGTGGGCGATGTCGCGCCAATCATCTTCATCGGTGATTTCGGCGGCTTTTTTGCCGTAGCGCTCATATATGGCTTTGCCAGAGGCAAAGTCTTCCCAATCCATCAACTGACTCTTGTAAGGCAGCACAATATGGCCGCCCTCGCTTTTTAGCAGTGCCGGGTCTATATGCTGGTTGCGCACTAGCCCAGTGCCAATACCAGTGCTAACCGTAAAATAAAGTACTGTGCCTTTGTCTTTATGCAGCATAGCTTCGGAGAGCGCCGCCATGTTAGCATCATTGTCTATTACGAACGGGCAGCCAAAAATCTTGGCGCAATCGTCGCGCAGCGGCACGTGGCCCCATTTAACGTGGGGTGAGTTTATGCTTACGCCATTGTCATAGTCTATATGTCCTGGTACGCCAACGCCGCCACCCTGAAAATCTTTATTGGCAAAACCTTCCGCCGCCTGGCGCAAATGCTCTAGGAGCATTGCGTAGTCTCTATCGGTCGGAAAGCGGTGCTGTTCTTTAATGATGCCGTCATCGCCGACTGTCGCTACAAGTGTTTTTGTTCCCCCGATGTCCACCGTGATATACATAATGCCAGTCTATCACAATTTACTAGGGTACTTTACTTAAAGAGAAGAGACAGATATAATGTAATCAAACCAAATAGCAATTTAAGCGGCGGTGCTTACGGGACATCGCCAAGGAGGCATGAGAGCGTGTCAAAAGCAATAACGATGGACGAACTGCTGGAGAAAAGCGATATAAAAACGCTGGCTGCCGGCGATGTTATCGAAGGCGCCATTACTAACGTTAAGAAGAACGAGGTCTGGATTGATCTAGGTGCTCAGGGTACTGGCGTAGTGCTAAGGCGCGAAATTGGCCACGGACAACAGCTTGAGCCGGGCCAGAAGGTTACGGTTAGCGTAATTGACCCGGAAATGGATGAAGGTTATGCGCTGCTCAGCATGAAACGGGCTATAAAGGACCGGGGCTGGGACGAATTGCAGCGGGTATTTGACGCTGGTGAAATTATCGAGATTGTTCCTTACGACGCTAACCGCGGCGGTCTTCTGGTGGAGCTGGAAGGCATACGCGGCTTCTTGCCGGTCAGCCAGCTGGCCGCAGGGCATTATCCACGCGTTTCTGGCGCTGATAAAGATGAAATTTTGCAGAAACTAAACGCCCTAACCAACAAGCCGCTTAGGGTACGCATTCTGGACCTTAGCCGCAAAGACAACAAGCTGATTTTCTCTGAAAAAGAAGCTGTTAAAGACGACATGCAAGAACGCTTTGCCAAGCTGAAGGTTGGCGATAGCGTAGAAGGCGTGGTCACAGGAGTTATTGATTTTGGCGCTTTTGTAAACGTAGATGGCATAGAGGGCTTGATCCACATCTCCGAAATCTCTTGGGAGCGGGTAGACAATCCACGCAACTACGTCAAAGTTGGTGAGAACGTTAAGGCCAAAATCATCGCTATAGATAAAGACCGCTTGAGTCTTAGTCTAAAACAGATGAGCGAAGACCCTTGGCTAGAGCAGGTGAAAGCTTTCAAAAAAGGCGACATCGTCGAGGGTAAAGTTACTCGCATTACGCCGTTTGGTGCCTTTGTGCAACTTAGCCCGAGCGTAGAAGCGCTAGTCCATGTGTCAGAAATGAGCGACGACGAAGACGTCGATCCGGAAAAGCTATTCCAGCTGAATGAAAAGAAGGAATTCAAGGTGCTGGATATTGATACCGAAAACCGCAAGATCGCTCTGAGCCTTAAAGAAGCTAAGACCAAATCCAAGAAGTAGCAATGCGTAACTAAGTAACCGCCCGGAAGGGCAGAAAGAAATGTCGATGGCAGAAAAAACCGAGTCCACCAAAGAGACAACAATCGAAATCGAAGATATGATCACCGTCGGCACCCTGGCTGAGCGGTTATCTATCCCTGTTTCCAAACTAATTGGTGAGCTGATGAAGAACGGTGTTATGGCGACCGTTAATGAGCGTATTGATTTTGATACCGCAGAGATCATTGTTGAAGAGTTAGGCCTGGATGTCTCGCTGGCTAAAAAAGAGGCCGAAGAAGCAGCCGCGCCCAAGCACAAAAAGCCGGAGGCTAGTAAGAATGCTAAGGGCCGTCCGCCGGTAGTGGCTGTCATGGGGCATGTTGATCATGGCAAAACCAGCTTACTGGACGCTATTCGCGGCGCCGAAGTCGTAAAAGGCGAGGCCGGTGGTATCACTCAGCACATATCGGCATATCAGATCACTAATGGAAAGCGGCCAATTACTTTCTTAGATACGCCGGGGCATGAAGCTTTTGCGGCTATCCGCGAGCACGGCGCTCACTTGACCGATATTGTGATTATCGTGGTGGCTGCGGATGACGGTATCAAGCCGCAGACTATTGAGGCGATTCGGTTTGCTAAGAAAGCTGGCGTAAAAATCATAGTCGCTATCAATAAGATCGATAAAGAAGGTGCCGATGTTAACCGCGTACAGCAGCAGTTGTCCGAACACGATCTGTTAGTGGAGGAGTGGGGCGGCGATACTATTGCTGTGCCGGTGTCGGCCAAAACTCAAGAGGGCATACCCAAGTTATTAGATATGATTCTGCTGGTGACAGATGTCGAAGAGCTTAAAGCTGATGCCGACGGCCCGGCCCGCGGCCTGATTATTGAAGCCCACGTCGAGCAAGGCCGCGGGCCGGTCGGCCAGGCTCTGGTGGAGGCCGGTACGCTAAAACCAGGAGATTTTATAGTGGCTGGCGGTTCTTACGCCAAGGTCCGCAATCTAGAAACCACTGATGGAAAAGCAATCAAGAACGCTACCCCGTCAACACCAGTGGTGATAACCGGCTTTAAGACTTTACCGAAGTTTGGCGACGAGTTTGTGGCTGTAGCTAGCGAAAAAGAAGCCCGCGGCCAGGCCGAAAAAGCCGCTGCCGGCAATCAAGCCGCCGGCGGCCATCTGGATATGGGTGGCAGCGAGCTGATTCGCCTGATCAACCGCAGTAACGAATTACAAGAGCTGAACGTCATTGTCAAAGCTGATGTCCAGGGATCGCTGAAATCCGTCCTTGATAGTTTGCGAACGCTGGGCACCGACGAGGTGTCGGTGAGGATAGTCGGCTCTGGCGTTGGTCCGGTCAACGAAAATGACTTGCATCTAGCGCACAGTACGGGCTCGATTATTTACGGTTTTAACGTCAGCTTGCCTACCTCTAGCAAACAAAAAGCTGCCCGCGACAAGGTCCGGGTGCGTCTCTATAACGTTATTTATGAACTCATAGATGATGTTAAAACTGAGCTTTCCCAGCTGCTCAGCCCAGAGATCGTTGAAACCGAACTAGGCCGTTTAGTAATCAAAGGTGTCTTCAAGACCACTAAAACGGAGATAATTTGCGGCGGTGAAGTCACTAAAGGCAAGCTAAAAGTGCCAGCGCTGGCGCGAGTTAGCCGAGACGGTGAAGAGTTGGCAGAAGTTGAAGTCACTAATCTCAAGCGCGGCCCAGCCGACACCAAAGAGGTTGTTGAAGGTGAAATGTGCGGCATGAGCCTCAAGACCGAAAAACGTCTTGTCCTTGAAGAAGGTGATCGCGTAGACCTCTTTACCCGCCAAGCAGTGGAAAGGAAACTTTAAGATAATGTTACAATGTAGCCAGGAGCATTATGCTAAAGATTGATAACAACCTACTACAAGAGGTCGGGCTAGGCTCGCTGCCGGCTGCCGAGAAAAACAGCTTCTTAAAGCATATCTACGAAACACTGGAAATGCGAGTTGGTATTCGGTTGGCCGACCAAATGACTAACCAGCAGCTCGATGAATTTGAGAAGTACTTCGAGGCTAAAGACGACGCCGGTGCTTTCAAGTGGCTAGAGAGTAACTTTCCGAATTATAAAGAGATTGTCCAGCAAGAGTTTGATAAGCTAAAGGCCGAAGTTGCTAGAAGTGCGCCGCAGATTTTAGCCGCCAGCCAGCAGGCTGCCGCTGGCGCTGCTCAACCTGTGCAACCTGCTCAACCTCAGGCGAACCAGCCTGCTGCGCAACCAATGCAGCCTCAACAGGTTCAACCACAGCCACAACCCCAGCAGCCGCTTCAACCGCCTGCGCCTGCTCAGCAGTCCGTAGCTCAGCCCCAACAGCCTTATCAGCCAGCTCCAGCTCAACCCGCTGGGCAGCCACAGTACCAACCAGCGCCTCAGGTGCAACCTCAAGACCAAGCGGCTTCTCAGCAGCCACCATTCCCGCAGCAACAACCTCCGGCTGGGCCCGGGCTTCAGAGCTAAGCTAGTTCAATTTAACCGATAGCCAGCCATAAATGCCGCAGCAGGCATTTCTTTTTTGCCTGGCAAAATCAGAGCGTCGATTATTAGCGTATCTTCGGAACAATGAACTCCCAGTTGTTTATCCTGCAGCCAGAGTGTTCCTTCTAACCCATCTACGCCTTGAGCGACGTGAGCTTTAGTGACAATGACTTCCTGAGTCCCAAGCATTATTCGGCTGCGCGGCCAACCGGCGTAAGCTCGGATCTTACGTTCCAGATTAGTAGCAGATTCGGAAGTGTCTAACTGGCTAGTGCTTTTATCAATTTGGCTGTCGTAGGTGGCGCCTAAATCATCCTGAGAGTCAGGTTTTAAGCGACCGTTTAAGATGTCAGGCAGGTTTTCTATAAGCATGTCTTTGCCGAGGTTTAACAGACTATCAGCTAGTTCCTGTTTGATAGCGTATTCCGGCACAGCTAGCTTTTGCTGGGAGTAGACCGGGCCGGCGTCCATTTCCTTGACCAGTTCCATGAGTGATACTCCAGTCTCGTGTTCACCCTCTAAAATAGTGCTTTCAATGGGTGCCGAGCCGCGATGTTTAGGTAGTAGGGAGGGATGGAGATTAATAATGCCGCGTGGAAAAATATTTATGATTTCAGCTGGCACAAGCTGGCCGTAAGCCGCTAGGATGCCTGCTTTGGCGCCAAAGCCTTTTAGCTGGTCTTTGAGCTCCCCGACTTTCTTAGGTGCCAGCACCGGAATACCAAGCTTTTCGGCTATAACGGCAACTTCTAGGGCTCGAGCCTTGCGCGACTGAGCTGAGTCAGCCTGCGATACCACCAACGCGGCCACTTCGTAACCGGCCGCTACCAGAGCCTGTAAAGTTGGGGCAGTAGTGGTTACTCCGGTGGCTAGCCGCTCATTACCAAAGAAAACTACTTTTTCATTTGCCATATATCTATTATGTCAGCCTTTTGGCCAAAGATCAGCGTTATTTTTGATGTCTTTTTCGTAATCTAAGGTAGCTAGTTTGCCGTTTTCGCCTAAGCGGTAAAAAGCCTCCGGATCATCTTTGATGTGGTCGATAAAAACTTTACCCTTAGTGTGATCGATCTCGTGTTGAAAAATACGAGCCAAGAAATCCTCGGCGGTTACACGGAACTGTTTACCATTTATATCCAGGGCCTTAACGCGTACTTTGCTATAGCGCGGAACTTTACCATAAACGTTTGGCACGCTCAAGCAACCTTCAAAGTCGGCTATCATTTCGCCCTCATACTTAGTAATCTCAGGATTAATGAACACTGTGAAACCGTGATTCTTTTTGTCGCTGTAATCTTCGCGCACAATCACTATTCGATACAATTTATCTATCTGAATGGCCGCTAGGGCTACGCCGACTTCGTGCTCGCGGCTAGCATCCCAGTCCAGGGTCGCGGCTTTCATGTCGGCTATAATTTGCTTAACTTCAGGGGTAATTATCCCAACTCGTTGTGATTTTTGCCTCAGATGTGTGTTTGGTAGAGTAATAATGTCGTCTTTGGTCATAACTTCGGTATTAGTATATCCGAAGCGGTGCAATCAGCCAACTCGGCGAAATTTTGCGGCAAAAAGTGTATTATATGAATATGACACAAAGCAGGGAAGTCGGCGATGAAAAAATCCCGCTAGCCATGCCTACGAGGATTAAGTTAGCTGTAGGTGCCGGCGCGGCAGCGTTGGCTATGCTTGCAAACCCCTCTAGCGCCAAAGCGGCCGAACGGAGCTGTCCGTCCGAACCGGTCAAGACAGCTACGGGATGGGATCATTGCACAGAGACCAAACTACAAGGGATTATTCGTCCCTCGATGCTGGATGCCGCTAAAGTATTGATAGCTACTGCTAAGGAACGGCCCCATCTGTCTAACGTCATTGTGGGCAAACAGACTATCACTGTCAGTTTACTAGGCGTGAAGGGCTTGAACTCAAAAGGCAAAAACAAGGAGTTTGACCAGGATTTTATCCAGGTGGTAACCCGGCGAAACTGGGGTAGCAGGGTGCCTGACCCTAACGCTGTGGAATCTATCGAGTTGAGCCGCCTAAAGTCCAAACCAGGCGATAAGGATTTTACCGACAACCAATTCCTGGACCTTTACGCGCCTGGCGCGCGCCGGTTCAAGACCAACAAACATGTCGTTGACAACGGCTGGGAAGCCCAAGAACTTGCCGCGTTTAAGGATCACCCGAAGGACAATGTTGATTATGATACCGCGAATCCTGCGAAAGACCCGGGCTATGGTACGCCGATGTCGGTAGCAAAAGCTGTTACTGGCGATATGCCACTTCTCATGAGACGGGTTGAAGCTGATCTCAAGCATATGGCAGGTGTATTTTAAGAACTCCCAAGTTTTACAAAAGATCCAAAGGGTCTAAGTCGTAGGACCAACCAGAGGGTAGATTGCCGATAATCTTAAGCAGTTCTGAGCGCTCAGAGGCTTTGACGACCAGCTGCCACTGGTATTTCTTTTGCAGCTTTTCATAAAACGAAGGCGCTGGTCCTTCGACGCGTACATGGTATCCAGATTCTATATCCGTTTTTAGCTTATCTGCTGCTTCTTCGGCAGCTTTGATAGTAGCTCGCCGCACAGTTAGCTTCAACAGATAGCAAAAAGGCGGGAAGAGGAACTGCTGGCGGGCGGTCATCTCGGCCTTGTAAAAGCCGTCGTAGTTGCCGCGGACGGCATCTAATATAACTGGGTGGTCGGGGTGATATGTCTGGATGACCGCCCGCCCCGCCAAATGCCCGCGACCAATCCGTCCTAACACTTGGCTAATCAGCTGAAAAGTTCGCTCCTGTGCCGAGAAATCTGGTAAATACATACTAGTATCGGCCAGCAACACACCTAGCACGCCTAGGTGGGGCAGATCCAGCCCTTTAGCTAGCAGTTGGGTGCCAACTAATATATCAACCTCGCCCCGGCGAATCTTGTCATAATGCTGTTCAAAGCGCTCATCTTTTAGGTTATCGGTGTCAAAGCGCATTATGCGAGCTTCTGGGAACAAGCGCTGAACGTCATCGGCAATGGCCTTCGTGCCAGCAGTTTTAAATATAATTTCGGTATGGCCGCAATCAGGACAGCTGCCGGGCGGGGGGGCGCTGAAATCACAGCTGTGGCAGCGCAGACGGTGTTTATCACCGTGATAGGTCAGCGGTAGGTCGCAGTGCAGGCAAACAGCTTGCCAGCCGCAGTTTTCGCACATTACTAGCCTGGCGGTGCCGCGCCGGTTAAGGTACAGCAGACTCTGCTCGCCACGGGCCAAAGCTCCTTCGACGGCCGACACCAGGGGCTGGCTCATGTAAGGAGAGCCGCTAAACAAAGCATGCTCTTTACGGTCAACAATAGTAATCTCGGTAGCCGGATGTTTACCTGGTTGAGCCAGTTCATTTAGTTTAATAATCGATTTTGATTTTTGCTCGGCCAAGTAATAGTCGCTAATCGATGGCGTGGCCGAGCCCAGAACCAGCGTAGCCCGGCTAAGGCGCGACAAGTAGGCCGCGACCCGGCCGGCTTGATATTGCGGTGCTTGTTCCTGCTTGTAGGCCGCCTCGTGGGCTTCATCAAGTACGATCAACCCAAGCTTAGCTACCGGCGCGAAAAGTGCCGACCTAGGCCCGACAATCACCAGCGGTTGATCGCTGCCAATCCTTAGAGCCGCCAGCCAGGCTGCTTGGCGTTCGGCAGGTGTTTGCTTGGAGTGAAGCACGACTACGCGTTCGCCAAAAACTTCTTTAAAACGCGCTGATAACTGGCTAGTTAAGCTGATCTCCGGCGTCAGAATAAGAGCTGATTTACCCGTATTTACTGTTTGAGTCGCCAACTCTATATAGACCCGTGTCTTGCCGCTGCCAGTTACACCATGCAAGATGTAAGTGTCGCGCTCTTTCATGTCCGCCGCTGCTTGCTGCTGCTCTTTAGTGAGAGCGGGCAATCCATCGGTTTTAGGTGATCCTAGCTCTAGCTCAGGCAGCTTTTCTAGCTGTTTCTTGGTTAGGTTGGCGGGTAGCAGCTGCTGTGCCAGAATCCCCAGCGGCGCTGGATAATAAACTTGCAGCCAAGCAGCTAATTTAAGCAGGTGGCCGGGGAGGGGAGGCAAAGGTAAGGCTTCGGCAATCTCTTTAGTCTTAAAACGCGGCTTACTAGTAGTGCCGCTTACAAATCCTAAGACTAGTTCGTGCTGCAGCTCTACCCGAACAATAGCGCCAATCCTGAGACGTTTAGAAAAAGAGTAAGTTAACGGTTCCTGGCCGTGGTAACGGTTACTGCGGACCCATACCTCGTAGTAATACATACCTATAGTTTAGCCGATATTGTAAAAAATTTGCCAAAACAACATACGGCGGTTATACTAAAAATCAACGTTGTTTGGATAACAATAAGGGGCTTATGCTAGACGTATTTATTACATCCCGGGTTAGGCGCAAGATCATTGTGATCTATGCTAAATATCCTGATTTTAAGACTCACGTACGAGGGTTGGCCAAACTTATTAAAGAAGATGCGGGGAATATACAACGGGAGCTTAAGCGTCTGGAAAAGGTTGGTTTTTTGACAAGCGAGCGTCAGGGTAATACCAAGGTATATTCTACAAACAAGCAGTTTCCTATCTTTCGCGAATTACAAAGTATAGTGCTAAAATCACAACGCTCTGCTCAGCAAAAACGTGTAACCGGCTAAAAACAGTTGCAAACTTGTGCCCCTGTCAGGTACAATGGTGACCGATGATACAAGTTACACGAAAAGATTCGAAAGAGTCGACAGAGAACTTACTGCGCCGCTTTAACCGCAAGGTGCAGCAGTCTGGCGCACTGAGCACCGTTAAAGCTAAACAGTACTTTCAGAAGCCGACCAGCAAGAGCGAGCGCCGCAAAAAAGCTATTATTCGCCAGGAACGCAAGGCCGTTAAAGCCAAGAAGATTAAGCTGGGACAGCGTTAGAAGACGCAATGCTTGAAGACAAGATTGAGCGCGACCTCAAGACTGCTTTGCTGGCCAAAGATACCCAGCGGGTTAGCGTATTGCGTGGCATTAAAAGCGTGCTGCTGAATGTAAAAGTCGCCGAAGGCAAACGCGAAAGCGGGCTAAAGGACGAAGAGGTGCTAGCCGTACTGGTCAAAGAAGCCAAAAAGCGCCAGGAAAGCGCTGACTTATATAGTCAGGGTGGCAGCCAGGAGAAGGCTGATGCTGAGTTGGCTGAAAAAGCCATTATAGAAGAATATTTGCCGGAGCAGCTTAGCGAAGAAGAGGTGGCCGCACTGGTTGACGAGGCTATCAAAACCACTGGCGCCCAGGAGGCCAAAGATATGGGCAAGGTAATTGGCGCGGTTCGTGCCAAAGCTGGCGCCGGCGCCGACGGCAGCTTGATCGCCCGCCTGGCCAAGGAGAAACTAAACGCATGATTATCCTGATGGGCGTCGCCGGCGCCGGCAAAAGCCTCCAGGGCAAACTCCTGGCCGACGAACATGGTTACGCTTGGATTTCCACTGGCGAATTGTTCCGCGTGCTAGTTACTGGCAAGCGCCGCCAACAGATGCTAGCTGGCAAACTGCTTAGTGATGACGAAGTTATCGAGTTGATCGACAAAACCCTCAAGCAGCTCGTTGATACTAATCAGGAGTTTCTGCTAGACGGCTTTCCGCGTACTAAAGTTCAAGCCGACTGGCTACTAGACCAAATTAAGCAGGGCCGGCTCAAAACGCCTACTATCTTCAACTTTATAGTTACCCCAGAGATTGTTAAAGAACGTTTGCTTAAGCGGGGGCGTCAAGATGATACTGAGGCTGCTATCAAAAAACGCTTTGCTGAATATGAAACCACTACGCGACCAATCCTGGATTATTTTAAACAGCATGGTTTAGAGGTGCACGATGTCGATGCCGACCGCGAACCAGAAGCTGTGCATGCCGATATCTTAAAAATTCTTGGGTAGACTGGGGCGGGGCGTGCAGACCAGAGTCAAAACCGCCAGCGAGATCAAAGCCATGCGCGAGAGCGGACGTATGCTAGCAACAGTTTTAGAGTATCTTAGACCCAAAACCGTACCCGGTATCTCAACTAAACAGCTAGCCGACCTGGCTGCAGCAGAGCTTAAGGGTCTCGGCGGCACGCCCAGTTTCATGGGGTATCAGGGCTTTCCCGATGTTATCTGTATTTCTCTGAACGATGAAGTGGTGCATGGCATCCCTAGTCCCAACCGTATTATTACCGAGGGCGACATCGTAGGTTTGGACTTTGGTGTCACACATAAAGGCATGATTACCGACTCAGCGATTAGTCTGATCGCTGGCCGGCCAAAGGCTAAGGGTCACGAGGATTTGCTAGAACGCACCGAAAAAGCTCTTCAGACCGGCATCCAAGCCGTCCATGACCGCGTTCGTACCGGCGACATTGGCTCAGCCATAGAGTCTTACCTAAAACAGTATCCTTACGGTATTGTCCGAGATATGGTTGGCCATGGGGTTGGTCACGACGTGCACGAAGATCCAAATATTCCTAATTACGGCCAGCCAGATACCGGTCCTTGGTTGGATAAGGGAATGACAATAGCCATCGAACCGATGGTAACGCTTGGCACTGAACAGGTACTTATTGCGCCCGATGGTTGGACGATCAAGACGGCTGACGGCAAATGGGCCGCCCACTTTGAGCATACTGTCCTGATCACCGAAACTGGCGCAGAAGTTTTAACCAAAGTTTAATGACAAGTTAATCTTTATTATTAATGGCACTAGCGGTATACTAAGCCATAAGGTTGCCAACATGCAGAACCAAAACCAAGAATATTTTGTCGGCCTCGACGTCGGTACCAGCCAAGTAAGATGCGTAGTCGGTATGTTTGATCAGGCCGGCGGCAATGCGCCATCAATTATTGGCCATGGCCAAGCTCCTAACCACGGCATGCGCCGCGGTGCTGTAGTGCATGTTGACGAGGTTGCCGAAGCCATAGTTCAAGCTGTTACAGAGGCAGAGCGCATCTCTGGCAAGCCGATCAAGCACGCCACTGTTAACGTGAACGGATCGCATGTTACAGGGATCAATTCCGAAGGTGTAATTGCTATAAGCGCCGCTAACCGCGAGATTACGGCGGAAGACAGATTGCGAGTCGAAGAGGCTGCTACCATCGTGTCTCTGCCGGCTAACCGCGAGATTGTCCAGTTCTTTGCCAAGAACTACAGTCTGGACGGCCAGCGTAATATCAAAGATCCAGTCGGCATGCACGGTGTGCGGCTTGAGGTTGATGCTCATATTGTGACCGCTGCCTCGCCTAATTTGCGTAATCTAGAGCAAGCATTGGAAAAGGCTGATATTTTGCCTACGCACCATACTGTATCTGGTTTGGCTGCCGCCGAAGCTGTGCTGACCCGCCAGCAGCGCGAAGCCGGCACGCTATTGCTTGATATCGGGGCTGGCACCACTAACCTAATCGTTTTTGAGGACGGCGAGGTTCAGCACGTCGCTGTTTTACCGATTGGCGGCCAGCATATTACTAATGATCTAGCGATCGGTCTCAAGACGGATATCGATATTGCCGAAAAGGTTAAATTAGAACACGCTAGCTTAAAGAGCGGAGCGGCCGATAAAAAGAGTACCGCTCACCTCCGAATTGGCGCTAAGACTCATGATTTCGACTTCGAGGAAATCGTTATGGTTACCGAAGCGCGCGTTGATGAGCTGCTTGATTACGTTAATAAGGAACTGCAAAAGATTAAGCGGGCCGGCAAACTGCCCGGCGGCGTGGTGCTAAGCGGTGGCACTTCTAATCTGCCCGGCCTAGATGAGTTCACCCGCGAAAAACTGCAGCTGCCGGCCCGCGTCGGCAAACTGCAAGGTGTCGGTGGACTAGTGGACACCGTAGAAGGACAGAGCTACGTAACGGTAGTGGGCCTTATGATGTTAGATATGCTGCTTTTGCCGTCATTGCCGCCGCAGCACGAGCGCGGCGTCAAGGGTGCTGAAAACGCTAAAGCCATTTTAAACGGTTTGATCGGCCGCTTCCGCAAATAAAATCTATTCACTATCTCTGTAAAACAGTGAATGCGCACATTATTTGACTGCCATAATTATCGGCCCGGGCTTGCGCATACATAATTAAATAGTAATCCACATACGCCCGCGGCAGCCAAAAATCACCGTATAAATTTGTTGAACTCAGGCCGTAGCTCCTATATACTAATCAAAAGTAGAATTTAGGGTTTTTAAAGGGAGCAAAAGGGAGCAGTATGCCAGAGGTAGTAGAGCCAGCTATTGAAACATTCGCACAAATAAAAGTAGCCGGCGTCGGCGGCGCCGGCGGCGCCGCCATCAATCGGATGGTCGAAGCCGGGGTAGAAAATGTTGAATTTATCGCCATTAACGCCGACGCACAGGCGCTCCATCACTCCAAAGCAAATAAAAAAGTTCATATAGGCAAGGACGCTACACGCGGCCTGGGCGCTGGTGCCGATCCGTCAGTTGGCGAAAAAGCTGCCGAAGAATCCCGCGAAGAGATTAAAAAAGCCCTGGAAGGCGCGGACATGGTCTTTGTTACTATCGGTGCCGGCGGCGGTACTGGCAGCGGCGCGGGCCACATTGTCGCTCAGACAGCCACCGAACAGGGAGCGCTGGTAGTTGGCTTTGCCACCAAGCCGTTCGCTTTCGAGGGCGAAAAGCGGCGTAAAAACGCTGACTCTGCTATCGAGAAACTGCGTGATGCGGTTGACACCCTTATTGTTATTCCTAACGACCGGCTGCTCCAGACCATTGACCGTGACACGCCGCTGATGGAAGCCTTCAAGGTGGCTGATGACGTTCTGCGCCAAGGGGTACAAGGAATTTCTGACCTGATCACCGTACACGGTTTAATTAACCTGGACTTCGCCGACGTTAAGGCTGTTATGGACAACGCTGGCTCGGCATTAATGGGCATTGGCCGCGCCAACGGCGAAAATCGAGCCGTTGAAGCTGCTAAGCAGGCCATCGAATCGCCTCTGCTTGAAGTTTCGATCGACGGCGCCCGCGGCGTACTGTTTAACGTCATTGGCGGCAATGACCTGTCGATGCATGAAATTAACGCCGCCGCCGAGGCTATCACTACGGCCGCCGATCCAGACGCCAACATTATCTTTGGCGCCACTATCCAGCCAGAGCTGGAAGGAGAGGTCATTATTACTGTAGTGGCTACTGGTTTTGACGCTTCGTACTTCGCTAAAAAAGAACGCAAACGCCGCGAACCAACTGCTGCCCCTAAGCTGGAAAACACCGAAAGAACTGCTAAGCAGGACGAAAAAGCTCTGGCTGATATCGACATGGATCTAGGTGATGGCACTCATGACCGCACGCACGACTTTCATAATCACGATGCGGCTATGCCAAATATCTGGGCCATAGGTGACGACGATAAAGAAGAGGACGAGCCAACTCCAGAAGTAATCACTGGCCACGAAGAAGACGATTTAGAGAAACCTTCTTTCCTTCGCCGTTTGGGCCGTCGCCGCAAAGCTAAATCCTCCTCTGATTCTGATATAGGCGATAATATTACTGATGATGACACTGATAACGACGGTGATAATAGTGATGATCAGGGCGACGGCTTGTTAGCTGCCGCTGAAAAAGAAGAAAAAACTGAAAAATCTGAAGAATCATCTGAAGAATCGGCCAATGATAAGACTGAAAAATCCGACGAAAATTCAGACAAATCTTCTGATAACACCTCAAAAAAGTCCTAACTTGTACTAAATAATACAGCGTAAAAAGGGTTGCAAACCACCATAGCTGGGGGTATATTAGAAGGACACAGCACTATATGTAGAAAAACAAACACGTGGCGTATAGCGAACTGTGAGCACATTAGGTTTCAAGGAGGCTAACGTGAAATGCAACCAATGCCATAGCGATGACATTAAAGTCATTGAGTCACGCGATGTCGCAGAGGGCCAAGCGATCCGCCGCCGCCGCATGTGTGTTGCCTGCGGGCAGCGCTTTACGACCTACGAACGTTTGGAGCGTCCGCAGCTTATTGTTGTTAAGAACGATGGTACGCGCGAACTCTTCAATCGGGACAAGCTGCTGGCCGGCTTGTACCGGGCTTGCGAGAAGACCCCGGTTACCAGCCTGCAGCTAGAAGACGTAGTGAATAGCGTTGAACAGGACTTATACGCCTGCGACGAGTCGGAAGTACGTTCCAATAAAGTCGGCGAACTTGTCATGGACAAGTTGGCTCGGCTCAACGAGGTAGCGTATGTACGCTTCGCCAGTGTTTATCGCCGCTTTAAAGATATTGCCAGTTTCGAACAAGAATTATCGCTTGTACGGCAGGGCAAACATCTTGCCGAGCAGCAGGAAACGGCCGCGTCGTCAGCCAAAATCAAAAACTAAATAAAAAACTAAAACCATAAGAGGTGTTCGCTCCGGGTTATTGAGAGAGGCCGGCGCGAAAAAGAAGGAAGGGTACTACCATGGGACAAACAACCAGCTTGGGGGTGGAAAGGCTTTTTACGCCCAAGAAAAGTAAAGCATATGACCAGCTTAAGTGGTCTAAGCGCGATTCTATTATTAAGAATCCAATGACCGACAAACCGGTTTTCGAACAGAAAGGCGTCGAATTTCCGGAAGGTTGGTCTCTAAATGCCATTAATATCGTGGCACAAAAGTATTTTACCGGCACGCCCGGTACGCAGGGACGCGAAAAATCACTCAAACATTTGATTGACCGCGTCGTTGATACTGTTACGCGCCAAGGCTTACAAGAAGGCTACTTTGAGAACGAAACTGAAGCCGAAGATTTTCGCGAAGAGCTTAAATACGTACTAGCTACTCAACGCGCTGCTTTTAATAGTCCCGTATGGTTTAATATTGGCGCCAAAGAGCGCGCCCAGCAAGCCAGCGCCTGTTTTATATTAGGTATCGAGGACACCATGCCGGCGATCCTTAACTGGTATGTCGAAGAAGGCATGATATTTAAGGGCGGCAGCGGCTCGGGCATTAACATCAGCCCTATTCGCTCCAGCGTGGAAACGTTGGGCAAATCCGCTGGTACAGCTAGCGGCCCCTTAAGCTTCATGCGCGGCGCGGACGCCAGCGCTGGCGCTATCAAGAGCGGCGGCAAAACCCGCCGAGCTGCCAAAATGGTTATTTTAAACATTGATCATCCGGATGTCATGGAGTTTATCTGGAGTAAAGCCATAGAAGAGCGCAAGGCCCGCGATCTGGAGAGTTTGGGCTGGGACATGAGTCTAGACGGCAAGGACTCCTTCAGTGTGCAGTACCAAAACGCCAATATATCTGTACGTGTGACTGATGAATTCATGAAAGCTGTCGAGAATGACGAAGATTGGGACCTGAAAGCAGTTACTAACGGTAAGCGGGTTAAAACCATTAAAGCCCGCAAGCTTTTCCGGGAATTTTCTAAAGCCGCCTGGGAGTGCGCTGATCCCGGTATGCAATACGATACCACCATCAACCGCTGGCACACCTGTCCGGTTGCTGGCCGCATCAACGGCTCGAACCCTTGTAGCGAATATATGCACCTGGACAACTCAGCCTGTAACCTAGCTAGCATCAACTTGCTGAAGTATCTACGCGATGATTTTAGCTTTGCTATAGAAGAGTTTAGGCACACGGTTGAGCTAATCTTTACCGCTCAAGAAATTCTGGTTGGCTATAGCTCTTACCCGACAGAGAGCATTACCAAGAACGCCAAGGCGTACCGCGAACTCGGTATTGGCTATGCTAACCTGGGCGCTTTATTGATGGCTCAGGGTCTGCCGTACGACAGCGACGAGGGCCGCGCCCAAGCTGCTGCTATAACGGCACTCTTAACTGGCCACAGCTATGCCACAAGCGCTAAGATGGCTCGCCGAGTTGGCCCGTTTGCCGGCTTTAACAAAGATCGCCAGGGCATGCTTAAGGTTCTAAAGATGCACCGCGAAGAAGTTTCTAAGATTGATGCCAGCATGGTCAGTGAAGAACTTTTGAGCGCTGCCGCCTCAGCATGGGACGAAGCCGTTGAACTAGGCAGTCTGTACGGGGTGCGCAATAGCCAAGCTAGCGTTTTGGCGCCGACCGGCACAATTGGCCTGATGATGGACTGCGATACCACCGGTATTGAACCAGATCTAGGTCTGGTTAAGGTCAAGAAACTGGTTGGCGGCGGCACCATGCACATTGTTAACCAAACTGTGCCGCGGGCTCTAAAGGCACTTGGCTACACTAAGCCGCAAATTGATGCCATCGTTGATTACATCGATAAAGAAAAGACAATTTTAGGTGCGCCGGGCCTCAAAAAGGAACATGAGCCAGTGTTTGCTTGTTCAATGGGCGATAACGCCATCCACTACCTTGGCCACGTTAAGATGATGTCTGCTGTGCAACCGTTCCTGTCGGGCGCGATCTCTAAGACCGTGAATATGCCGGAAGACGTTTCAGTAGAAGACGTCGAGCAGCTGCATATTGACGCCTGGAAAATGGGTCTTAAGGCTGTAGCTATTTACCGCGACAACTGTAAAGTCGCCCAGCCGTTATCTATGGCCAAGAAAGATGGTGACAAAAAAGACGAGCCGGCAGCAGCCGCGCCAGCTTCAGCTGCAGTTGAGGCGGTCAACGACAAGTTCATCCTTAAAGGCGCTGTGCGCCGCGAACTGCCTAAGGTGCGCAAGAGTAAAACCTACTCTTTCCGTGTGGCCGACAGCCATGGCTACATGACCGTTGGCGAGTACGACGACGGCACTCCCGGCGAAATCTTCATGAGCCTGGGCAAGCAGGGATCTACGCTGGCCGGCTTCATCGATGCCTTCGCTATCAGCGTTAGCCACGGACTGCAGTTCGGCGTGCCGCTTAAGGACTACGTCAAGAGCTTTACTAGCATGACCTTCGCACCATCTGGCATTACTGATGATGCTGATATCCGTACAGCAACCAGCTTGGTAGACTTCATCTTCCGCCGCTTAGCCTTGGACTACCTGAACTTTGACGACCGTCTGGAGCTGGGCTTGGCCTCGATAGACGACATGCCAGACCAGCAAACTACATTACTAGGCGGCATAGTGCCTGAGATCAAAGAAGAGCAACCGGAGCCAGTTCAAATCAAAGAGCCTGAATCGCCGCCAGTTAACGAAGCTCCCGCCGAACCGACCGGCGTTTCCAAATCTACCGTCAATGACTCCACGGCGCCGCTATGCTTCAACTGCGGCAACCAAACCCAGCGCTCTGGTAGCTGCTATGTCTGTACTTCCTGCGGCTCTACCACAGGTTGTAGCTAAAGGTGTAGACAGCTCTTTTCTAAGCGGCAACGACAGTCTTGGCGTTCTCAGTACTAGGCGTCGTTGCCAACCGCGCTTGAGAGCGCTCGATTAGTCCAATAGCTTTGATGTAGGCCTTAATGCTAGCGGCATCAACTCCTCGCTCATCTTCGGCATAAGCCTCAACACGGTTGCCGTTCTGTGCGACTGTCACGTAAATGCCGGCTGCAGCGGCGGCACCCCTTGATTTCGAGATACCGCTCCACTCGACAATATCGCCAGCGAAGCCAGTCATTTTGTTAACAGCCTTGCAGCCGGCATCAATGCTGCCTTTGTCGGATACGCCTTCTGCCTTGCCGGCAGGCCTTGCTTCCGAATCTTCCAAACTAACGGTAACAGTATCGCCGCTAGTCACCATCGAGCCGAACACAACACCGTCAGTTACTATTTCGCCGGTTAATTCAGCGGCTATTTCCTCGATATCGTTATCGGCCATGCGGCGGCCCAGTTCATCGGAGCGAGCCTTGGAGCGTTCGCTAATGGCTATTAACATCTCGGAGTTCGCAGTAATCCCAATATCCTTTAGCCGGCTTTCCACGCCTCTCCAGCCAGATAATTTACCCAACACCATTTCCGCAGGGACTTGGCCGTACTCTTCGCCGTCCATGTGTTCGTATGTCTCGCGGTCCTTTTGCATTTTGTGCTGATGAATTCCGGCTTCATGAGCGAAGGCATTACGACCAACCACCGCTTTGTTTAGCTGAATAGGCAATCCAGCTCGATCCATTACTTCCTTATATACAGGGGTAAGCTGGCTGGTATCGACATTTGTATAAACGCCTCCAAACTGATCGCCGCGCTCTTCTATATTGGCAACGACTTCTTCTTCACAAGCGTTGCTAGCTCTCTCGCCTATGCCGCCTATAGTGACCTCTGCTTGCCGCGCACCGGCCGCGATAGCCATCATTGTATTAGCCGTAGCCCAGCCCAGATCGTCGTGGCAGTGAGCAGATACCACCACTCGACCCTTACCAATCTTTGCTTCGATCTGTTCTTTAACCACTTTAATGCGCTGGGCATATTCTTGCATGACCGCGAAGCCCACGGTGTCGGGTATGTTGATGGTGGTAGCGCCAGCGTCGACTGCCTCCAAAACTACTCTTAACATCCGGTTGAAAGGTGTCCGTGAAGCGTCTTCAGGAGAAAACTCGATGTCGTCAGTGTATTCTGTAGCTTTTTGAATTCCTGACCTAACTGCTTCTATTAGCTGGGCTTCGCTGGATATTCCTAGGGCTTCCATATGGCTGTCGCTAGTGCCAATAAAGGTATGAATGCGTGCTCCACCCTTGTGGCTAGCCGGCTCAATAGCGTCCCAGGCGGCCTCAATATCGCTGTGGCGGGTCCGTGACAGAGCGCTGATAGTCGGACCATCGACGCTTTCGGCAATAGCTCTCGCAGCCTCAAAATCGCCTTCTACCGCAAAAGGGAAGCCAGCCTCTATAACGTCCACGCCCATTTGAGCTAGTTTGCCGACTATAACAATTCTATCCTCGAGATCAAAATCAATCCGCGGCATCTGGGCTCCGTCTCTTAAGGTGGTGTCGTAAATTACTACTTGGCTTGGATCTCGTATAATTTCTGGCATAAATTTTCCTCTCAAAATTAAAAAACAGACTTCAGTTGAAGCCTGATCTTCTAGTTTCGGGTTGTGCTGGAGCCGCGCTCGGTTTACTGAGGCGGGCTAGGCTTCAACCATGCTGAAGCACAACCCCGTAAGGCCGAGGAGGAGTAGATCCATTTGCTTCTGCATAATTTTCACCATGCGCAAATTATAACATAGGTTGCAATATGCTAAACTTAATCTGATATGAAAATCCTTATCCTTTACCGTCCAGAATCCGAACATGGCCGACAAGTAGAAGAATTTGTACATGAATTTCAACGCCGACACGGTCCGCGGCGCTTAGAAATCCTTAACCTCGACAGCCGTGATGGTATAGCCACGGCTACGCTTTACGATATTGTTCAATACCCAGCTATTTTGGTGATCCAAGACGATGGTGTTATTCAAAAAGTCTGGGAGGGTGACGCGCTGCCACTCATGGACGAAGTCGCCTCCTACGCTAGCGTTTAGCGCTTAGGCTGTTTGGTCAGCTGTGGCTGCTTATGATAAAGTTAAGTTAATCCGTATAGAGCGGCTATCAACCGCGAAGGAGCCGGAAGAACAGCCTAAAAGGCTCAGTAGAACCGGACGGGGAGGCCCGTAACAGCCGTAATTAAGTCCCATTAAGCAGGATGGTACCGCTCGCCAAAGTAAGACAAGACGAGCTCCTGCGCTCAGAGGGGCTTTTATTTTTTAAAGGAGCTGCAGTGAAATTTAAAAAAGGTACGCGCCGAAAAGCCATAGAGTACGAAAAAGACCTCGTACAATATTGGAAACAGCGTAAAATCTTTGAGAAGTCGGTTGACATGCGGCCGGTAGATAACGCCTATGTATTCTACGACGGACCACCGTTTATTACTGGCGTGCCGCACCACGGCACGCTCTTAAGCTCTATTATCAAAGACGCTGTACCACGCTACTGGACCATGAAAGGCCGGCGGGTAGAGCGGGTATGGGGCTGGGATTGCCACGGCTTGCCGGCAGAGGTGTTCACCGAACAAAAACTCGGTATTCAAGATAAGCGCGACATTGGCACCAAGGTAAGTTTAGAAGAATATATCAACACTTGCCGCGAAAACATGGTCCAAACCGGTAATGAGTGGGAAGATACCATCGACCGTATTGGCCGCTGGGTTGATTTCAAGGGCGCTTATAAAACCATGGATAAACCGTACATGGAATCCGTCTGGTGGGCCTTTAAAGAGCTCTATGACGCCGGCAAAATCTACGAAGGCGAGAAGGTGCTTATGTACTGCGTACGCGACGCTACGCCGATCAGCAAGGCCGAGGTCGCCATGGATAACTCCTACCAAGAAGACACCGACCCCTCGGTCTACGCTAAATTCAAGCTAAGCGGCAGCGACGCCTCTTTGTTGGTCTGGACCACCGTCGCCTGGACGCTGCTAGCCAACACCGGTTTAGCGGTCAACAAGGATTTTGAGTACGCCGAAGTCGAAGCGGCCGGCGAGAAGTTTATCGTTGCCAAAGATTTGCTAGAAAAAACCTTCCAAGATGAAAAGCACCAACCCGTGCCGCATAAAATTCTCCGGACTTTCAAGGGTAAAGAGCTGATCGGCAAGACCTACGAGCCGTTTTATAAGGATTGGGGCAAGGGAGCGCACCGCGTGCATCACGGTGATTTCGTGACTTTGGAAGAGGGAACCGGCATCGTCTCGCAAGCTCCCGCTTACGGCGAGGAAGACTATATGACGGCCAAAAAAGAAGACTTTCCAGTTGTATCAGTGATCGATGATAATGGACTGCTAACTGAAAGTGATTGGCAAGGCCAGCAGATATGGGAGGCTAATAAATCGATCGCTAAGACATTCCTGGAGCAGGGCAAAGTCTGGCGCATAGAGTATATCCGCCACAGCTATCCGCATTGCCACCGCTGCGGCACCAAGCTTATTTACCGTGCTCACCCTAGTTGGTTTATGAACATTAATGATCAGCGCGAGGCTATGTTAGAGCAAAATGGCCAGATCAACTGGTTCCCAGCGCATATTAAACGCGGCCGCTTCGCTAAAACCGTAGAATCAGCACCAGATTGGAACCTCAGCCGCGACCGCTTCTGGGCCACGGCTATGCCGGTTTGGAAAGGTGCCGATAAAAACGGCAAGGAACACGTGAAAGTTATTGGTAGCTACGCTGAACTAAAAGAATTATCAGGTGTAGAGCTAGAAGATTACCACCGCCCATGGATTGATGACGTCACTTTCACCGAGAATGATATCGAGTATAAACGCATCGACAAAGTATTAGACTGTTGGTTCGAAAGCGGCAGCATGCCGTTTGCCCAATTCCATTATCCCTTCGAAAACACCGAAAAATTCGAAGAAAACTTCCCCGGCGACTTCATTGCCGAATACGTCGGCCAGGTCAGAGCCTGGTTTTACTACTTGCACGCCGTGTCTGTCGGCTTATTCGACAAAAACGCTTTTCATAACGTAGTCGTTACAGGTACGCTGGCTGGCAACGACGGCCGCAAAATGAGCAAAAGTTTCGGCAATTTTACTGACCCCAACGAATTGATGGATAAATACAGCGCCGATGCGCTGCGTTTTTTGCTACTTAGTTCACCGGTGTTAAACGGCGAAGATTTTGCGCTGCAAGATAAAGAGGTGGCCGATATTGCCCGCAAGCTGGCTATGGTCTGGAACATGTACGACTTCTTTAGTTTGTATGCCGATGTTGATGGCTGGGATTCTGGCCTCGAGGCTGGCGAGCTGCCCACAGATCCAACACCGGACCTTACTAATCCGCTTGATTTATGGGTCGTCAGCCGTGTTCACGAGCTCTCTGGCGAGGTTGACCGCCATATGCAGGCCTACGACCTGCCAAACGCGCTTAAGCCTGTCATACCGCTTATAGATGACGCTAGCAACTGGTATGTCCGCCGCAGCCGCAAACGCTTTTGGAAAAGCGAAAACGACACCGATAAAACAGCCGCTTACCGCACGCTGCACTATGTACTGGTTCAGCTCAGCCTAATAATCGCGCCTTTCACGCCGTTCCTGGCTGAAGAGCTTTATCAAAAACTCACCGGCGGCGAATCAGTCCATCTTCTGGATTGGCCGGAGGTCGGCCATATTAATGAACTGTTGGTAAGAGATATGGGCGTGGTCCGCGAAGCTATCACCGAAGGCCTGGCGCAGCGCGCTAGCGCTAGCATCAAAGTCCGCCAGCCGCTGCAATCAGTGAGTGCCGATATCAGTAACTTGAAACCAGAGCTTATAGACATCATCAGAGAAGAACTCAATGTTAAAGAAGTTAAGCAGGGCAAGGTTCTCAAACTAGATACTCAGATTACCCCTGATCTGAAGGCCGAAGGCCAGATGCGCGAGATTGTCCGCCACATCCAAAAGGCCCGCAAAGACGCCGGCCTAGAGGTAGATAACCGTATATATCTGTCACTATCCGATACCGCGGGCGACCTGCAGGAATTGTTTGAAAACAAGGCATTAAACGATTATATGCTGCGCGAAGTTCTGGCTGTCCCAGAGCCCGAATCTGTTAAAGAATATGATTACACTACAAGCGTCAAAGTCGACGGCGTTGAACTCACAATCAAGCTATCTAAAGCAAGGTAGCGGCCTAACCCTTTACAGGGGCGGGAATTTTTGGTATGCTCTATCGGTATCTATAAATAATCTTTATGAAACAAGCAGTAATTAAAACTGGCGGCAAGCAATATCTCGTTCAAGAAGGCGAGACGGTAGAAGTTGAGCGTATTAAAGACGCTGGCAAAACCGTTAGTTTCGAGCCGCTATTACTTATAGACGGCGAAAAAGCTCAGATCGGCAAACCAAACTTAGATAAAAATAAGGTTACGGCCGAAGTTGTCGAGGCCGACATCCAGGGTGAAAAAGTTACCTCTATCCGTTACAAGGCTAAAAAACGTGTTCGCAAAATTCGCGGTCATCGCCAGCGCCACACGGTGCTAAAAATTACTAAGATCGCTTAAATCGTTAAACCTTTTGTGGAAAAGTTTTTGTCTTCAAAGCCTGTGTTGTAATTTATATAGCACTAAATTAATTTAACAGTTCGGATTTAAGAGGTTTGGCAAAACTCTAACTACTATAAAAATACATGTCGTTTAATTATTTACAACAAAAAAATAACCAAAAATTAGCTTTCATGCACTATAAATTCGCACATCAATTTTATTCAAAAAAGTCTTGAATAGCCGCTTAGATAAGTAGATACTGAATGTACGGGGTTGGTGGCAATCTACCGGCTCTAACCAACAAACATTGGTTCAAAACTCTAAATAAAAAGCCAAACGCCCAGCCCTTACTCGTGAGGGGCTGGGCACAAAAAATTAAGCAGCCCCTAAACAGGGCTGTTTTTATTATTAGGTCTCATAAAGCACAGGCAATATGCCTGCCGGTAATTATTGGCTACAATATGGCTATGAGCAATGAACAAGCCGCCATGCCGCCCGTATTCTCTGAAAGCTATGACTTTGAGGCGGATGTGCGCCGCACTGCCAGCCAAGGCTACGCATTTGCCTCAGGTGTGTTCACGGCCGACATATGCCGCCTCATGGAAGCCGAGGTTGCAAGTTTGCCTATGGAGTTCGGAGACCACGTTAAAGCACCGATTAATCAGGGTAAGCCATTCCAGGTACAGCAAAGCCACGAAAGATACTACGATGAGTTGTCCAGCGGCAATGTGCCAGTAGCAAAGTTCGTTGCAGAAGCGCTGCACTCCCGCGCGCTTAATTTAACTAACGAATACCCAGAACTGGCTGATTGGAGCCTAAATGAGGCTGGCTATCAAAATTATCGCAATAATAGCGACATGATAGGGGTTCACCGTGATCGCCGCAATGACCAGTTGCTCGCGGTGACCATAACTATCACTGGCTCCGCGCAAGTATTGATTCACGAACCTTTGGGCGACCCGGACGACTACAGGCAAACACGTATAACTGATCAATTCCGAACCACTGCCGGTAGCGTGATGATGCTCCGCGCCACCGGTTTAGCTAGCGGCGAGCAAACTTTGCACCAAGTAATGCCGCCGGAACACGGCAACCGGCTTATTTTGAACCTTCGAATGCGTCCGCCGGTTGACGAATCCGGTACGCCTAAAATCTTAGAACAACCGCACTCTAAGTAATATACAGCTAGTATTATAAGGCTATATATAAGATACGGGTAAGGATGGTATACTAGGCGGGAAAGAGGGCCCTGATGACAAAAATTATCGCGGTAGTAAACCAGAAAGGCGGGGTTGGTAAGACCACCACGACCATAAACGTAGCAGCGCAATTAGCCGGTCCGCGTTCTAGCGTGCTGCTAGTAGATCTAGATCCTCAGGGTAATGCCACTAGCGGATTGGCTATTCCCAAAGAATCCACTCAGCTAACAACTTACAATGTGCTGAACGGCACAGCCCAACTCATGCAAGCTGCGCAAAAGACCAACGTCGCACATTTATTTGTGTTACCCGCTAACAATAATCTGGCGGGCGCCGAGGTGGAACTGGTTGGCCGCGAACACCGTGAATTTGCGCTTAGGCAAGCTTTGCAGCAAGCAAGCACATACGACTACGTTTTAATAGATTGCCCGCCGTCGCTGGGACTGTTAACAATTAACGCCTTAACTGCCGCCAAGCAGGTGTTAATACCAGTACAAGCCGAATATTACGCTATGGAGGGGCTTAGCCAACTGCTGCAAACTATTCAAGCTGTGCGCGGCAGCACCAACCCTCAACTGGAACTGCTTGGTATCGTGCTAACGATGTTTGATAAGCGTAATAGCTTGAGCGATCAGGTCCAGACAGAAGTCGCTGATTACTTTGGCGACAAGCTATTCAAGACAATTATTCCGCGTAATGTGCGCTTGGCCGAAGCGCCCAGTTACGGACGCACTATTTACGAGCATGACCGCTGGAGCAAAGGTGCCCGTGCCTATAAGGCGCTCGCCAAAGAGTTTGAGGGGCGCCTGGTCTGATGCGGCTAAAACATTGATTTAAAGAGTAATTCGTAGTATAATAGCGACTGATGCCAGTCATCAAAGCCCACCTCACAAAACGTGGCGCGCTAATTGGTCTAACACTGCTTAGCGCTTTAATTATCACCATGCCGCTTGGCATAAGTTCGGCGGCTTACTCTAGTCGGTTAGCTTCAAACGTTCATCACGCGCAGACGGTTCCGCCAAAACAATTGACGCTTATAAATCAGGGTAAAAAAATTGAATTTACGCCAGTTCAGTTGGGCTGGTCACCCTCCAATATCGATGATGAAAAGCTAACTTGGCAAGTCAACCAGATAGCTGATTCGACAAAGAAAGCAGCATCTAATGCGCAGATTGTTAATCAAAATGGCAACTACGTTATAACCCCGGCGTCTGAAGGGCGTCAAGTTGATGTGGCTAAAGCGGTTAAGATGATTAAGTCGGGCCTGTTTGCGGGCCAGGCTAGCATCAATTTACCTATTGACCCGGTGGCACCCAGCGTTACCGAGGCCTCATTGCAGCCAGAGCTTCAGCAACTGAAAGCTCAGCAGGCTGCTGCTATTGCTAGAGCCGCAGCCGCTAAAAAGCAGGCTGCACCTAGCCCTAGTGGCTCTTGTGCCGGTAATCCGGCCGGCCGGAAGCTTGTATTGA
This sequence comes from Candidatus Saccharimonadota bacterium, assembly GCA_029288485.1. GTDB lineage: Bacteria > Patescibacteriota > Saccharimonadia > Saccharimonadales > UBA4665 > JARIHC01. The sequence goes on along the minus strand of JARIHC010000004.1, from coordinate 337,989 downwards.
TTAGTATTAGCCGGCAACACTTGTGGGGCTGTAATGGCTCTAGCCAAGTTTATGAGACAGCAGTTACTACTGGCGCTTACCTAGCTGGTCATGCTACTCCAACAGGCACTTGGCATATTTATTCAAAGAGTCGAAATCTTTACCTGACAGGCCCAGGCTACAAATACTTTGTGAATTACTGGATGCCATTTTATGCAGACTATGGTTTTCACGATTCTAGCTGGCAGACTTTTGCCTATGGTTCGCCGCAGTATGCCTCTGACGGGTCTCATGGCTGCGTGCATTTGCCGGCGTCTGCTGCGGCTTGGATGTATGACTGGGCGCCTGTTGGCACCACAGTGACTATTACCCGGTAGATTACTGCTGCAGTTTGGTTTTTGACTGAATTGACAAAGAGTGGGATCATTATTGTATGAGCGAAGTTTTAAAAGGTGTCCCAAACTATCAAGAAGAGCGCTTTAAGGGGTTTGTAGAGACCCATGCCGAACGAGCAATCCGGTGGGAAGTGATGGATCGCCGCCTAAAAGTGCCTTTTAAGTTCGTTGAATTCGACATTACTGACAAAGATGACAACTTACAGTCTGCCGGGTCGCCGCTGATTGCTAATTACTCTTTAGATTTATGGCTAAAAATGCCGCCAAATGAACAGAAAAAACACGGACTGACGGCAGCCGGCGTCCTTTTAGAGTTTGATGTCGAAGAGGGCGCTTTTACGCTTACCGATGATTGCAGCCGGTTAAGTGCTCTCAGATCTAGCGTTCAAAGAAGTGCCGGCAGCGGGGGTCAGCTAATCGGTATGCTGCTTGATAGACTGCAAGAGCTCGAGGACAGAGAAGTGATGATTCCGGCAGGGCAGCGAACTTATCCGCTGGACGGGAACATCATCAACCAGCTCAACTCATAGAAAACGGTTGATAATACGGACCAGGTCTTGATCGTCGTTGAAGGTGATTTCGAGTTTGCCGCCGCGGGCGGTGCGCTTTAAGTGGACTGGCGCGTCAATTTTTTTGCTGAGACGCTTGGTTTCGGCGGTTTCGGTTTGAGTACGGGCGTGAGCTTGCTTGGTCTCTTTTACGCCAGCTTTGACTGAAGTGGTGAAGCGCTCAGCTTGGCGCACACTCCAACCGTTGTTAATGATGGTTTTAAGTAGATAATTTTGCCGCTTGGTGTCGTCTTTTAGCGATAGTAAGGCGCGGGCGTGGCCCTCGGTGATCTTACTCTTAGCCAGGGCACTCTGGGCCGCCTCGGGCAATTGGAGCAAACGAACGGTGTTGCTGACCGTCGAAACGCCTTTGCCGAGGCGGCCCGCGATTTCTTCGTAACTCAAGTTAAATTGCTCGTGCAAGCGCTCAATACTGACGGCTTGCTCAAGCGGCGACAGATCAACCCGCTGGACATTTTCGATCAGAGCGATTTCTAGTTGATCCAACTCCTGGCGCTCACGGACTATGGCTGGAACATCTTTCAGACCGGCAATTTTAGAGGCCCGCCACCGGCGCTCGCCGGCGACTAAGCTATATTTGCCGTCTTTTTCTGGCGTTACTACTAGCGGCTGAACTACGCCGTGGCGCTTAATAGAGGCGGCTAGCTCTTTCAGTGCTGTTTCGTCGAAAGACGTGCGCGGCTGGTGCTTGCCAGGCTGAAGCTTAGCGATCGGAATCTTCTCTATGCGGTCTTCGCTGGTTAGCAGCAAGGATTTGTCAAAATCATTTGAAATAAGCGCCTCGAAACCTTTGCCCAGGCCTTTACCTAAACCCCTTTTTGGTGTTTGACTCATATTACAAATATATCACGAATCAGAACGCCTTGGCTTGACCGATGGGCAGTACGCGCATTACAAGTTTGCCCACTATCTGATTGGCGGTGATCGGTCCGAAAGTGCGCGAATCTAGCGAGTCCGGCCGATTGTCGCCGCAGACAAACAATTGGTGCGGCCCTAAGGTTTTATCGAAAGTTCCGCTGGTGTAGGGAATAGCGTTGTTTTTGCCGTAAGGCAAAGTTTTATCTGGGTCAAAGCCACCCGGATGCTCCGAGTTATAAACGGTGATAGAACCGTTCTTGACTACCACATGGTCGCCAGGCAGACCAATGACTCTTTTAATAAGTTGTTTGCTATCTGATTGGCCGAATTCGCTGAGGCCGCTTTCATTGAACACTATAATATCGCCACGATCTGGAATGTAATCGTGCCTGGTGATGTCAGACCAAGTCCGCGGCACTTTCCAAATGATTAACTTATCACTATTTTGCAAAGTGTTTTGCATACTAGGGCCATCTACCTGATAAGACCGAAACACGAACGCGATAATAAATAGCGCTACAGCTATTGCGGCTAAAAAAATACCAATTGTTGAGACGGCGCCGTGCGTGCCGGACCATCGTCCACTCGGATGCTCTGGCTCTGGAGATGCATCAATCATCGTTCTTCACTATATCATGAACAAGCTTGTTGAATTTAGGGCTTTACATACTAAGCACTACCGCGTTATAATGGTTCTCGAACAGAGATGGGACCGTCACACAACAGACGGCGTGAAATACAAACAAGGCGCCAAATAACAAAAACTGCCTTTGGGAATCCGCAACCAGTGTCAAAGGTTGTGCTCGCGCGGGTTCATAACCGGGCCTCTAACATCGGTGGTGCTAGCAACCTTGATGATCGGCAGCATTTCCGTGCCGCCCGACTTGCGCAGTTGCAGCCAGCCTCGAAGGCAGCGCCAGCCGCTTTTGCCGCTAAAACTCAACCAACCGTTTCTGCCATCCCTAATGCGCAGCCTGCAGCTAGTATGCCTGTCGCTAAGCAAAAGCCGCAGCCCAAACGCATTCCGCGTTCAGTTTACGAGTTAGCTAAAGCTGTAGTGGCCAATGAAGCGCCATATGCGGCCGCTCCTAAGACCAGTGTGCCGGCTAAATATATGCCGCCAATCGATATGGATTTGCCCGGCAACGAGAGCCCGTTCCGGCATCTGGATTCATTGCTTCGTTATGGCAAGTTGGCGGCTGTAAGGCGATGGACATTTCGTGGCGCGGTAGCTGTTGTGATTCTTGTTCTAGTAGTGGGTGGCTTCTTGTTCTCACAAGGCTTCTTTAATCTCAATAAGTCTTTTCATGGTAATCCGGCAGCACTAAAATCTGGCGGCGACAAAGGTTTACTGAAGGGCGAGGCCGACGGCCGGATCAACGTCTTATTAATGGGCCGGGGCGGTGGCAATCATGATGGACCTGATCTGACTGACACAATGATGATAGACAGTATAGATGTCGTTAATCATACCTCGACGCTAATCAGTGTTCCGCGCGATTTATGGGTAGATGTGCCAAACCAAGGCGCTATGAAGATCAACAGTGCTTTTGAGGCAGGTGAATTTAAGTATTTGGGCAGCATGAGTCCAGGTAGCACCAACCCCAATGCTATACAGGCTGGTTTCGACGAAGTTGATCAAACTTTAGAGAGCGTTCTTGGCGTAACCATTCACTATAATGTGCTTGTTAGCTTCCAGGCTTTCCAAGAGGCAGTCGATACTGTTAACGGGGTAACCGTGAACGTACCGAGTGACCTAGTCGATCCAACTATGGCCTGGGAGAACGGCCATAGCCCTGTAATAGCAAAAGCTGGCACAGATAACTTTAACGGTAAACAGGCACTAAACTATGTTCGCTCCCGCGAGACTACTAGCGACTTTGCGCGCGGCCAGCGGCAGCGCTCCGTACTATTGGCGCTAAAAAACAAGGTTGAGACGCTGGGTACTCTTAGCAATCCTTTCAAGATTGCCAAGCTGGCTAGTACTTTTGGTAATAATGTGCAGTCTGACTTGTCGCTCAAAAATGCTACCCGGCTTTACGGTATTATCAAAGGCATTCCCGACAATAAGACAACTTCGCTAGGATTGGCTGACTCTCCGAATAATTACGTCACTACCGGCACTCTGGCTGGGCAGGCGATCGCATTGCCGTCGGCTGGTCTCTTTAACTACAAAGATATCCAGTCTTATGTGCATTCTCAGCTCAAAGACCCGTACATAATTAAAGAGAATGCGGAAATTAATATCTTAAATGGTACACAAGTAAGCGGTCTGGCCGAGGCCAAGGCCAACGAGCTAAAAGCCGCCGGCTATAATGTGGTCAGTGTTGGCAACGCGCCAAACACTAACTTTGTTCAAACTACATTGGTAGACTTGAGCCACGGCAAAGCCAAGCACACTAGGCATTATCTGGAGCAACGACTAGGTTTAACAGCGACAACTGATCTGCCTGATAACAGTATCCAGACTAACGGCGCGGATTTTGTTATTATACTAGGCAGTGATGAGGCAGTTCCTTCGCAAACTTAAACCCACCAGCGGCGTTGCGCATTTTTTGCACTTTGTCTTGCTAGTTGTCTTGCCGGTAGTAGTATTTATACTGGTCCGGCTGGGTTTTGTTCAGCTAGCGCTCAGCGTGGTAGTGTTAAGTAAATGGCGTATGTTAGCTGTACGTCCTCGGTTTTGGGCTGCCAATGTGCGCGCCAACGCGGTCGATATCATGGTCGGCCTGTCGGTGGTCTTATTTATGACTAGGGCTAGCGACAACCTGCTAGTTCAACTTTTATGGGTAGTACTCTATGCTGCCTGGCTAGTAGCTATCAAGCCGGCCTCCAGTAACGCCATGGTGACCGTGCAAGCGGCTATCGGCCAGCTGGCTGCTTTAATGGCGCTCTATTTGGCCTGGACGGCCGGACCTTTATACGGTTTGACCCTGTTAACTGGCGTGATTTGTTTTATGGCTGCTCGGCACTTCTTCGATGCTTTTGACGAGCCTTACGCTAAACTACTTTCCTACGCTTGGGGTTATTTTGGCGCTGCGCTGGCCTGGCTGTTAAGCCATTGGTTAATTTTCTACGGTTTTATCTCTCAGCCGACTCTACTGCTGAGCGTTATCGGCTACGGTTTGGCCGGCATGTATTATCTTGATCATTACGACAAACTGGGCAAAGGTATGCGCCGCCAACTAATATTCATTATGGCGGCCATAGTCTTAGTGATTCTCGTATTTTCTGACTGGGGAGACAAGGTAGTTTAAGGGGTGGGTAGTGGCAGAAGAGCAAAAACCCTTTAAAGTCTCAAGCCAGTCAAACCGTCGGCTGTCTAAGATCCCCTCAATTGACGGCGTTAGCGATAAGGCCAAGCTACTAGTTATAGTTATTGTGGTTGCGGGCTTGAGCGGCTTTGGCGGCTCTTGGCTACAAAACCGCAGCGATACCGGTCTGGTAACTGGCAGCGTTGGTAATCAGAAAAAAATCGTCACCAGCCAAAGCCAGTTAATTAGCCAAATAGCTAAAACAGTCGGGCCGAGCGTAGTCAGTGTAAATGTTAGCATTACCTCTGACAGCTCAAATAATAGCGGCTTCGGTTTGTTTGGTTTTTCGCAGCCAGAGCAACAACAAGCAGCTGGGACTGGTATTATAATTTCGTCTGACGGGCTGATAGTTACTAACCGCCATGTGGTTCCAGCCGGTACAACCAATGTTAGCGTTACTTTAAGCGACGGCACCGAACTCAAGAATGTTGCAGTGATTGGTCGCACTAGTGACAGCGACACCATGGACGTAGCGTTCTTAAAGATTAATAACACCGGCGGCCATAAGCTGTCGCCGGCCACTTTAGGCGACTCCGGAACAGTTCAGGTGGGCGATAACGTGGTAGCTATCGGTAACGCGCTAGGTCAGTTTCAAAATACCGTTACCAGCGGTATTATTTCCGGCTATGGCCGTAGTCTGCAGGCCGGCGACTCTTCGGGCAATAGCTCTTCGTCAGAAAGCCTGGTTGATTTATTCCAAACTGACGCGGCAATTAATGAGGGCAACTCAGGCGGCCCGTTGGTTAACTTGAACGGGCAGGTGATTGGCATTAACACTGCGGTAGCCGGCGACGCCCAAAACATCGGCTTTGCTATCCCTATAAACGACGTGAAAGGGTTGATTAATCAAGTTGTCAAAACTGGTAAGTTCTCTCGGCCCTATCTAGGAGTACGCTATGTCCAGCTGACTGCTGATGTAGCCAATGAATTCAATCTGAGCGTTCAAAACGGCGCCTTTATTGCGCCTTCTAGCGATCCTTCTAATCCTTCTGTTGCGCCTGATAGCCCAGCCGCTCAGGCGGGTCTCAAAGCCGGCGATGTGATTACAGTATTAAATGGTAAGAATGTGGACCAAAACCATTCGCTAACAGCGCTATTATCCCAGCACCAGCCTGGCGATAAGGTTCACTTGACCGTGCTTCGTAGCGGCAAGACCTTGCATATCACAGCCACACTCGGTACCGCACCGGCTAACTAACCTCTGTTAAATTTTGTGTTCAATAGGTTTTAGACTAAATATACAGAACAGGTCTGCTACCCGAAATTAGTAGGTTGAAACCATAACTTGACAGCATCTTTGATCGCCTAGCATATAAAAGTATATTTTTAATTATAATAGATCAAAATCAAACAGAAAGAGCCAAAACCGGCTCTCCGGTGCTTAATCCGAAAACTTGGATAAAGTCGTCAGTTTCTAGCAGTTTATAGCCAGCTAAGGAGGCAATTCGTTCTAAAACCTCATGTTGCGGCGGTAGACTCTCAGTTAAAATAAACAACGGCTGTTTCTTGAGTTCTTTGATCTGTTTAAATAAGCTTCTATATATATCTAAACCGTCCGGGCCCCCGAAGATAGCAATTTTTGGCTCATATAAAGCCGCCTCATTGACCTTATGGCTATCTGGGACATAGGGTAGGTTGCAAAGTAGTACGTTGTTGTCTTGACTTGCCGCTTGAAGAAGGTTACTCTTGATAATTTTTATATCCGCTGTATATTTTTCTACGTTTTTATGAGCAATTTTAAGAGCTTTAGGATCTATCTCCAGTAGTTCTACTCGGGTCTCCGGTAGCTCTAGTTTGGCGGTAATACCAAGCGCTCCGGAGCCGGCTCCTACGTCCGCTATTTTGGCATTTTTGGACAAATTAGGCAGCTTTTTGAGCTGATCAATCATAGTCTCGGATTCGGGCCTTGGTTCTAGCACAGCCGATGTAATTATGAAGTTTCGGCCGTAGAACTCACTTTTTGTGCGCACGTAGGCAAGGGGCTCGTGCTTGGACCGTCGAGCGAGCAACTTTTCTAATTTGTCTATTTCCTTTGGCGACAATTCATGTTCACCATGAGCTAGCAGCCACGCGCGGTCCCGGCCGGTTACGTCTTCTAGCAACACTAAAGTGTCGAGTCTGGCTGTGCCAATTCCGGCGCGAACAAGTTTTTGGGTCGATTGCTTCAACCACTCTTTAGCTGTCATGACTGAGCAGTTCGTGTTCGGTGGCCTGGAGTTTTTCTATAAGATCGTCGATGTCGCCGTCTAGGGCGCCAGGGATATTTGAGCGACTGTAACCGATACGATGATCTGTGATGCGGTCCTGCGGGAAGTTATAAGTGCGGATTTTTTCAGAGCGGTCGCCGGAACCAATGAGCTTTTGGCGAGCCTCGGATAATTGTTGCTGTTCCTCTTCAATCTTCATCTTCAGCAGCCGGGACCGAAGGATACTCATCGCCTTATCTTTATTTTTAATCTGCGATTTTTCATCTTGGTTGGTGACCACTAACCCGGTCGGTAGGTGGGTTATGCGCACAGCCGAGTCAGTGGTGTTTACAGATTGTCCGCCGTGCCCGCCGCTGCGAAATACATCGACACGTAAGTCATTCGGATCGATTTTAACGTCGGCTTCTTCGGCCTCAGGTAAAACCGCTACAGTGGTCGTAGAGGTGTGCACACGCCCCTGGCTTTCGGTAACCGGCACGCGCTGCACGCGGTGAACACCGGCCTCGAATTTAAGATTTTTATAGGCGTCCGCGCCGCGCACGCCGAAGGTGATTTCTTTGTATCCGCCAACTTCATTGGGCGATTCGTTTATAAGTTCAACTTTAAAACCGTGTTTTTCGGCCCACCGGGCGTACATGCGGTAGAGTTCGCCGGCGAACAGGGAAGACTCGTCGCCGCCGGCCGCTGCTCGGATCTCAATAATCACGTCACGGTCATTATTAGGATCCTGCGGCGTTAACGCGGCGCGCAGTTTTTCTTCGGTCCTTGCAATTTTTTGCTCTAGTTCTGCTAGTTCGGTTTCAGCCATTTCGGCCAGTTCATGATCGCTGCCAGTTTTTAACTCCTCGGCAGCTGTCTTATCTTTTGCTAGCTGTTGTTTTTCGTCAAATAAAGCAATTAGCTCATCTAGCTCAGCCTTACGCTTGGCTAGTTTGGGGTAGCTTTTATCGCTATAAATAGCCGGATCCTGGAGTTTTTCTTCCAGTTCGCTCAGTTCGGCTCGTAATTGCTGTGCTTTTTTATCCATCGCTACGTCTTTAGATTATATAGGTAAATAAAAACCGCCATAAATTATCTTTCTGCCGGCTTGGCTTGCAGCTATTTCTTAACTTTGGTGTTTTCGGCTTTAGTCTCGGCTTTGGCGATCTTGGCAGCTTCTCGTTGAGACTGTTTTTTGGCGGCAGCAGCGCGCTTTTCCTTGGCTTTAGCGCCGGCGGCGGCGCGGGCTTTGAACTTGTCAACGCGGCCTTCCACGTCGAGAATCTTTTCTTCGCCGGTGAAGTAGGGGTGCGAGGCAGACGAGACATGTACTTTAATAAGCGGATATTCTTTGCCGTCTTCCCATTTAGTAGTTTCATCGCTGGTGGCGGTAGAACGCGTGATGAACCTGAACCCGTTATTCAGGTCCTCATAAACTACTAATTGGTAATTGTCTGGATGCAAGTCTTTCTTCATAGTCAGGGAAATAGTATACACATCTGTTGGCCTGAGGTCAACCAAAGTAACACAAAACGTAAATTGACTTTTAATCAAGCTTATGTTAATATGTGACTATGAAGAACCCTCACAACCAGGCCCCAAAAACAAAAAACGGAGCATTAAAAGGTCTCGCTGCCGGCGCAACAGTGCTGGCGCTAACCGCTGGTGCTTACTTGGAAGGTAGGCATCTCCAGAGCAGAAGTGATCGTGATGATGTTGCCGCAGCCCGCGTTCAGGGAAGAAAAGAAATATCCGATAAGCTCTTGAATCATCCGCGGCCACTAGAACACCTTAAATGGCTCGAGGGCCAAACCGGAGAAAGTATTAAAAAACTTAAGGGTGAAAAGCTATTTGATAATGCTGCCCGCGTACAGATGAGCATACTTTCCATTAGCTCTGATCTAAAAATAAGCGGACAAGAAGTATTTGAGCGCCTGGTTCCTAAAAACGCCCAAGAGGCATACGAGCAGAGCAATATGCATTTTATATTCGTGGAAACTAACCCCGACGATCCTAATTATGATTATAACTGCTTGAACCCTTTTGGTAAGGGCAGCAAAGGAAACCCTTGGGCAGTAGGTTTTTTCCCTCTAGACGCATCCCCCGACAACCCAAGTCCTGACATTGATCCAAGAGACGCTTGGAGCTAAACTAGCTAGCCACCTAGCTCTTGGAGTCAAAAGTTCGCTTGCCTAATACAGCCGTCCCTGTTAAAATAAGACTCGCAATTAATTAAGCAGGTTGGGGTTTGATCCTCCTTGCGAATACCCGTGCAGGGCTCGCCAGGTTCCCACACCGAAGAAGAAGGAGATAATATGGCTACCAATGAGGTAGATGTAAAGAAGTTATTAGAGGCAGGTGCGCACTTTGGTCACAAAACCGAGCGTTGGCACCCTAAAATGGCGCCGTATATTCATAGTAAGCGCGGCGGCTCTCATATCATTGACTTAACAAAGACGGCCGAGGCGCTGGAAGATGCGCTGGCGTTTTTGGAAAAGACGGCTGCTGATGGCAAGCAAATTCTGTTAGTCGGTACCAAGCGCCAAGCTAAAGACATCGTTAAAAAGACGGCCGAAGAGACCGGTATGCCATACGTCACTGAGCGCTGGCTGGGCGGCATGCTGACTAACTGGAAGACTATTGGCGGCCGCGTTAAACACCTGCAGGATCTGGAAAACCGCATGGCAAGTGGCGAGCTAGCCAACAAGTACAACAAGCTGGAAGTGCAGCGATTCCAGGAAGAAATCGACCATATGAACGGCCTGTATGGCGGCGTCAAAGAGTTGAATGCGCGCCCGGGTGCGGTCTTTATCGTCGACATTGTGCACGATGTTAACGCGCTTCGAGAGGCCTTTAAACTAGACGTGCCCGTAGTAGCGTTGGTGGACACAAACGCCGATCCGACCAACGTTAAATATCCGATCCCAGCTAATGATGACGCCATTAAGGCGATCGAGTTGATCAGTAGCTATGTTCAGGCGGCAATTCTAGCAGGCAAAGCTAAGGCCAAGACGATCAAGCCGGCAGCCGACAAAGACGAAAAGACCGAGAAAATCGAGAAAGTGAAGGTGTAGGCATGGCTGTAGATATCAAAGAAGTTAAGCGTCTAAAAGAGCTCACTGGCGTGGGTCTGACCGACGCCAAAAAAGCTTTAGAAGAAGCCGGAGGCGACTTTGATAAAGCGCTGGCAGCTATGCGCAAAAAAGGCCTAACTAAAGCCGAGAAGCGCGGCGAACGCGAAGCTCGTCAAGGACTGGTCGGCACTTACAACCACGACGGTCGTATCGGCGTACTCGTGGAAGTAAACTGCGAAACCGATTTCGTGGCCCGCAACGACATTTTTGTAGACTTAGTTAAAGATTTGGCGATGCATATCGCGGCTGCTAATCCGCAGTATGTAAGTATCGATGACATTCCAGCCGCTGAGCGAGAAAAAGTTGAAAAAGAATTCGCTGAAAAAGCTAAGGCTGACGGCAAACCGGCAGACATGATCAAGAAAATCGTCGGCGGCCAGGTGGAAAAACACTTTGCGGAACGGTGCTTGTTGGATCAGCCGTTTGTGAAGGATCAAGATCAAACCGTGGGCGATTATGTAAAAGATCATAACGCCCGCCTTGGCGAAAACATTATTGTTCGCCGCTTTTCGCGCATCGCTCTCGGCGAAGTTAGCTGATATAGTGTAGCCATGGACCCAGATCAAGTAGTTTCAGGCGTTAAAACTAAGTTTACTCAGGCGGTAGAGCGGTTCAAAGATAACTTGAAGACGCTTAGAACCGGGCGGGCCACCGCTGCTATGCTGGATGGCATCACAGTCGAAGCCTACGGATCGCAAATGCCGCTGAACCAAGTGGCGACTATTGCTGTGCCGGAAGCCACGCTTATTCAGCTGACGCCGTTTGATCCGAACAACCTGGAAGCCATTGCTGACGCTATTCGTAATGACAGCAATTTAGGTCTGAACCCAACTGACGACGGGCGGGTGATCCGTGTGCCAATTCCGCCTTTGACCGAAGAGCGGCGCAAAGAGCTAGCCAAGCAGGTCGGCCAGAAGCAGGAAGAATGCATGATCGCGCTCAGGAACGCTCGGCATGAAGCTATGGACACAATCAACAAGGCCAAAAAAGATAAAGATATAGGTGAGGATGAAGCTAAACGCTTGATAAGCCAGGTTGAAGATGCTATGAATAAAGTACGGACGGAGGCTGAGGTGGCAGCTAAAGCCAAAGAGCAGGAGATTGTAACGCTCTAGATTATAACTAACGGAGGGTTCCCACCGGTGTCAAAAGATTCCCTAGAAGATTTAAGGATTGTCACCGGCAGCGTATATCCTGAATTCGCTCAAGAAGTTGCTGATACTTTAGGGGTAGAGATGTCGCCAGTAACTCTTAAGCGGCATGCTAACACCGAGCAGTATATCCGTTATGAAGAATCTGTTCGCACGCAACACCTTTTCGTATTACAAACTCACGCCGCCGTTGGCGATCGCTCTGTAGATGATGCCGTAGCCGAACACAGGATGCTAGGTTCCGCCGCTCGGCGGGCCTCAGCGCCGCGCATCACAGCCTGTTTTCCATACATGGCGTATTCTCGCCAGGAACGTAAAAGTAAAAGCGGTGAGCCGATCGCGGCTGCTGACTTGGTGCACGATTTTGATGCCAGCGGCTATGAGCGCCAGATTTCTGTTGATCTGCACGCTGGCGCCATACAAGGATTTACTGGACGGCCATTTGACCACATGACGGCCGCGCCAGTGCTGAGGGATCGCCTTAAAGATTGGGTAGACGAGCACGGCCGCAAAAACGTTATTCTGGTAGCGCCTGATGCCGGCCGCACAAAGGCGGTTGCCGATATGGCCGAACAGCTAGATATAAAGTATGCCACAGTCGATAAGCGCCGCGATAAGAGAACTGGTAAATCGACAGCCAAAAAGGTGGTGGGTAACGTGGCAGGGCGTCACGCTATGTTGTATGACGACATGATAGATGGCGGCGGCACCCTGAAGGGTGCCGCTGAACGTTTAATAGAGAAAAAAGCCGTAAGTGTTGGAGCAATAGCCACGCACGGAATTTTATCGGCCGCTGCCCCGGAGAATATTAAAGATTCGCCGCTTGATGTAGTAATAGTAACTAACACTTTGCCGCAAGATGAACACCAGGCTCAGATACCTAAGCTGGAAGTAGTAAGCATAGTGCCTATGATGGCTGAAGCCGTTTCACGCGTTCACCGCAAAAAGTCGCTCTCCAAATTGTTCGACGGACTAAATCAATCTTAAGTGTGGACGATTACTGGGGTGCCAATGGGCGCCCAGTTATAGATCCATTGGGCTTCGTTATCTGGTACGCCAATACAGCCGTGCGAGCTATTTATAGCGCCAAACCAGCTGAGGGGATGCCAGTAAACGCCGTGAATAGCGCTGCCTGAATAGAAGTAGTTTACCCAGTGAACGTGAGGCTGAAAGTAGGGAGTGCCGTCTGGGTTGTTCCCGCGCATGTCCTGGCTGGTAAATTTAGCGTAAATCTTAAACGATCCAACCGGAGTAGGGGTCGACGGCTTACCAGCGCTAACTAGCCAGCTGTTCACTTGCTGCCCATTCTGATAAGCCCACATTTTTTTACTGTTAATGTCAGCAACAATGAGCTTGCTATAGTTGGCTGGCGTAACCGACTGAAACGGCTGCGTCACCAGCGGCGTGTTAAACTGCAGACCTTTGCTGGCTAGCACATTCTTGGCAGCTTCGTGGCCCTGGGCCTTTAGGCCATCCAGGTCGCTTAATGCCCGTCCGTTTTTACCGCCGACGGCTACTACGCTTGCGCCATCTTCTGTAACGGTTAACTGGTTGACTGGTGCGCGGGCGTATTCGCTAGCTTCTTTAGCTAGCGAATTACCAATAGCAGCCTCGTTAACGTGAATGTAATATTCGCTTTTCTGCTTGTTAGTGCTAATTTGCAGCCAACTTTTAATGGTGTCGCCGCTTACTTGATCAGAAAATGAGCCGACCGTTAGAGTCACCGGCTGGCTGGTGATCTGTTGTAACTTAGTTTCGAAATCAGCTGCCGGTATAGTCATATTAAATCCGGCAACCGGTTTAACGCCGGTTTTAACAGCCGAAGTGTCTTTTGATAACGAAATATTCTTGGCAGCCCAATAGTTAGCGCCCACTTTAATAGTGGCAGAACCAACAATCAGCACTGCCACTGCCACAATAATAAAAGTATGTTTTTGAAAAATAGCTGGCAAGCGGTGCCGCGCCGAGCTGTTGGACTCGGGCTGATCAGGAGTATCAATAACAGAGTCCAAGCTGTCCTTGGACAATCCCTCCTGTGGCGCAATAGTAATTGCGGGTATCGACGCCTCTACTTTCATGTTTGCCTCTTCGACTTTAACTATACGCCAAGCATAAGGGCCCTGTAAAGCTACATAGTTTATTTTTGATACAATAGTTTTAATGTCAGTTGTTTTATTGATTTTGGGCATCGTGCTCTTTATCGGTCTCATCGTGGCTCACGAGTGGGGACATTTTGTGATAGCCCGCCGTAACGGCGTAGAGGCGGAAGAGTTTGGTATTTTCTTTCCGCCTGCAATATATAAGCGTAAAACTAAAGGCGGTTGGGTTTTTAGCATTAATCTGATTCCGCTAGGCGGTTTTGTCAAGCTAAAAGGCGAACACGATGCTGACACCGAAAAGGGAAGTTTTGGTGCTGCTACCACTTGGGGCAAGTCAAAAATTATGGCCGCTGGGGTGGTTATGAATTTGCTGCTAGCGTTAGTCCTGTTCACGATTGTGGCTTTGATCGGTATGCCCAAATTGGTCGATAACCAATTTTCCGTCAAAAATGACACCCATCTAGTTAGCAGCCGGGTCATTATTACTTATGTTGAGCCGGGCTCGCCAGCCGCTAAAGCCGGGCTGAAAGCCGAAGACCAAATTAATGACATTGCCCTGCCAGGCTATAGTCCGGTGGGCATATCAGACGCCAGCAAACTACCGCACATTACTAAGCAGTTTGCCGGTAAAACCGCCAACATTTACTACACTCGCGGCGGCCATGAATATCAGGCTAAAACTACACTTCTATCCAACCAAGAGGTAGCGGCTAGCCGTAAAACCAATAATCCGAAAGCTAATCTAGGAGTGGTTCCAAAAGATATTACCTTGGAGCGCTATACCTGGTCGGCGCCGATAGTAGCGGTAGGCTTTAGTGCTCAGCTGACGGCTTTAACTTTCCAGGGGCTGGGCCACGCCGTAGGTGGCCTGGGCAGCCTGATAGCCGGCTTTATAACAGGTAATCATGCGGCCCGCGAAAACGGGCAGACGGCTGCTAGTTCGCAAGTTTCGGGTCCGATAGGTATTGTATTTTTCTTAAAGAGCTTCAGCTTGCTGGGCTATCAGTTCATATTATTTATGATCGCTTATATATCGCTGATTTTGGCAATTATGAATATTTTGCCAGTACCGCCGCTCGATGGCGGCCGCCTGGCTATGGTGCTGGGTTCGCGGGCGGCCAGGCGGCCGCTGTCGGCGGGCAGGGAAGAAGCTATCAATGCTGTTGGTATGCTATTGTTCCTCGGATTATTTGTCTTAATTAGCATTGTCGATGTCAAACGCTTCTTCTAAAGCCGCCCCCACAAGCCCGTCAGTCCCGCGCGTACCCTGGAATCCTTGGCTGGGCGTAGTTTTCACGATAGTTATCTTCTATATATCTCAGGCTCTAGCTTACTTAATAGTCTCCATTTACCCAGGCTTGCACAACTGGTCATCCGACCAAACTGTTAAATGGTTGAACAATTCCACCATTGCTCAGTTTGTGTATATCTTGCTAGCCGAAGCAGCTGTAATCAGTGCAATCTACTTTTTCTTAAAAGCTTACGGCCGGACATTTGCTGCAACTGGCCTTAAAAAACCGCGCTGGTGGGATCCGGGCTATGCTCTGATGGCAGTTCCGATTTACTTTGGTTTGTATCTTATAACTGTTGCCGTCGCCGAACATCTGGTGCCAAGCCTAAACATTAGCCAAAAACAGGAGATTGGTTTCACCGGCGTGCATGGCTCGGTGCAGCTTGTTTTAACTTTTATAAGTTTGGTTATATTGCCGGCATTAACTGAAGAAATAATGATACGCGGTTTTTTGTATAGCAGCCTTAAAAAAGCCATGAAAGTTGTCCCGGCGGCATTAATTGCCAGCTTGGTCTTCGCGGCACTACACTTGCCAGAAGGCGGGGCAGCCGGACCGTTATATATTGCCGCAATAGATACTTTTATTCTTAGTTTGGTGTTAATTTATCTCCGCGAAAAGACTGGTAGCTTGTGGGCTTCGATCACTTTGCACGCTATAAAAAACAGTATCGCCTTTGTGTCTTTATTTGTCATACACCTTAAATAGTGTTAGAATCATGTTATGGTGAAGAGAATTTATCATATTTCTGATCTTCCACTGCCGCGGCCAATTTAGCAGCCGGGGTATTTTAAAAATTTTCTTGAACCATTAACCAATTCAAAACAGACAAGCCCCGGCCAAGGGGTATTTTTATACCCGCCTGACCCGTCTGCTTTGGAAAGGAATTTTGAATGTCAAACCAACGAGAACTAATAGTAGTGAAGTTCGGGTCCGATAGTGTTAGTACTACTACCGGTCTTGATCATGAGAGAATCGCCGCTCACGCTGAACGTCTGGCGCCTTTACATGAGGAAAACGACCTTTTGGTGGTAACGTCGGGTGCGATCGCTCGCGGCAAGCGCCGCGTGCTGGCTATGGGTAAGAATCTGGAAGACTATGACGATCAGACGCTGGCCCATCTGGGAAGCGCTGGAATCAACGATGCCTGGGAGCGGGCTTTTGAACGCGTCGGCGACGGTTTGTTGGCTGGCCAGGTGCTACTGACTCACCGCGAGATGCAGGACAGCGAAGAGGGGCCGTATTTTCGCCAAGCTTACGATAGAGCCCGGCGAGTTTTTGCCATACCGATCCTCAACCACAATGACTTTCTAGTTCGTCCTGGCGATCCCGATGATGAAATGAAAGAAGTAGCGCATTATGCCGACAACGACAGGTTAGCAAAAGACGTAGCGATTTATCTCGGCGCCAAAACTCTGATCTTGGCTACAGGGGTAGAAGGTTTCAAAGCCAATGGCGAGATTCGAGAAACAATTGCCGCCTCAGAAGTCGAAGCGCTTAAAGAGCATGTTTTTGCGGCTAGCAACGACGGCACCGGCGGCATGGACTCCAAGCTAGATAACGCCGCCGAAGCAGCCGAAGCTGGTATCGAAACATTCATCTGCAGCGCTGACGCTAATTTCGCGGCTATCGTGGCGCATCAGGAAATCTGCAGCAGAGTGGTACAATATGCGTGAAGCTAGGAGATAAACAGTGAGATTAAGTCAACTATTCACTAAAACCAGCAAAACCATTCCGGCAGACGAAACAGCGCGCAATGCGCAGCTGCTCATCCAGGCTGGCTTCATTCATAAAGAAATGGCCGGTGTCTACTCATACTTGCCGTTAGGTAAGAGAGTGCTTGATAACATCGAACAAATTGTTCGCGAAGAAATGAACGCTCTCGGCGGCATAGAAGTACAACTTAGCATTCTGCAGCCCAAGGACATATGGGAAAAGACTGATCGTTGGGATGATGATAAGGTGGATAACTGGTTTAAGACTAAGCTCAAGAACGGTACGGAACTGGGCATTAGCTTAACTAACGAAGAGCCGCTTACCAATGCTCTTGGTGGCTTCATTAATTCCTACAAGGATCTTCCAGCCTATGTTTACCAGATCCACAGCAAGTTTCGAAATGAGCTAAGGGCTAAAAGTGGCCTAATGCGTGGAAGAGAGTTCTTAATGAAGGATTTGTATTCGTTCTGCCGCACACAAGAAGAGCACAATGCATTTTACGAGAACGCCGCTCTGGCTTACATGAAGGTTTACGACCGCCTAGGAATTGGCGACACCACCTATCGAACTTACGCCAGCGGCGGTATCTTCAGTAAATTCAGCGATGAATTCCAAACTCTGAGCGATGTTGGCGAAGACACAATATACGTCCATGAAGACAAGAGAGTGGCTGTTAACAAAGAAGTATTTACCGATGAAGTTTTGTCAGATCTAGGCTTCAAAAGAGAAGAGCTGATAGAGAAACGCGCCGTTGAAGTCGGCAATATTTTTTCGCTGGGCACAAAATACGCTGATGCCCTGAACGTCTACTACACCGACGAGCAAGGTGAGCGCCAGTCAATCATCATGGGTTGCTATGGACTTGGCATTAGTCGTCTAATGGGCCTGTTGGCTGAACATTTTGCTGACGACAAGGGATTGGTCTGGCCAGAGGCAGTGGCGCCAGCCAAAGTGTATCTGGTGCGGTTAGGCGACGATGAAGCGACCGTTAAACAGGCGGATGAGCTATATAATCGCTTGACAGCAGCTGGTGTTGGAGTATTATATGACGACCGAGACCTACGAGCCGGCGCAAAGTTCGCCGACGCCGATTTGACCGGGATACCATATCGCGTAGTAATCAGCGACAAAACCCGGGTAGCCGGTGTTTACGAACTCAAGGCTAGAGGGTCGGAGGATAGTCAACAACTAAACCAAGCCGAGCTACTGAAGACCCTAGATGTCTAAGTGGTAAGGCTTGTTATATAAGGGGGACGCTGATGAAGAAGCTATTCCGTTTGACCAAAGAAGGGGTGGAGAATTTGCAAACCGAACTCGATGGTTTGAAGATTAAGCGCGCCAAAATTGCTGAAGCCATCAAGTCTGCTCGCGAGCTCGGTGATTTAGCCGAGAACGCTGAGTACCAGTCTGCCAAAGCCGAACAAGAACGCAACGAAACACGCATCTCTGAAGTCGAAGGTATTTTGCTAAACGTGGAAATTATTAAAAAACCGCGCGGCGCAAAGGTGCAGCTAGGTTCCCGCGTAAAACTAAAGAGCGACGGCAAAACCAAGGAATTCCAGGTAGTCGGCACAGTGGAGGCCGATCCACTAAGCGGCAAGATTAGCGACGAATCGCCGATTGGCCGGGCCTTGATCGATCAAAAAGTCGGCGACAAAGTAGAGATCAAAACTCCCGCCGAAACAGCCACCTATAAGATCATAAGTATCTCCTAAGCCAGAGAAACTGTTAGAGAACCTGGCTTTCGGTTATACTGTTATTGATTATGGCGACATTAAAAGAACTGCGTGACGAGCGGCTGAGGAAACTCGAAGAGCTAAAAAAGCTGGGCGTTGATCCGTACCCGGCGCATGCTGAGCGGACTCACAATCTAGCGGATATTGCTGATAATTTTGATGAGCTGGAAGGTAAGCAAGTCACCGTGGTTGGGCGTATTAAATCTATCCGTAAGTTCGGCAAAATAGCTTTCGTGGTGATCGAGGATTGGGCTGGAGAGCGGCAAATGTTTTGGAAATCCCAAGATGATAAACAGCCAGACTATGCGAATAGCGAACTAGGCATAAAGCAGATTAGCTTACTTGATAGCGGGGACTTTATTGAAGTAACAGGTCCAGTAATTAAGACACAAACTGGCGAAATATCGGTGGAGGTTGAAAAATTGCGCCTGCTTAGTAAGTCGCTCAGGCCGCTGCCAACTAAACAGGATGGCTTTACCAACAAAGAAGAACGCCTTCGCCGCCGTTATGTTGATATGAACGTCAACAAAGACGTTTTAAAGCGTTTTTACCGTCGCTCGCAGTTTTGGCAGGCTACTCGCGAATATTTGGATAAAAACATGTTCACCGAAGTCAATGTGCCAGTTTTGGAGCACACCACTGGCGGCGCGGACGCCAACCCATTTGTAACGCGCATGGATGCTTTGGATCAGGATTTTTACTTGCGAATTAGCCACGAGCTACCGCTCAAACGCCTGCTTGGCGCCGGTTTTGAGCGTGTGTATGACATAGGTCCACGTTTTCGAAACGAAAACTATTCCGACGAACACTTACCGGAGCATATAGCTATGGAGTGGTACTGGGCATATGCTGATTGGCATGACGGCATGGACTTTCAAGAAGGGCTATTCAAATATGTGCTCGAAAAAACTTTCGGTACGCTTAAATTCAAGCTCGGCAAGTTCGAGGTTGACCTAAGTAAAAAATGGGAGCAGTGGGACTATGCTGAAGTAATCCAGAAGCATTATGGGATCGATGTTTTTAACTGTAGCCTCGATGAAGTCAAAAAAGCTCTCGCCGATAATAAGTTGGAAGTCGAAAAGACAGAAAATAAAGTCCGCGGCATAGATAAACTATGGAAGAATTTACGCAAAGATGTCGCTGGTCCGGTTTGGCTCGTGAACGAACCAACCTTTATGAGCCCGCTTGCCAAGATTAATCCCGATAGACCCGAAACTACCCAACGTTTCTTGCCGATCGCTGCTGGCAGCGAGCTGGCTAATGGCTTCAGCGAGCTAAATGATCCGCTGGACCAGCTAGGGCGCTTCGTAGAGCAGCAAAAAATGCGCGACGCGGGTGACGATGAAGCTATGATGCTAGATATCGACTACGTTGAAATGTTGGAATATGGCATGCCGCCAGCTTGCGGTCTAGGTTTTAGCGAACGCGTATTTTGGATTTTTGAAGGTGTTAGTGCCCGCGAAGGCGTGCCGTTCCCGCAACTGCGCCATGAAATAGATGAAGTCACTAAGTCGATTTATCCCGATCTAAAGCTTGATAAGTAACCAGAACTAAAATGGATACTTTTAGTAGAAATTTTTTGAACAGCGAGCAGACTGGCAAATTGGCGGCCAAGAATGGCACGCCTTTGTTCGCATATTCGAGTAAAGTACTAAAAGAGCAATCCAAAGCCATACTTAATGTGCCGGCGCCATACGGATTAACCGTACGTTACGCTGTAAAAGCCAATCCGCATACTGGTGTATTAAAAGTTTTACGTGAGCAGGGAATTAAGATTGACGCCAGCTCCGGCCACGAAGCAGAGCTAGCACTAAAGGAAGGTTTTAAGCCGGCAGATATTCTTATTACCAGCCAACAGCTGCCGCACAATCTGGAAGAACTATTGAAAAAAGGTGTGCAGTTCAACGCTACTAGCCTTCATCAACTCGAAACATATGGCAAAATAGCGCCGGGAGCTACTGCCAGTGTTCGTCTGAATCCCGGTATTGGCTCCGGCCACTCCACAAAGACTACCACCGGCGGCTTAAGTAGCAGCTTCGGCATTTGGCATGAGTACATTCCCCGGATACTTGAGCTAGCCAACCACCACAAGCTAACTATTAATCGACTGCATACACATATTGGCTCGGGGACTGATCCAGCGGTTTGGCAGACTGCCGCGCATTCAAGCATCAAGCACATAAAGCAATTTCCCGATGTCGAGACTATTGATTTGGGCGGCGGCTTTAAAGTAGCGCGCATGGATAACGAACAAGATGCGGATATTCTGCAGATTGGGCAGGGTATTGCCGCCGAGCTGCAAGACTTTTACAGCCAAACTGGCCGCAAGCTTCACTTAGAGCTTGAGCCTGGTACATTTTTAACAGCTAACGCCGGAATCTTAATTAGCCGGGTAGAAGATATCGTTGATACCGGCCCTAAAGGCCGTAAGTTTATTAAATTAGACACCGGCATGAATGACATATTGCGGCCCAGCCTGTACGGCGCACAGCATCCGATAGCTGTCTTAAATGATTCTGCACAAAGTGAAAAGTACGTGGTTGTGGGTCATAACTGCGAATCAGGTGATTTGCTGACACCGGCACCAGGCGAACCAGAAACTATAGCTACTCGAGAACTAAATAAAGCAGCAATAGGCGATTTGGTGTTGATCGGCGGCGCAGGCGCTTACTGCGCCAGCATGGCAGCTCATGGCTACAACAGCTATCCATTAACTAAAGAAGTTATAATCTAGCGATGATCCAGCTCAGCGACGAACAATTTCAGCAGCTTATTAACCAGGCGCTGGATGAATTGCCTGGCGAACATGTAAAAAACATTAAAAACGTGGCTATTTTGTACGAAAGTGAACCGACGCCCGAACAGCGTCAGGAGCTTAAATTGCGCGGCGACCAGACGTTGCTTGGTCTATATGAGGGCAGACCGCTCAGTCAGCGGCAGGGGATGGATCGGTTGCTGCCAGACAAAATTACACTTTTTAAGAGGCCGCTAGAAAGCCAGGCGAACACTCTCGGTGGCCTAAAAGAATCAATCAAGCATACTTTGTGGCACGAAATTGCTCACTACTACGGTTTGGATCACAAAAAGATTCGCGAGCTAGAGTAACTTCAAGCTTTTTTGGTGTTTTTTGATGCCTTTGCGGCCTTGCCGCCAGCGGTTTTATAGTTGCCGCGGATTTGGAATAGCAGGTAAAGTCCTAAGCCGGAGCCGATGACTGTCCACATCAAATTGCCCAGGCTGCCGTAGTCGGTAAATAGAACAACTATGCCGTAAACAATATTTATCAGCATTGCGTAGAACAAAAAATCCCAACCCGGTTTTTTTCGGGCTTGCAAGTTATTGAAGGCAAGAATGTATAGTAGCGCCTCAACTAATAACACAGCCAAACCTAACCAAATACCGAATGTAAGACGGTTAGGAGCAATAAACGGCCCGCCGTAAGTGGCGCTGATACTGTTGGCGTAATTAATGAGGTTATTGGCCAAGTGCGCCCAATGCCAAACCGTATAAACAGTGTATAGAGTTAGCAATCCTAAAATTAGGCTGATCCAAGGCAAGTACTGCGCAAGAGCTTTTTTGGCGTTTGACGGTAGAGGAGGAGCTTGCTTTACGAACAACTCATTCAGATTATTCTCAAGCGATCTAAGTGCACTCATACATTAAATGTATGCAAAAACAGTATAACTTGCAACGCTTTATGCACATGGCTAAAACTTTTCCGGACAAGCCCGAACCTGTATAGTTACTCTAGATGAGCAAAAAAATTGCATTAATAGGTTTTGGTGGGACTATTGCTATGGTGCCGAATGCCGAAGGCGCATTAGCGCCAGCTACCTCTGCGGAAGAGTTAGTGGAACATGCTCCTGGCATTAAAAAGATGGGCGCAGAGCTGGAAGTAATTAACTTACTCAATAAAGATAGCACCAACCTAAACCCTAACGACTGGCAGCTACTTATAGGTAAAATTGCGGAATTGCGCGGTGAATACGATGGAGCAATTGTGACTCATGGTACGGATACTATGGCTTATACAGCTACAGCAACGGCTTTCGCATTTGGTAAAAATTTATCAATGCCAATAGTTTTTACCGGTTCGCAGCTGCCTATGGTTGACCCTGGCACCGACGCTCGCGTTAACTTAGAGCGCTCGATGAAAGTATTGCTAGAGATGTCGCACGAAAAAATCAATGAGGTTATAGTCGTCTTTTCCGATAAGGTTATGCGGGCAGCTAGAACTATTAAAGTTAGTGAGGCTCGCTTTGATGCTTTTGATGCGCCTGCCTTTCCACCGCTGGCTATTATTACAGCTACCGAAACTGTATTTAATCCTTTAGCTCATAGAGACGATAAAAAACAGGGCTCTTTTATTGAGCCGTTGCAGGCTTTTGAAACAGGAATAGTCAGTATAGACGTCAGGCCCGGCCTGCGTCCGGACGTGCTGCGCGCTATTACTCGGTCAGAAGAGTGCACCGCATTAATACTAAAATCTCTAGGTGCTGGAAATGTGCCTTCAGACGGTGAGTACTCTTTGTTGCCTGTAATTCAAGAAACAGTAGAAAGCGGTAAACCAGTTATTATTGCCACGAAGTTCGTAGGCGGCAAAACAATACCCGAGATTTACGAAACTGGCCGCGAGGCTCTAAAGGTGGGCGCTGGCCATGCTGGAAACATGACTGACGTAGCGGCAGAAGTGAAGCTCATGTGGTTGATGGGGCAGGGTATTCGCGAGCCTCAAGCGGTCAACAAAGCCATGCTTACACCTTATATTGGCGAAGTAGATTAGCTACTTTAGTTTGGCAGCAAATTTTTGGCGTAGTTTCTGAATTTTTGGTTCTATGATTACTTGGCAATAGCCAACACTCGGGTTTTTGTTATAGAAGTCTTGTTGGTCTTCGCCCGCCGGCCAAAATTTTTGTAACGGCACGATTTGGGTAACTATCGGGTCCCGCCACAGTTTGGCCGCGAAATTCGCGGTCACTTTGTCAGCGATCAGTTTTTGCCCGTCGTCGTGATAAAAAATTACTGAGCGGTATTCGTCGCCAATGTCATGGTCTTGGCGATTCAGGGTTGTAGGGTCGTGCATCACGTAAAAAATTTCTAGAATTTCTTCGTACGATATAGTTTCTGGATCAAATTTAAGCTGTACAACTTCGGCGTGGCCGGTTTTGCCGCCGTATACTTCTGCCATCGTAGGATTTTTGGTGTGTCCACCGCTGTAACCGGAAACAACCGATTCAATGCCTTTGACGCGCTGGTAGAACGCCTCAAGACACCAAAAACAACCGCCGCCGAGAGTTGCTAACTGGTTTGATGCCATACTTTTAGGGTACACTAATAGGCAATGGCAGCTATAATTTTTGACTTCGACGGTACAATCGCCGACAGCTTTGACTACATTGCTGACTTTTTAGCAGTCGAAGCTGGCCGGCCGCATCTATCGGGGGCCGAAAAAGACGAGTTGCGCGGCCATTCTATGGCTGCTATCGGCAGGCTATTCGGCCATTCCTGGTGGCGACTAATCGGCTTATTTTTTAAAGGGCGGAAGCGCATGCACGAAGTAATCGGCAAGGTGCAGCCTTTTGAAGACATGCCAGAGGTTATCAAAAAATTACATGCCGAGGGCCATGAGCTTTTTATTTTGTCTCATAATACAGTGGGTAATATCCATACTTTTTTGCATCACTACAAGCTGCACAAATACTTTTTGGAGGTTTACGGCGGAGTGGGATTGTTTGGCAAGGGGCGGGCTCTAAAGGGTCTATTAAAAGATCAAAATATTGAAGCAGAAGACGCTTTTTATATAGGCGATGAAGCGCGTGATATTAAAGCCGCCAAAGCCGCTAATATCCGCATAGTTTCTGTAGCGTGGGGTTTTGCGCGGCCAGCAGACTTAGAAGCTCTGGAACCAACAGCTATGGCTGAAAAACCTGAAGACATTATTCGTATCTTAGAAGAACTTTAGTAATATCAGTAAACATGTTATAACTTAGTCAATAATTGAGTTTATATGGAAGCATTGCAAACTTACGCCTCTAGGGGCTACCACGATCCGCTCGGCGAGCCGCCGCCTGAAATAATGGCGGAAATCAAAGAAGGCCTGGATTCGCTTTACCCAAGCCAGCAAACTGAACTTGGCGAGGAAGTGCAGCTGACGCGCGAACAAGCTAGAATAGCAATTTTACGACAACTGACTCTTAGTATTGCCGAGGGTGATAGTTACCGCGGGATAAATACCGCTTCTGAAGACAAGAGAGGGGTGGTAGCACCCATATCTTTTGAGCTAGGCATGGGCCACGATACTGTTAGAGATGCAATAAAAGGTTTTGCTAAAGATGGCTTGCTCGATATTGAGCCTGCGATTAAAGTCGGCCCAAAAGTCATACGCGATGTGTTTATTACTCTAGCAACTACGGCAGCAATGAGCGAAGTTATATATTCCAAATCCGACGATTTTAGCGCTGCAGAAGACTACCTGATACGGCGTAAACGCGAAACAATTCTTTTAGTTTGCAAAGAAATCAACCATGAAGAAGAGCTGTTAGGCATAGAAGAATTGTCTAGCTTTAAAGACATATCCTCGCTTGATAGCCTGGAGGCCCTGTCGGATTATCTGCAATTTTTGCAGGAGCTGCAAAACCGACGCTTATCAGCCCTGGGCGGCGGTTTTCATTAAGCCAGATTTAAGAATAAATAAAGATCTGCCTGGTAGAATACTTATATATGCCAAATAATTATTCGCGCTCTCGCGCCAAACCTTACGAACCTGGGCAGAGCGAAGTCTTCAAGATAAGTCGCAGCAAAATAGAATTGTTTATGCAGTGTCCGCGTTGTTTTTGGCTGGATGCGCGTCTAAAAATCAAGCGGCCGTCCGGCCCGCCATTTAACATCAATAAAGCGATCGATGAATTATTTAAAAAAGAGTTTGATGTTCACCGCGAGGCTGGCACGCCGCATCCTATCATGACCGACAACCAAATCAAGGCTGTTCCGTACCAGCATGATCAGCTCGATAAATGGCGCTACAATTTTACCGGCGTGGCTACTGTTCATGCGGCTACCAATTTACACGTTTACGGTGCAATTGACGACGTCTGGGTTAATGACGCCGGCGAGCTGATCGTAGTTGATTATAAAGCGACCGCCAAACAAGCCGACGTAACTATAGACTCAGCTTGGCAGATTAGCTATAAGCGGCAAATGGAAGTGTACCAATGGCTGCTGCGCGCTAACGGCTTTAAAGTTCAAGACACCGGCTATTTTGTTTATACAAACGCTCGCTTTGATGTAGACATGGATGGTTTTGGCGACAAGCTGGAGTTCAAAACTAAACTGATCCCATATAAGGGTGATGACTCCTGGGTTGAACCCACTCTCCGCAGAATTAAAAAATGCTTAGATGACGATAATATGCCTCCAGTAGGCGAGGCGGCGATGGGCGGTCCGTGCGATTTCTGCGAATACGCCCGCGCCCGCACTGAACTGACGGTTAACCACCTCAACGGCAAAAAATCTAAAGCCAGAAGCAAAGACTAAACATAGTGTTTAAGCCGGTTGTGTTTGGTTATTTGCCGGCAGTGGTCATAAAGCAGCTGCAATTATAATCAAAAAGACAACCAGTATTATTAGCTCAAAGATTGCAAGGCCAATCCCCACCATCGCATGGCCTTTTGCGCCGGGTGTAGGGCTGGTCTTATATAGCTTCATGGCTTGTCGGCCGTTCGTAATCGCAAGGATAGTAAATGGTAAGCCGAGCACAGGGATGATACCTGCGCAGCCATAGTAGTAGCTTTTAAGCGCAAATTTATTCTTAGTTGGCATCAAAGTCTGATACGAGTCTTCATCGGAGGGGTTGGTTGGAGCTGGGGCAGGAGCGACTTGTGCTTGCGCCCCGGGAATAACTGTAGCAGCCGCAGGTTGAATGGCCTGAGGGTTAGCAGCTTGATAATTAGGGTACTGGGTAAAAAACGCTTCAGGCCGCCTAACAGCATCCACTATTACCCATATATAGACACCTAGCCCGCCTAGATAGTAGATGATATATACCGCAAAAAGATTTGTTACTGAAGCTGCGACCAAGAGAGCTAGTTCTAGAACTAGGCTCGCCCAAAACTTTTTCTTATCTTTTTGGTATGTGTAAATCCAGCCGAAGATGCCTACGAATATTGCTAGTAAAACGGCCGTAATTTTGTTTCTTTTTGAATGAGCTTGGACTGGGACTTGTTGCGGCGGCCCGGCCACCGGAGGAGTCGGCGGAGGCGGGGTTTCTTGGCCTGAAGTTGTAGCAGAGTTAGGATTCATGAAATTTCTATTTTGAGGTTATATCTGTAACATACCACAATCCTGGCTCATGGTACAACGTGAGTTATACTACTAGCATGCTAGATATTCAGTTTATTCGCGACAATCCGGAGTTGGTGACAGAGAAGTCCAAACAAAAAGGCTACGAAGTCGATATCCAACAGCTACTGGGGTTTGACAAAGAACGTCGAGAACTAACTCAGCAAGCCGAAGATTTACGGCGCCAGCGCAACGAGCTAACGGCTCAGACTAAAGGTCAAAAGCCCAGCGATGAACAGATTGCTAGAGGCAGACAGCTGCGCGATCAGGTGGCAGATATTGACCACAAATTGGAGTCAATCGAAAAAGAGTTCACCAGTATATTAAAACAAGTTCCGAATATGCCGTTAGATAGTGTGCCAGTTGGCGCCAGCGAAGCAGAAAACCAAGTTTCAAAAACTGTCGGCGAACCGCCACGGTTCAATTTTAATCCTAAAAATCATGTTGAGCTGGCTGGCGCCAAGGGTTGGATCGACAAAGAACGCGCCGCCAAAATAGCTGGCTCTCGGTTTGCTTACTTAAAAGGTGATCTGGTGTTGCTAGAATTTGCTCTATGGCAGTTCGCGCTTAGCCAGCTAACCGACGAAAAAGTTCTGCAAAAGATTATTGACGACAAGGGTTTGCAAGTAAGCGCTAAGTCGTTTGTGCCGGTATTGCCGCCGGCTGTAGCAAAGACCGATGTCTACATGGCGACCGGACGGCTCAATAAAGAGGAGCAAACTTACAAGCTGGAAGGCGACGATCTTTGGCTAAATGCCAGTGCTGAGCACACGCTGGCACCCATGTATCTAAATGAAATTATCGACGAAAAAGACTTGCCGCTGCGATACGTTGGCTACACTACGGCTTTTCGGCGCGAGGCTGGCACCTACGGCAAAGACATGGAGGGCATACTGCGCTTACATCAATTTAATAAGCTAGAAATGGAATGTTTTAACTCGCCGGATAACTCCTTGGATGAGCACCTGTTTTTGATTGCTATCCAGGAATATTTAATGCAGCAGCTTGGTTTACCGTATCAAGTAGTCAACAAGTGCACAGCCGATATCGGCTTTCCGAATGCCGCTGGCGTAGACATAGAGGTCTGGCTGCCCGGACAGGGCAAATACCGTGAAACCCACACGGCTGACTACATCACTGACTATCAAACGCGCAGTATGAAAACGCGGGTTCGCCGCGTGGATGGCTCTATCGATCTAGCCCACACTAACGATGCCACGGCTTTCTCGGAGCGTCCGCTGATTGCCATTATCGAAAACTTCCAAACCCAAGACGGTAATGTGATAGTTCCTGAAGTTCTGCGGCCGTTTATGGGCGGGAAGTCGGAAATTTGACATACCCGTTGACTGCAAATACGTATAATTAAAAAAGGAGGTTCGAATGCTACAGAAATTTGAAGTTCAGGGAGTCCGCGCCGACATCAACGAGTCTCTTAACAAATACATAAACCGCAAGATTGGCGGCCTGGATCGTTACTTATCCAAGCATGATCGGCAAAGTGCTCACGGCGAAGTAATTTTGCGCGAGAGCAAATCTAAGAAAACTGATCATTGTTCGTGCGAAGCCATTTTGCGCTTGCCGCACCAGACGCTGGTAGCCAAAGAAAGTGCCATGAACATGTTCGCGGCTGTCGATATAGTCGAAGCCAAACTCAAACAGCAAATTAAAAAATACAAGGCAAAGCACGAAGGCGGTAAAATGCGCCGGCATGTCTTCGCTCGCTTTAGTCGCCGCCAGGCATGATTTCATAGTCGCATTTGCCGGACGAAATCGTTATAATGGCAAAGATACTTTTGTCTATCTAAACAGGGGGAAACCATTTCCGGAGTATGAACATTGTCTTTAAGAAGATTTTAGGCGACCCGCAGGCCAAAACGGTCAAGCGGTTAAAAAAGCGCGTTCGCGATATAAACGTGCTAGCTGAAAAGTATGAAAAACTAACCAATAAACAGCTGCGCGAACAGACAGACGCGCTTAAAAAACGGCTTAAAAAAGAATCCCTCGACACGCTGCTGCCAGATGCCTTCGCAGTAGTCCGCGAAGCGGCCACTCGTTCGCTCGGTATGCGGCACTTCGATGTCCAGCTGATCGGCGGGATGGTGCTGCACGAAGGCAACGTAGCCGAAATGAAAACTGGCGAAGGTAAAACACTAGTAGCCACGCTGCCAGTTTACTTGAACGCACTGACCGAAAAAGGCGTGCACGTAGTTACCGTTAACGATTACCTAGCTCAACGTGATGCCGGGTGGATGGGGCAGGTCTATGACTTTATGGGTATGACTACTGGTGTTATTCTGGCTGACCACTCCTATATTTACGATAAAAAGTTTGAGAACAAAGATCATGAAGACGAGCGCTTCAAACACCTTAAACCTTGTACCCGTCAAGAGGCCTATGCCGCCGACATAACCTACGGCACCAATAATGAATTCGGTTTTGATTACTTGCGCGACAACATGGTTAAAGAGGTTGACCAGCTTCGCCAGCGCGATTTGCACTACGCGATCGTTGACGAAGTTGACTCAATTTTGATTGACGAAGCCCGTACGCCACTAATCATCAGCGCTCCTAGTGTGACCAGCGGCAGCGCTTACGCCCAGTTTTCCAAAGTGGTGCGCCAACTGGTAAAAGACAAGCATTTCGAGACCGATGAAAAGCGCAAACAGGTTATTTTGACAGATGCTGGCGTGGAATTAGTTCAGAAAACGCTCGGCATAGACAATCTATATGGCAGCGAGAACATCCGCACTATTTATCACCTGCAGCAGGCGCTTCGAGCT
Source organism: Candidatus Saccharimonadota bacterium (assembly GCA_029288485.1). Taxonomy (GTDB): domain Bacteria; phylum Patescibacteriota; class Saccharimonadia; order Saccharimonadales; family UBA4665; genus JARIHC01. The sequence goes on along the minus strand of JARIHC010000004.1, from coordinate 308,446 downwards.
CATGCGCTCTTTCACCGCGATAAAGACTATGTAGTGAGTCGCGAAGGTGAAGTGGTTATTGTTGATGAATTCACCGGCCGCCTCCTGGCTGGCCGCCGCTATAACGAAGGTCTACATCAAGCTATCGAGGCCAAAGAAGGGGTAGAAGTCCAGGAAGAAAGCATGACACTGGCTACCATATCCTTCCAGAATTACTTCCGCTTGTACGACAAGCTGGCCGGTATGACCGGTACTGCCATGACCGAAGCGGAAGAATTCCATCAAGTTTATAAGCTGGACGTCGTGGAAGTCCCATCCAACAGAACGATAGCCCGAGATGATAAATCCGATCGTATTTATCGGACAGAAAAAGCTAAATTTAAAGCTATAGTGCGCGAGATTCAGGCGCTGCATACCAAAGGTCAGCCGGTTCTAATAGGTACGGTTTCCATCGAAAAGAACGAAGCGTTGGGGCAAATGCTTTCTAAGGCTAATGTGCCGCATCAAGTACTAAACGCCAAAAATAATGAGCGCGAGGCAACTATTGTTGCCAAAGCCGGCGAAAAAGGCTCCGTGACGCTAGCCACCAACATCGCCGGACGTGGTACTGACATTGTTTTGGGCAAAGGAGTTAAAGAGTTGGGCGGTCTATTTGTGCTAGGTTCTGAACGCCATGAATCACGCCGCATCGATAATCAGCTGCGTGGACGATCTGGCCGTCAAGGCGATCCCGGTGTGACTCAATTTTTCGTTAGTACCGAAGATGATCTGATGCGTATATTCGGCGGCGATCGCATTAAAAACGTTATGGAACGGCTTAACGTCAACGATGAAACACCGATTGAAAACCGCATGATTAGCCGCAGCTTAGAAGGCGCCCAGAAGAAGGTCGAGGGCTATCACTTTGATAACCGTAAAGCTGTCGTTCAGTACGATGATGTTATGAATCGCCACCGCAAGGCCGTGTACGCCATGCGCCGCGAAATTTTGCGCTCCACAGACATCAGTAAACGTATAAAAATTTTGGTAGAAGAAGAAGTAAAAGCCCTGGCTAACTCGCCGCTGGTTACAACTGATCAATTCGAAGATGTTTTGCGCGAAGTCTTTCCATTTGACGAGGCTACGCTGGACAGGTTGTTTGATTCGGAAGCCGATAAATTTATGAAAGTGCTAGGCACCGAAGCCACGGAACTTTACGAGGCCAGAGAAATAGCTTTTACCAAAGAAGTTATGCGTAAAGTAGAGCGCGATATTTACTTGCAGGTGCTGGATAACTTATGGATGCAGCACTTAGAGAATATGGATCACTTACGTGAGGGAATCCATTGGATGAGTGTTGGACAACAAGATCCGCTAGTAGAGTACCGCCGCCGCGGTCAATTATTGTTTGATGAAATGCAGCTGAGTTTACGCCACGACACTTTAGTGCATCTGTTCCACGCCCAACCGATAGCCCAAGAAGACCTAGATCGGGCTATTGAAACAGAGTTGACCCGTGCTGCGCGCGGCTCAGTTGATAACGCTTCGCAGATTACGGCGGCCGAAACAGAGTTCGAGGCCACCGATTTTGCCGATAAGCAATCTGTACAAGCCTCGACCAAAAAGAAAACTGCCGCCCGCAAGAAAACACGCAAACAAGAACGACAGCGCAAGAAAACCGCTAAGCGGCGGAAGAAACATTAAAGCATGAAGCATAAAGTTCACGAAGTTAAGCTAAATAATGGCGCCGAGGGGTTGCTTATAAATGTGCCTGACGCTTCGGTTATGACTTTTCATATTAACTTTAGGGCGGGCGAGTATCTGGTAGAACCGGAAAAGTGGGAGGTGCCGCACCTAATGGAGCACGTACTTCTTGGCGCTAACGAGCTGATCCCTAAAGCTCGCGACTTTCAGGCTGAGCTGGAGAAAAACGGGGCTTATAGCAATGCTACAACAGGTGTTTACGACATTATCTACGAAGGCGAGTGTGCGGACTTTGAGTGGAGCCGAGTACTTAAGCTGTTGTTGGCTGCTATCACCAAACCGCTGTTTTTAGAAGAAGAATTCAAAGCTGAGTTTGGCAACGTGCGTGAAGAAATGGCTGCCCATAGCAACAATCATTTCCGGCGGCTGGGGCTTGAAATGAGGAAGGCTCTAGGATTGATTTCGAAGTCTGACGTTGAGCGCTTAGAGCTTATGAAGAATGTTCAATTAACAGATGTACGCGAGCACTATAAGCACACTCATCACACACCCAATATGCGGTTTGTTATTACCGGCAAGCTTACACCGTCTCGCCGCCGCGCTCTGACTAAAATGCTAGAGAACATTGAGCTGCCGCACGACGGCGAACGCTTTGCCTTGCCGCAAGAAAGCCTGCGCCGGCTAAAAAAGCCGATTTACGTACCTAATGACACTGTAGAAAACCTATACTTTTACATCGATACTTTTGCCGACAGGCGTCTCGCGGATCCTGAAAGCGATGCGCTGTACCTAGTCAACACTTTGCTTACTGAAACACTTCATTCCAAAATTTTGGGCGCCGCCCGCGAGCGTGGTCTGGTCTATAGCATGAACTCTGGCGTCAGCCATACTTCTAGCGCTACAAACTGGTGGTTTGGTACCCAGGTGTCCAATAAGAATATAGCGCCGTTGTTTGACATAATTAGCGGGGAGCTAAAGAAGTTACAGGCCGGTAAACTGTCGCAAAAAGACATCAAAAATACTAAACAATATGCTTTGGGCCGTTTTCAGCGGAGCGGCCAAACTGTTGGCGGCACAGCCGGCGGTTACTTGGGGCGATATTTCTTTGATGGCATAATTGACGACTATTACCTTATACCAGAACGCATCCGATCGGTAAGTAAACGCCAGATTATAGATGTTGTGAATGACATGTTTAGCGATAATGTCTGGGGCTTTGGCGTGCTGGGTAATACCAGCCAGCGCTTTGTCGGCGAGCGCCAACACCAGCTTGAGCCTCTTTGGAAAACCAAAAAAGGCAAGTAGAATTTATGCAAGACGAAGCACGCCGTGCTGACAAGCTACAAACAGAGGTAGCCCAAGCTCTAAAACAGCTAAAAATTAATGATTTAAAGCAACAGCTGCAAAAGCTGCAAGCTGCTAGCCAGAAACCTGATTTTTGGGAAGATTCCAGCGCGGCGCAAGAGACTATGAAACAAATCGCCAAGCTGGAAGGTCGAGTGCAGCCTTGGCTAGCAATAGAGAAGTTAACCGCGGAAGTTAGCGAGTTATTGAAGCTGGGTGACGACAGCCTGGGCGGCGAGCTAAAAGAGCAGCTGGCTAAAGCTGAAAAAGATTTTGCCTCTCTCAAAGAGGAATTAAAGTTTAATGGGCCATTTGATGACCATGACGCCATTATCAGTCTGCATGCCGGCGCTGGCGGCACGGATGCCCAAGATTGGACACAAATTTTGTTCAGAATGTACAGCCGTTACTGCGAAAATAACAGATGGGACGTAAAGATTGTAGAGGAGTCGACCGGCGAAGAAGCCGGACTTAAAAGCGTAACTTTAGAGATCAGCGGTTCGTTTGCCTACGGCAAATTAAAAGGAGAACACGGTGTGCATAGGCTAGTTCGGCTCAGTCCGTTTAATGCCGATAATCTGCGGCAAACCAGTTTTGCCAAGGTAGAAGTGATGCCTAAAATCTCTAAGCCGGACGAGCTGCAAATTGACGAAAAAGATCTTAAAATTGATGTTTACCGAAGCGGCGGCCACGGCGGCCAATCTGTAAATACCACTGATTCAGCGGTCCGCGTTACGCATATCCCAACAGGCATAACGGTAGCTATCCAAAATGAACGTTCGCAGCTGCAAAATAAGGAAACAGCGCTAACTGTCCTGCGATCGCGACTGGCTCAGCTTCAGATGGAGCAGCACGCTAAAAAACTTAACCAGCTAAAAGGGCCGAACCAGTCAGCAGAGTGGGGTAATCAAATCCGCAGTTACGTGCTACACCCCTATAAGCAAGTTAAGGATCTGCGCACCAAGTACGAAACCTCCGATCCAGACAAAGTGCTCGACGGCGGTCTAGAGCCTTTAATTGACGCTTATCTAGAACACTCTTTGGGAAATAGTTAAGACTCGATTTAGCGAGCTTTTATAACCTCGTCAACTACAGTTAAAGGGTCTATATTTCTTGTTTCTACCAGCTCGACTAATTCCTCGTCGCCGTCTGTAAATGTTTCGATTATGGCGGGTAGTAAAAATGAAGCAACCATATTACTCATCTGCTCCGCCAAGTTTGAGCGTCTAAGTTTATGCAAACCCTCTTTGCCTAGCGATTGCCGATGTTCTTGGACTGCGGCCCATAATTCCTGTATTTCTAGGTTGTCTAATGACTTTGTTTCAACGTATATCGGAGTTGGCTCGGGCTCCGCATTTAAAAAGATTTTTAGGGCGCGTCTGGTTTTCTCGGCCTCGAGGCGATCTGATTTGTTAAGACAAAGCACGTCAGGAATTTCCATGATTCCGCTTTTAAGCATCTGGACGGAATCGCCTGATTCGGGTTGAAGAACCACGGCTACAGTATCAACCATTGATCTAACTTCCACCTCTGACTGTCCAACACCGACTGTTTCTACGATAACGACGTCTTTGCCGGCAGCATCCAGCACTGACATACCTAAAAAAGCGGCCTCAGATGTGCCGCCAAGATGGCCGCGCGAGCTCATAGAGCGGATAAAAACGTCGGGATCAGTGTAGTGGTCTGCCATCCGGATCCGATCTCCTAGCAAAGCACCTTTACTAACCGGGCTGGAAGGATCGACAGCGATAACTCCGACAGTTTTGTCCTGCTCGCGCAGATGCGTAATAAGTGCTGAGGTAAGAGTGGACTTACCGGCACCCGGCGGCCCGGTAATGCCAAGTGTGGTCGCCCGGCCGGTGTGCGGCCATAGTTCCGAGAGAAGCATATGGGCATCGTCCGACTGGCTGTTTTCTAATAGCGATATGGCTCTTCCGATACGCCGATGATCGCTGTTAATCACACCTTCTGTAAGCTCTGCTAGCTGGGTTTTTGGTGTCATGCCGCTCTAGTTCGCCGTATTAAAGAGTACTAACTTAACCATAATATATTCATTGTAGCAAACAACTGCTTTAATGACACAAGCGCTATATTGGGTTATAATAAAGCTAATGATTCTGCTCGACAGGGTAACAAAAACGTATGGCCGCGGCGAGAAAGGCTCAGCTCTCAGCCGGATTAGCCTGCACGTTGAGCCAAAAGAATTTGTGATAGTTGTAGGGCAGAGCGGCGCCGGCAAAACCACGCTACTCCGATTATTAACTCGCGAGGAGAGGCCTACTAGCGGTAAGATTATTGTCGGCGGCGTAGATTATGACAAATTAAAAGACAAGGATATCCCGCTGCTGCGCCGCAAAATCGGCACAGTATTCCAGGACTTTAAATTACTGCCAAACAAAAATGTTTACGAAAACGTGGCCTATGCTCTGGAAGTTGTGGGCGTAGGTAACCGTGAGATCCGCCACACAGTACCAAAAGTTCTAAACATTGTTAACTTGAAAGGCAAAGAAAAAAATATGCCGCTTGAACTGTCTGGCGGCGAACAGCAACGCGTGGCAATCGCCCGGGCAATTGTGCGCCAGCCGCGTATTTTAGTAGCCGATGAGCCAACCGGTAACCTCGATCCTAAACATGCCTGGGATGTCATAAAAGTTCTAGAAAAAATTAACCGCTACGGCACCACGGTACTACTAACCACCCACAACGTTGAAATAGTCAACAAACTAAAGCGCCGCGTGGTTACTATCAAGGACGGCAAAATCGCATCAGACAAAGCTAACGCAGGGTATAAGATTTAACTATGAGCGGCAGATGGAAAACCCGTTGGGTTACTATGATCCGAGTTATACATACGGGCATAGTTAACTTTATTCGTAATGCCAGTCTAGCGGTGGCTGCCATGGCTGTCATGGTGGTGACGCTAACAATAGTGCTGTTCTCGGTTATTACTAATGCTACTTTCAATAACACTATCGCCCAAATCACCAATAAGATCGATATATCGGTCTTTTTAAAGGATAGCGACACTAACGCTCAAACTAAGCAGCTGCTTGGCCAGCTCAAAAAATTGCCGAATGTAAAAAGTCTGCAGTACCTCAGCAAAGAACAGGCGCTGCACCAATACCAGCAACAAAATGCCGGCAATGAGCAGCTGCTAACAGCCATTAATGAAACCTCCAATCCGCTGCCGGCAACAATTTTGATTAAGCCGGTGGACTTAAATCACATCCAAGATATTAAAGATTTCTTAAATAAGCCAGACGTTGCTAAGCTGCAGTCCGATGCGCCCAGTTATAGCGGCGATCGCAAAGAGGCAATAGATAAGATTACTCACGCCACTAACGTGCTGCGCGAAATCGGCATTATTACAGTGGTGGTTTTCGCCGTAATCTGCGCTTTAATTATCTTTAATACCATCCAAATGGCTATCTTTAATCGTCGAGATGAAATTCAGATCCAGCGCTTACTGGGCGCGTCTACCAGTTTCATACGCGGGCCTTTTGTGGTCGAAACAATTATTTACGGCATCCTTTCGGCGATTATTTCGGTGCTTATCATAAACGCAGCTTTCCTAGCTTCGTCCACTGCGCTGCAGGCAAGCAGCTTGGGCCTATTGGATATTAATTACGCCAGCACTTATTTCGGCAATCATTTCTGGGAGCTGTTGGCAATGCAGCTTGTGCTTGGTATAGTACTTGGAGCGGTATCATCAGCCATCGCGACCCGCCGCTATCTCAAATTTAAAACGAAATAGAGAGACTTATCAGTTAAGGAGTGGAGAGGAGGGAAACTCTAATTTTAAAGGCACGCTTAAATAGGGGGTACACAAGTTTGACTAAAGATGATATATTAAGAGCAAGCATAAGCAAAAATAAAATTATGCCAAAACAAAACCAATCGGGAACCAGTCGTATTGAAGTGTTGCGCGCCTTGGCGATAGTCTTGGCAGTGGTTGCCGTAGTAGTTGGCGGCGGGCACCAAGCGCACGCCGATAAATATGATGAGCAGATCAATGCTCTAAACGCTCAAAATGCTGTTTCTCGCGGCGTATTGAATGGGCTTGAAACTCAGGCAGGCAGTTACCAGGCCGTTATTAATCAATTGCAAGCTCAGATTAATGCTATCCAAAGCCAGCTGGCAGCTAACCAAAGCCAGCAGGCTCAGCTAGAGCAGCAGATCAACGCCGACAAGCAGGAAATCACAACTAAGAAAGCTAGCCTAGCCGAAGACATTAAAACGATGTATGTCGACGGTCAAATGTCAACTATCGAGGAGCTGGCTAGCAGCAAAAATCTAAGCGACTATGTTGATAGAGAAGAATATCGCACTAGCGTACAGAATCAGCTAAATGCCAAGATTAAGGAAATTGCCAACTTGCAGGCGCAACTAGAAACTAAAAAGACTCAAATTGACCAATTAGTAGAGTCCGAAAAGGCCCAAAACAGCCAGTTAGCTAGTGATCAGAACCAACAGAGCCAGCTGCTGTCATATAACGAAGGCCAGCAAGCGGCCTACAACCAGCAAATTAGCTCTAACTCTAGTCAAATTTCTAAGTTGCGGGCTCAGCAGCTGGCGGCTAACTCAAGATTTATCTCCGGTGGCGGCAGCTTTGCGGCTGGTACTGGTCCGGCTTGCGGCGGCGGCTATCCGTCTGTCTGGTGTAATGCGCCGCAAGATTCTATCATTGACAGTTGGGGTATGTATAACCGCGAGTGCGTAAGCTACACGGCCTTCAAAGTCGCCCAGTCTGGCCGTTATATGCCTTATTGGGGCGGCCGCGGCAACGCCAACCAGTGGCCCGGTGACGCCCGTGCAGCCGGCATTCCCATGGACTTTGGCGGCGGTGCACGGCCAGGCGACGTAGCTATCAGCACGGCTGGCGCCTTCGGCCACGCTATGTATGTGGAGAGCGTCAGCGGCGGATCAATATTTGTCAGCCAATACAATGCCGCCTTAGATGGCAGGTACTCGACCAAGACAGTTAGTCAATCTGGCCTATACTTCATTCATTTCTAGTAATCAAAAGCGGTTTGCTATAATTAGTCCCGATGAGACCAACACAAACAGGCGATAAGCCGTTAACACCGGCATCTCGGGCATCTAGAAAGCGGCGCTGGCTGCGGCGTTTAGTACAAGCGATTGTTGTAATTGCGGTTTTCTCGTTTGGGGTGGGGGTTGGCGATGGCAGCATAAGCCTGCGCCACCAGCATAATGTAGCCGGGAATCTGCCGTCCAAACCGGATTACAGCTCAGTCACACAGGTCTATAAATCGCTCATACAAAATTACGACGGTAAATTGACTGAAACTCAAATACTCGACGGTCTAAAACACGGCTTGGCTGAATCCACAGGGGACCCGTATACGGAGTATTTTACACCTAAAGAGGCCAAGGAGTTTAATCAAGAGCTTAACAATCAGTTTAGCGGTATTGGCGCTGAACTGGGGCGGGATAGCAGCGGGAATCTGCAAGTTATAGCGCCGATCGCCGGCACGCCGGCCGCGAAAGCCGGCCTGCAAGCCGGCGATCTGATAGCCAGCATTGACGGCCAGTCAACTTCCGGCATGAGCATTGATGCGGCGGTACATAAGATCCGCGGCCAAGCTGGCACGAAGGTTACTCTGCAGGTTGTGCGAAATAGTGCAACGCCGCTTACGCTAACAATTACTCGTCAGAACATCACAGTCCCTAGCGTGAACACAAAAATTTTGCCGGGTAATATCGGCTACATGCAAATCACCAGTTTTTCTGATGACACAACAGATCTAGCACAAAAAGCTGCCAGCCAATTTAAAGACAAGCAAGTGAAGGGCATAGTATTAGATATGCGCAACAACCCAGGCGGCCTGTTAGATGCTGCTATCCACGTCTCCAGTCTCTGGCTGCCTAAGGGCAAACTAATACTGCAAGAAAAACGCGGCAATACGGTGGTGCAGGCTTACTACGCTGACGGCAGCGATACGCTGGGCGGTATCCCAACAGTAGTTTTGATAAACGGCGGCAGCGCCAGCGCCAGCGAAATAACCTCGGGCGCTTTGCATGATAATGGCGCAGCATATGTAATCGGCCAAAAGTCATACGGCAAAGGGGTTGTGCAGCAGTTAATTAACATCTGCAACCATCCCATACCCGTTGAAGGAACGTGTGATGGCGACGCTGGCCAGCTAAAAGTAACCGTGGCTAGCTGGTATCGGCCAGATGGTAAAAATATTAACCACCGCGGCATCACGCCTGATCAAACTGTCAAAGAGCCAGCTAACGTAACTGCCGGGGCGGCTAACGATGCCCAGCTGCAGGCTGCCGAAAGCTACCTCGCCGCACACCAGTAGTCTGTAGTCAAATCAGTAATTTTCTTGTATAATACTCGTTATGACAAGAGAAGGATTTGACGATAGCAATAATGGCGGCGGGCATCCTGAGGTGGCCGGTGCGGCGGAATTGCATCCTGCATCCCAAGAGACGCTAGCACTTTTGCTGGAAAGCATTCGTTCAAGGTGTCCGGCGCGCTTTCTAGCGACGCTAGGCTCAGGCGGTGTTTCCATTAATGATGTTCAACACGGCGATAAGTGTCTCGGAATAGACCTGTATTACTATGGAGACGGCAAGGGACCTATGCGCCATGACGCCGATGGTAGTATGGGTGCAGACACTACAGGTAGATATCAATATAGCCATGACGGTTTCTATAACGATACGGGCGTCCAGGCAACGATCTTTAAAACTGAAAAAGCCGACGAATCCCAGCAAGACGGCAAAAAAATCTTTACGTCGTACACTATCGTTAATAATGGCCAGCAGCTTGAGATTGATAAGCGGGTCCGGCCTTTTGGGCTGCCAATATTCTTAAAGCTTGACGACCAACTAATACCCGCGGAAGACAACCCTCCGCTTATAACGACTCAAGAGAGGCAAGCTAGCGAACAGCAAGAAGACGAATTAAGTTTAAGTGTGGTTTCAGAGAGCGAAGCCAATGAGCTAATATCTCTGCTGCGGACTATCTGACGAATCGCTTACCGCTAGGGACTCAACAGCATAACCACTGCTGCCATGCCGCATGATTGACTAATCTTAAGTAATATGTTAACATAGATTTAATATGCCTCACGCCGAAACGCTAACAGCAGACCAGCAAAACAGTCTTGAACTTCGAGCAGCTAGCGATGCTACCCTAATAGAAGGCGGCGCCACATACGATGAATATGATGGTCAAGCTAGACTAAATCCCACTTATGACCAGAAGTATGGCATATTCCATAGTGAAGTTCTGCAGCCTTTTTTGGAGTCCACTCCGGAAGGCCAAAAAATTGTTCATCATGACGAAGAGCTGGATAAATTCCAAAATGCCTTAGGCATAGTAATAGGCAGGGCGGTAAAGAGAGAAGAAAAAAGAGGCCGCTATGTCTGGCCCAATCCACGAGACAGCCAAGCGTATCTCGAAGAAAACAAGCTGCCAGTGGATTTTACTCACTTAGATCCGGAGCCTAAAGAACGTCGGCTACCTTTTTTACCAGGCTCGGCAGCTGCAGATCGTTATTCCCTGGAAAGTCGAGATTATGCTAATGATTTGAGCCGTCGAACGACTGATTTAAGACAGCGTCTGGCGTCGCTTGCTAGAGACTTAATTAGCTTTCCTCAATATCGGATCGGCACCGAAGTGTCAGTTACGCGCAGCGCCCGCGATGGCCAGCCTGAAAGGGTTGAGTCTGGGTGGAAAATTGTCGACATTACGGCTAAAGGCCTGCAGGTAACTAATCAGGACGGCAGTTTAGTAAAACCAGTTACGATTCCCGAGCTTAATGCGGCTAATGGAATTACCAACCCTCGCGATAGTTTACAGAGCTAACGGGCGCGGTTAGTTTATGCTTGCCAGCGGGTAATATAGTAGGGTAGGATGATTGCTATGAACAGTCATGGAGAAAAGCATATAGCGCAGCATCCGAGCCCGGCGTCTAAGGGTAATTGGTTTGAGGAGCGGGGCAATGCCGCTTTTCTCGAGTTTGGCGGCGCCTCGGTTGTAGCCAGTGAACTAGGGGTAAACTTCCGGCTCTCATTCTTATTAGGAGCCTTGGCCGCGGCGGCCATAGAAATAGCTAGAGAAAAGCTAAACTAGTAATTCAACCTTGCCAACAGGGAGCGAATAGGGTAGCATAAGAGCCATAAAGCGAGGAGTAAGAGTGGCCAAAAAGGCGACTAAGTATGTTTTTGTGACAGGTGGAGTGCTTTCCGGACTAGGAAAGGGTATCACGGCCGCCTCGATTGGTAACCTCTTAAAAGCTCGCGGTCTCAAAGTTAACTTAATGAAATGCGACCCGTACCTGAACGTAGATGCGGGATTATTAAATCCACGGGAACACGGTGAATGTTTTGTAACTAAAGACGGCGCCGAAACAGATCTCGATCTCGGTCATTACGAACGCTTTGTGGACGTTGAAATGACGACTAAAAGCAGCCTCATGAGCGGACGCGTGCTGCTCAAGTTAATTCAAGACGAGCGTGCCGGTAAGTTTGAAGGCGATGACGTGCAGATTATTCCGCACCTTACGGGTGCGATTCAAGAGTGGATTGCCGAAGCGGGCAAGGACTACGATGTGCATATAGTAGAGATTGGCGGCACAGTTGGCGACTACGAATCACTATCTTTCTTAGAAGCAATTCGCGAGATGGGTGTTAGGGTTGGGCTAGAAAACTGCGCTTATGTACATGTAGTGTATTTGCCATATTTGGGTGCTTCCAACGAGAACAAGACTAAACCGGCCCAAAATTCTGTTCGCGATTTGCGTGGTTTGGGAATAGCCCCGGATGTATTGGTAGCCCGCAGCGAACAACCTGTTAACGATGGCGTAAAGGCTAAGTTAAGCCTGTTTAGCGGTGTACCGGAAGAAGCCATAGCTTCCTTGCCAAACGCTCCTAGCATATATCAAGTTCCGCTAGAGCTAGAGGATACAGGCATAGCTGATGTATTAACCGATCATCTTAATCTCAAGACTAAAAAGCCGCAGCTGAAAGAATGGCGAGCGGTAGTTGACCGGGCTACTGCTGACCATGCGCATCGGGTTAAAATCGCTTTCGTAGCTAAGTACATGGACAACACCGATACTTATATGTCGGTTTTTGAAGCCCTCAAAGCTGCCGGTTGGCATAACGACTGTGATGTAGATATCCATTGGGTGGATGCTTCTGATTACGACTCCCCGGGCGTTAACATAGCTCCGGCGCTAAAGGATTATGACGGCATAGTTGTGCCTGGCGGCTTTGGCCAGCGCGGTCTAGAGGGCAAGATAAAAGCCGCTCAGTATGCGCTTAAGGATAAAAAGCCGTATCTGGGACTATGCCTGGGATTGCAGATGGGTGTGATTGCGGCTGCTAGGAACGCCGGACTTTCGCAAGCCACTACTTTTGAGCTTGATGAAAATAGTCCGGACGTAGTTATCAACACTATGTCTGATCAACAAGACAAACTGATGACAGGCGGCACCATGCGGCTAGGTAATTACGATTGCCAGCTAGAGAAGGGCAGCCTGGCGCAGCATGTTTACGGCGCTACAAATATAGTCGAGCGCCATAGACACCGAGGCGAGTGTAATAACGAATACCGCGACCAATACGAAAGCTGGGGAATTAAGGCCACGGGTCTGAACCCAGACAATAACCTAGTGGAAGTTATAGAAGGTGTAGACCATCCGTTCTTTTTGGCAAGCCAGTACCATCCAGAGTTCAAGAGCCGACCCAATCGGCCTCATCCAATGTTTGCGGGCTTCGTCAGGGCGTTACTGGCGAACCGCTAACCTAGTGTGCTAACATGAGCAATATGGACAGTCCAACACAAACACCGCCGCCCAAGCCGAGCGGTCCAAAGCGCATTTTAATGGTCGAGGACGATGATGCGTTAGCTAATGTGTATATGACGCGCTTGCAGTCCGAGGGCTTTGATGCGCGCCGTGTTAACAATGGCGAGGATGCTTTGGCGGCCGCGCTTAGCTACAAACCCGACCTTGTAGTGCTAGACGTCATGATGCCTAAAGTTAGTGGTTTTGACGTACTGGATATTCTGCGCAACACTCCGGAAACGGCCAATTTGAAGATAATTATGCTAACGGCGCTTAGCCAAGATAGCGAAAAGCAACGTGCGCAGTCGCTTGGTGTAGACGACTATCTTATCAAATCCCAAGTGGTTATTGCTGATGTCATAGACCGTATTCGCTTCCATCTGGGTGAAACTACTGCCTAGGCTGCTATTGCGTCGGCTAACTCTTCTTCAGATTCTTGAGCCGCACGCATTTTTTCTGGATCAAGTGGCCAAATAACTTCGTAAACGCCTAGCTCGTCGGCTTTTAATTCTATGTCGCCGCGCTCTAACGCTCCCATAACTTCGCTGTGGCGAACTTTGCGGACGCCTTGCATAAAGCTAGAGCTGGAGCCTTCTTCGTTGCGCACAATCCTGATTAACCGATCTTCGGCGCAGGTCAAGCGCAGGGATTTAGCAACAGCGTATTTAGCCATTAATACGACTCTCTCACTGTTGGTAACAATGTTCATAGGAATCTCGTCGCTGCCGTCAAAACGCATTATTTTTTCGTGGCCTTCTACTTGCTTCCAGTCCCGGAATAAAACTGGAGGATAATCATATTGATCAGACCTCAGTTCAGGAGGTAGTTCGAATTGCCAGTCCAGCTCGCTCATTCTTTATATTATAACCGAATAATACGGCATTTACAAATCACTACTAGTTTATAACAAGTGCGCGTTTATATGACGCTGACTTCGGTGCGGGCTACAGATTTACCGCTGAATAAGCGAACTTTACGTTTCTTATACTGTACGACGCCATCGCGGGCGGCGTGAATAGTGTAGTTGCGGCTCATTTTTGTGCCGGCTCCAGGGCGCTTAGTCATGCCGACCTGTCGAACAATAACTTGACCAGTCTTTACTTTGGCTCCGCCGTACAGCTTAACACCTAGGCGTTGGCCCGGGCTGTCGTGGATATTTTTGGCGGTACCGCCGGCTTTGACATGTGACATATGTAGTTATTTCCTTGTGATTACGAGCAGTTCACGGGCGACTATTTGGTCGGGCCGACAATAAATCAACGCGCCATCCCGGACATGCTCAAAACTTATCCGATTATAGCCCAAATCGCTTATCTGGTCAATAAGAGGTAAATGTTTAAATTGGTTCGACTTGATTTGCCATGCCGGCACGGCTAGACAAAGACGAGTGCCGGGCTGCAACTGGTCATGAATATTTTGTAAGAATTTTTTAACGATCTGGTTGCATGTAGCGACGCTTCGCTCAAGGTTTTCGGAGCTGGGAAGAGAAGTGAAGGGCGTGCCAAGATAAGTTTCGCTGGCCACGAAGTCAACCTCTTTCCATGCGACGGTCGTGGCATCCCCCTGGGAAAGCCTAAAATCAATAGAGTCTAGCCGCGAGTTGCCGCTTATCAGCCAAGTTAGATTTTCTTCAGAGAAGTCAATCATTCGCTGTTCTAGATCGGTGCCATACGGATAGTAGCCCATAAGTGCTGCTTCTTGCAGAATGACTCCCGTGCCGCAAAAGGGATCAAGCACACTCTGGTTCAGCAAAGTGAGGGGAATTTCTTGGTCGGCTGGAGTATCGCAGATGTTTTGGAGCTTGTCCTCGGGCAACTTGCCGGTCGCCAAATTAATAATTATTTGGGCGAGTTTGGGTGGCAGCATGCCGACTTTAGCGTCGCGCTTAGGGCGCCCTTGGTCGCGGCGAGTGTACGACTCGATATCCTGCACTTTGACGGTCTGGGCAATGATGGTTTTAGCGTCATCGCGAATAAATACTAACTCCCAGCCAGTTTCTTTGGTGAGTCCGTTGTGCAACACCTGAGCTGTGTTGAGCTCTAAAGATTTGTTAGGAATAACGCGGACATTTCGTCCGGTTTTTTTAATGGCTTTCTTGAGCGTTAGGGCGGTCGCGGATAGCTGTTTGACATCAGTTTTGAGGCCAATAGCGCTCAAGCCTAGATTCATTTTTCCTTCGGGCATGCGCTCCGAATGGCCAGGCGAGACCTTCAATAAAAATTTCTCAATTTTTTTAAGTTCTACCGTATCAAGTTCGGTTAGAACCTTGCAGAATTTAACGCTGCCGCCAAGCCGGTCAAAAGCCAGCAAGCAAGGATCAACATCAACGATAACGGCTTTTTCGCCCACTGGGCGGAGTTTGTCCGCTCCATATAAACTCTCCAGCTCGGCCATGCCAAGAGCTGGTTGGCGCCCCAAGATTAATAAACTCTGCATGTAATAAGTGTACATGAACCTTGCCTTAAGTATTTTTAATACTAAGGGGGAGTTCTTGGTTCCGGTATAATGTTTGCTTATGAGTGGTACCCAAAAGTCGTTCTGGGCGCGCCGCTGGAAGCTGGTGGTCAATATTATTACGTTGATCGCTTTGGCGGTGCTTGTTTACGCTGTTCGAAAAGATATTGGAACTACTTTCGAGAATCTGGCTCATGTTCACGGCTGGGCGCTGTTTTTACTGTTACCGGTTGAGTTTTTGAACTACCATGCCCAGGCTCGTATGTATCAGCGGCTGTTTGCTATAGTCGGCAACAAACTCACATACAGATTCCTCTTCTTAGCTTCCGTAGAGTTAAATTTTGTAAATCACGTCTTTCCTAGCGGCGGCGTCACCGGACTATCATATTTTACGCTCCGAATGCGGCAGGGTAAGGAGCTGAGTGGCGGCAAAGCCACGTTTATACATGTAATGAAGATCGCACTTTATTTTATAGCGTTCGAAATCATCTTATTGTTCGGCGTGTTCGCATTGGCGCTCATGGGGCGTGTTAATAATATAGTTATTCTGACGGCCGGTTCATTGTCTACGCTAATGGTAATCGGCACGCTCGGCTTCATGTACATAATTAGCAGCAAGCAGAGAATCAACAGTTTTTTCACGGCGTTGACCCGCGCTCTAAACCGATTAATTAAGGTAGTGCGTCCGCGCCAACCGGAAACTATCAACATATCTAAAGCCAAAAAAACCTTTGATGATTTTCATAGCAGCTACCTCGCAATACGCAGTAACTACCGCGAACTTAAGATGCCGTTTCTGTACGCTCTCTTGGCTGATGCTACAGAAATAGGAGCTGTTTATGTAGTCTATATTGCCTTTGGGTACTGGGTTAATATTGGGGCCGTAATTTTGGCGTATGGTATAGCGAATTTTGCCGGTCTGGTGTCGGTACTACCTGGCGGAGTAGGTATTTATGAGGCGCTTATGACGACTGTGCTGGCGGCTACCGGCGTGCCGCCGTCCTTGAGTCTGCCGGTAACTGTTATGTACCGTATATTGAACACGCTTATCCAGGTTCCGCCGGGATACTACTTATATCACCGGGCAATTAAGCGGGGAGAATTATCGTCAGGGGCGGTTCGTGGCAGTTAAAAGTGAAGATGTGGTGCTGGGTGTTAGCGACTTTGTGGCAGTGCTGAACCAGACATTGGAATACGCATATTCTGAAGTAGTTATTATGGGCGAGTTGGCTAACTTGCGCGTTAGCAAAGGGCGCTGGTTATATTTTGACCTGAAAGATGAAGTATCAACAGTAAAGTTTTTTGGCACTGTGCGTCAGCTGCCCGGGCCTTTGGAAGACGGTATGATTTTGAAAGTCCGCGGCACGCCGCGGCTTCATCACCAATACGGATTTAGCGTGAATATTATCAGCATTCAACCGGCGGGCGAAGGCACAATTAAGCGTGCTGCCCAGCTCCTGCAGGCTAAGTTGACTAAAGAAGGCTTGTTTGACGAGGCGCGCAAGCGGCCGCTGCCGTATCCGCCAACTCGGATTGGGCTGGTGACGTCAAAACAGTCGGCGGCATACGCTGACTTCATTAAAGTTTTGGGTGCGCGGTGGCAAGGTGTGGAAATTGACTTAGTGGATGTACAAGTGCAAGGCGAGGCAGCGCCAGAACAAATGGTAGCGGCTTTATCGAAGCTCAACGCCTTGGTAGAACCGCCAGATGCAATCGTAATGATTCGGGGCGGCGGCAGCGCCGAAGACCTGGCTGCTTTTAGCTCCGAAGCACTGACCAGGGCAGTGGCAGCTAGCCGAGTGCCAACATTGGTGGCTATTGGCCATGAGATTGATTTGTCACTGGCTGAACTAGCTGCTGACAAGCGCGCTAGTACGCCTAGCAACGCTGCCGAATTGCTGGTGCCCGATCGGGCGTATGTATTGGTAGAGTTGAAAGATAACGCTCGTGAGTTAAGGCACCAAACTAACGCGCAAGTGCAGACTGCGCGAGCTCGACTGGAACAACAAACGGTGATTTTGAGTGACCAGTTAGAACAACTAATCAACCGCGCAAGGACTGAAATAAAAAGCCGTCGACAGTTGCTGCAAGCGCTTAATCCCGAAGCCATCCTAAAACGCGGCTATGCGATTGTCCGGTCGGGGAGGCAGACCCTAAGAAGTACTAAGCGTCTGGCTGGCGGTGCTATAGTAGACGTACAGTTAGCCGAAGGACGTTTTAGAGCTAACGTGACAGAGACCAGTGAGTAGGTAATAGATGGTAAAACCCAAGCAGCCCAACTATGAAAAGCTACAGGAAGAATTGGAGACAATTCTATCCGAACTGCAGCGTGAAGATTTAGATGTCGACCAGGCGCTAAAACATTATGAGCGCGGCCTGGAATTAGTGCGCCAACTAGAGGATTATTTAAAAAACGCCGAAAATAAGGTGCGCGAATTGTCTTCATGACATGGCTAATAATAGTCGCTCTATTTTTTATGATTTGTTTCGCCGGAGTGCTGCTGGCTGGCGCTCCGTACCTGCCGACGCTAAGCCCGCAAGTTAAAACGGCCCTCCAGCTCAGCGGCCTTAGTCCCGGCGACACACTGATCGAACTTGGCTGCGGCGACGGCAGGGTGCTAATATCCGCGGCCAAACACGGCTATAAAGTCGTAGGGTATGAGCTCAATCCGCTCTTAGCATTGATAGCTTGGCTTAGGACGCGTCGCTACAGACAACAGGTCAGGGTGGTGTGGGGTGATTTTTGGCGGGCCGACTGGCCAGCTGCCGACGCCATATTTACGTTTTTGCTGCCGCGTTACATGGCCAAGCTGAACAAAAAATGCATACGCTACGAGCACAAGCCGGTTAAATTAGTCAGCGTAGCCTTTAAAATCCCCGGCCAGCGGCCCGCCAAACAAAAAAATGGTGTCTACCTCTATACCTACCGGTGAGGTTGTGCTACAGTAATTTCATGATTAAGCATAATCAGGATGGCATAAGCGGCGTAGTCGTTTCGCTAATACTGACTGGAGTGCTACTTTTAGGTGCTGTGATTTTTGGAGTTTGGGCTTTCATGGGCCGCCAGGACTATAAAAACCACAGCGACGCCAAAGCTGCCGCTGCGTCCAAGGTGGCTGTAGCCAAGAATACTGCCACTAAAGACAAGCAATTTGCTGAAGAATCTAAAAATCCGTTAAAAACCTATAGCGGGCCGCAGGCTTATGGCAGCGTAGTATTGCAATATCCTAAGACCTGGAGCGGTTATGTGATTACAAACAGCTCGGGTAGCGGCAATACGCTTGTCGACGGTTACTTTAACCCTGGTGTAGTGCCGTCAGCTACTGATCAAGGTTCGGTTTTTGCGCTGCGAGTGCAAGTTCTCAATCAGTCCTATGCTCAAACTCTTAGTAATCTAGCTAGCAACCAGCAGCCAAGCAAACCGCGTGTTACTGTACCGTATGCGCTGCCTAAAGTCCCTAATGTAGTTGGCATAAAGTTTACCGGTCCGCTGGCCAATACTTCCACTAAAACTGGCACCACTGTCATATTGCCGCTTCGCTCGGAAACTCTGGCCATATGGACAGAGGGAGATCAGTTTCTGCCAGACTTTAATACTTACATCCTGCCCAACTTCTCGTTCTCGCCCTAAAGACACCGGTGCTATAATTAGTAGTAATGAGCGAGGGTAGTGAACTATTACTCAGTGTGGCCGAGGAACTTAAGCTACCGCTGATGCAAATAGCCCGCCAGGCGGAACAAGGCGGAGCCGATACAGCCAGTATACGCGGCACTGCCGAAGCGGCTCTCAGGCTGCTGGATAATTACGCGTTAAGTTTGCGTCTTCAAGAGCGGCCGGCCAATCTTGAGCTGGAACCGGTTTCGGTCTCATCTGTTTTGTATGATACAGGCCAGCAGCTGGATGCTATCGCTAGAAACTACGGCGTAGAGCTGGAGCTGAACGTGACAGGGCGCTATGGTACAGTGATGGCTAATCGACAGGGTTTGCAGTCGGCGCTGACCAGTCTCGGGGCATCGCTGATCGAAGCTTTGCCAGCACTGGAAAGTCCGCAGTTAAAACTACGCCTAGCTAGCCATCGCAGCCGCTACGGCATCGTGGCTGGTTTATACACGGATACGCCGCAGCTCACTAATACTGCTCTCAGGCGCGGCCGCCGGCTGCAGCGCCAGCGTGCCAGCCGCCAGCCGCTTACTACTATCAGCCACACCACTGGTGCCGGCATTTTTGTGGCCGATACAATTTTGCAAGCTATGCATCTGCGGCTCAGCGCCAGCCGCCACCACCGTTTGTATGGGCTGGGCACTGTCATGCAGCCAAATAAACAAATCGCTTTAATATGAGCCAGATACTGCTAATTGAGCCAGACCGCGTGCTTGCCGAAACTTACCGTCAAGCACTGCTGGCCGGTGGCCACCAAGTTGTTTGCTGTGCCAGTGCTCAAGCTGGCATTATTTCGGCCGATCAATACAAACCGGATATTATTGTTTTGGAGCTTCAACTTATTGAGCATTCTGGAATAGAATTTTTGTACGAGCTGCGCTCTTATCCAGACTGGCAGGATATTCCAGTGATCGTTCACACTATGGTGCCAGCGAGCGAATTTACGCTCAACCGCCATCTGCTGCGCGGCCAACTAGGCGTTAAAACGTATTTATACAAGCCGGATACCAGCTTGTCGGAACTAAAGTCTAAGGTACAGGAAAACTTACTTGTAGCAGCGTGAAACACCTTACAACTACTGGCATTATTTTAAGCCGTACTAACTACGGCGAAGCTGATCGTATTCTGACTATTTTAACCCCGGACTACGGCAAGCTGCGCCTGGTAGCCCGCGGTGTCCGCAAAGTAAAAAGTAAACTAGCCGGCGGCATAGAACTTTTTAGCACCAGTAATATTACTTTTATAGAAGGCAAGGGCGAGCTGGGTACGCTGATTAGCACGCGCCTTATAAAGCATTACGGCCGTATCGTCAGCGCTCTAGACCGTGTGCAGCTAGGTTATGATCTAATCAAGCTGCTGAACCGTTCTACGGAAGACCATCCCGAGGCAGAATATTACGAACTATTAGAACAAGCCTTCGCGTCGCTCGATGATCATAAAATAGATCCGACTCTAATCCGCGCCTGGTTTGAAGCTCAGCTTCTAAAACTAGCCGGCCATACGCCGAATATACAAATTGATTCTGCGGGAGATCAGTTATCCTCTGCCAAAAAGTATAATTTTGACTTCGAAGCTATGGCTTTTGCGTCCTCTGCCGCTGGTAAATACGAAGCAAACCATATAAAAACGCTCCGATTATTATTTTCTGATCATGAACCAGACGAGATTGCCAAGGTTCAAGGGCTGGAAACACTGGTCGTAACACTCTCTCCGCTAATCCGCTCTATGCTGACCTCGCATATTCGATCATAGCTAAAAGCGTAACTAGTATAAAAATGTGTTTGTGTGTAATAAAAGAGAGTGGCATAATAATGCATTATGGATAGGGAAACCATAGAGCTATCTCGAGCCGGTTTAAGAGCTTTTACGCGCGAAGAAGGCTCTAGTTATGCAGATATTTCCCGTGCGCTTAGGGGCGAACTTGGCAGCCTAGCTACCGCTGAAGGGGTTGAAGCGTCGAGAGAAAATGTTGATCTTATTAATGACCTAGTAA
The DNA here is from genome assembly GCA_029288485.1 of Candidatus Saccharimonadota bacterium. Taxonomy (GTDB): domain Bacteria; phylum Patescibacteriota; class Saccharimonadia; order Saccharimonadales; family UBA4665; genus JARIHC01. The sequence continues at coordinate 287,505 of JARIHC010000004.1, read as the reverse complement.
ATACTTTTCCGGGATCGCTTGAAGAGCCCGAGGACAAGACTAAAGAAGTCGAACGCACACATATAGAGTGCGTAGACGCGGAAGTGTTAGCTAAAATCAAATCTTCTGTTGTGTGGTACGGCAAGGTGGGAGACTGGACTAAAGAAACGCTGCCATGCTTTGTAATTGGCCAAAAAGAAAGTAAACGTTCTACCCAGTTATTGCTGAGGATAGCAGGCCAAGCAGTCGAACGAAGCACCGACGAGGCTAAGATACCGCGGACTGGACCATTCGGCATATCTATGCGGCGAAAAAAAGCAGAACAGCTTATGGAGTCGCTAGAACGCAACTTACAACCTCCGACAAGCGAGCTGCAACTTCGCCGTGATTATTTGCCGCAAAAAGGACTGTACTCAGTCCAAGCTGACTCGAGAGGTTCCATGATTGTTGGAATTCGCGAGCCTATGCACGCGGTTGGGCTACTCGCTGAGCCTGGAGTTGATTTCACACATGGAATATCTGATATAGAAATGAGAGATTTCAACGTTTTGCATAACATCAACCGTCTGGCAAATCTATTTGGAGTGGTCGAAGCGGTGGATGTTGCTTTAGAAAATGCAGCCGCGTAGGTGCTGGCTTGCGCTTGGTAGAAGTATTTCCAGGTTAGAAAAGACACATAGCTTAACCCTTTGGCGCCATAATGCACCTTTACGCCTAACCGCTTATTCCATAAACAGTAGCAAACTTCGGTAAAATAGGTATAATTTTAGGTAAGTATGAGCGATGTATCACTCGAAACCTTAGTTAGCCTGTGCAAGCGCCGCGGCTTTATTTATCAGGGCAGTGAAGTTTATGGCGGGTTAGCTGGCACCTGGGATTATGGTCCACTGGGAGTGCAGCTAAAGCGCAATGTCATGAATCTTTGGTGGCAGACTTTTGTCGAGAATCGCGTAGATATGTACGGTGTCGATGCTGCAATTTTGATGAACAAGAAAGTCTGGGAAGCCAGCGGCCATGCCACCGGTTTTAATGATCCTATGGTGGAATGCCAGCAATGCAATGCCCGGCTGCGCCAGGATCATATCAAAGAGGATAAGTGCCCGGTTTGTGGCGCCGTCGGCAAGTTTAGCGAGCCGCGCCAGTTTAACATGATGTTTAAGACTAACGCTGGCCCGACTGAAGATGAAAACTCGCTCACGTATCTTCGGCCTGAAACAGCCCAGGGCATTTTTACGAATTATAAGAATATCATCGACAGCTTCTATCCGGACGTTCCGTTTGGTATCGCGCAGATGGGCAAAGCCTTTCGCAACGAAATCAGCCCGCGTGACTTTGTGTTTCGCAGCCGCGAGTTTGAGCAGATGGAAACTGAATATTTTGTTCAAGAAAGCGAGTGGGAAAAGGCATTTGAACAGTGGCGCACCGACATTAAAAAATTCCTAGATGATCTTGGGCTACCTGCAGACAAAATTCATGAACTGGAAGTACCACAGAACGACCGAGCCCACTATAGTAAGCGCACTATCGACTTCGAATTTGATTATCCACACGGCCGAGACGAACTGCTTGGATTAGCATACCGCACGGATTTCGACCTTATGAATATCCAGAAGGCCAGCGGCAAGAGTATGGAGTACAAGCCGAAGGATCCGAGCGCTAAGCCGTTTGTGCCGCATGTTATCGAACCCAGTTTTGGGGTTGAGCGCTTAGTTATGGCGGTGCTGACTGCCGCTTATACAGAAGATGAAATTGGCGGCGAAAAACGTTCAGTTTTGAAGCTGCCAAAAGACCTGGCTCCCGTAAAAGTGGCCGTTTCTCCGCTGCTTAAGAACAAGCCGGAGCTGGCCGCCAAGGCTCAAGAGGTCTATAAGACGCTTAAAAAAGAATTTGGCAATGTAATGTATGACGACAATGGCAACATCGGCAAACGCTACCGCCGCCAAGACGAAATCGGCACTCCACATTGTGTAACTATAGACTTCCAAAGCCTAGAAGACGACACCATCACTATCCGCGATAGGGATACAGCGGAACAGGCTAGAGTTGCCACCACCAGCTTAATTCAGAATTTGGAAGAATAAAAATGGTTGTCAAAGAACTCACTGCGTCCGTGCATCATTTAAGTGAATTTTTTGCACGAACTTCATACATTGCTGAAACAGCTAGAGCAGTCAACTCATTCAATAGTGCATACGGGAGCGTAAGTCCTAATTATAGTCAGGCTATCGCTGCTTTTAACCAATTGCAGCAAAGGTGTATAAGTTACGAAAGTCAAAATGGTTTTCCTCTTGACGGCAACCCCTACGTAGAACTCCTAGGAATTAGTCCATACGTAGGAGAGGGAGCTATAGCTAACCTGTTAGAGCTTTTTGATAGTAATCCAGCAGAAGCAGAAAAAATTCTTGGTGTTTCACAAAACAAATTACAGGTTGCCCAGCAAATCACAGACTCGCTTAAAGAGTCACTGAAAAAGTTGCCTATCCATCAGGAGGCGACTAATTTTTATCAAGTTAGAGAAGACCAGGTCGTTACGCGCTTCACGCATCCCGCCAAGCAAAGTGCTGGTTTGGGTGCTAGCGCGAATGATATAGAGAATATACAAAAGATACTGACTAATATAGGAAAACTAAGTAAATCAACAGATGCGTATATTTTTGAGGTTATGGCTATTTCCCAATCCTCACCAGAGACAATTTTAGTAGCTGTAGGGCTAAAGCTCGCCATTCCGCTAAACTTCATTACTAAAACTGTGCTAAAAAGATGGCGGGAAGTAGAAGAAGTGCGTAATATCCGAGCTCAAACTGAAAAGTTGCAGGCTGAAACGGAACACACAAAGGCCTCCAAAGACAAGATTTTAAAAGAACTTCAATCTCTAGAAGACTCGAGTGCTTCAGACAACAAACGCATTGCGCAGGCGGTGGTAGAAACATACGGTAAAGATCTGGATGGCGCAGTGAATGAGGTGGAAAAAGGGATAGAGGAGTCGATTAAATCACTAGAAAACTTAATAATTCAAGGTGGTAACGTTAATATTTACTTACAGCCTGGCCAATTACAAGAAACCAATTCTGAAAACTGGAAAGAAGAGTTAATAGAAAACCGCAAACTTCAAAACCAGGTAGAGCACAGCCAAAAACTCTTACAGCAAGAAACCAAAAAACAAGAAGAGTAATATAATTGAGTTATTATGAGCAGTCAGCCGAAATCATTTAAACCATCTGACATAGACGCTGATAAAGAGTGGGATGTTTATGACCTTGGATCAGACTTTTACTATTTAGTCGCGCCGGCTGGTGCGGTGATGGGCGACCACACGCACGAAAAAGCCGAAACTATCTGGGTGCTTTCTGGTCGCGGCAAATTCCAGGTCGGCGACGAAACATTTGAACTAACACCAATGACGGAAATTTACGTCGCATCAAACGTCTACCACAAGCTCACCGTCCAAGAAGACATGACGTTTATAGAGCAGAGAATAGAATCGTCGTGAACAAAGTTGTACTAATAGACAGAGATGGGACGGTAATTGTAGATCCGCCTGACTTTCGAGTAACTAGCGAAGATAAAATTGAGCTTTTCCCGGATTCAATTTCCGCTCTCAAGAAGTTGGCCGACAAAGGATTTTCCGTGATCATAGTAACCAATCAGGCCGGCATTGCTGAAGGCAAGATCAGCACTGAAGATTTTGAACGAATAAATTCCGAGGTTATCAGAAGGTTGGCGCCGAGCGGTATAAAAGTGCTCAAGACCTATTTTTGTCCGCACGGTCCGCATGGTAATTGCGAGTGTCATAAGCCCAAACCCAAGCTGCTGCTGGATGCGGCAAAAGACTTTGACCTGAATTTAGCGAATACATTCATGATTGGAGACCATCGTTCCGACATTTTAGCCGGGAAGAGCGCCGGCGCGAGGACTATTCTTGTACGCACAGCTACCGGCACCCAGGACGATGCTCCGGAAGAAGACTTCCAGGCTGATAACCTGTCCAAAGCCGTGGATTTGGTAATAACTAACTCCTAACAACAATCCAAACGCACCTATATTGCCTAATATTCCGTTTATGGTATAATTGTATATGTGAACGACGCGAAGATTTCGCAGCAGTTTCGTTCTTTAAGTTGTGATACTTAGGTTGCTACTAATTGTCAATTTCTAGTGACTGGAGAGTTATGCCTGACCGTACCGAGGATGATCTCGGCGAGAACCCTATGAAGTCGGTTCTTTACTTCGTCTGGTGCTTGTTCCTGACCCTCAGCCTGGTGCTAAACATCACGGAAGGGCAGGTTGCTGCTAATCTGCATATATATGCAGATATTAGGCCGCTTGTGCTTCTCCAGGCATTTGGGGTCCTTGCAGTGGTTCTGCTTGTGGCTGCATTTCTATGGAAGGCTGGCGGTTTGTTTCGATGGTCGTGGTGGAACCTCGTAGGAAAGGGGAAAGACAACCCAGGCGAAAGCCCAAATATTAACGTTGTCCCATTCCAAATCAAGTACTTCGGGGTGGCTTTTGGGCTGTTGTTTTTGCTGAATCTGCCTTACCTTGCCAGCATCGAGGAGAAAATCTTCCGTGAAGGCACTGGTGATTGGTGGGATGGCACTCTGCGAAGCCTGGCTTTTGGCTTGGTTCACAGTCTGCTGGCTGGAGTACCCATAGCGGCTGGAATAGCAATTTCCTTTGCTGGACTAGCTTTTACTCACTTCTATTTTGAAGGAGGAGTGTCTGAGTCAACCTTGTACCACACCACCTACAACTTGATCATCGTCTCGGTTATATTGATCGGAGTAGTGGTAAAACACTTCACTGATCTATCAGAGACTGAAGAGCAAGAAGCAATTTAGGTGGGCATGGTCGCTTTACCCCGTTCTGCTTATTTTGGCAGAGACCAGCGTGAGCCTTATGGCAAAAACGTGAAGCGGGTTAGCTTAGCAAGCCTCGCTACTACATCAGTAGCTCGAGACTTGCTAATATATTCTTACGCTTAGCGTCTGATGAGACTTGGGAAGTTCAAGTCGAAAGAATATAGCTACTTATATAGGTGTGCGATGTTATGATGAAAGCCAAGATGACAAAATTCAGCAAGGACTACCCATTAACCAAAGAAGAGTTCGACAGCATCTATAGCAAGGTGCCGCGGCTTTGCGTGGACCTAGTTATAAAGTCAGATAAAGGTGTGCTGCTCAGTCTGCGCGATATTGAGCCGTGCAAAGGCTTGTGGCATCTACCCGGCGGGACAGTTTTTTACGGCGAAAGTTTATTAGAGGCGGTTCGGCGGGTTGGTGAAAGGGAATTGGGCGTAAAAATAACCAGTGCTGAATCAATCGGTTATATCGAATATCCAACCCACATTAAAAATGGCTGGCACTCGCCTGTAAGCATTGCTTTTCTGGCAGAATACGAAGGCGAAATCAAGCCTAACCATGAAGCTGCCAAGCTGGATTGGTTTACTCGGCTTCCGGATAATCTGCATCCGGATATCGATGGATTCCTAACTGAGAAAGTTCTATCGCAATAAGTTTAAGTGTGGCTTGTGTCAGGATGGGCGCGCTCAAACATTACGTCCGAATATATGCCCGCAACGATGTCGAGACATTCTTTGAGCTCGTCGGCGCGGAGTTTTGGCGGTCGAAGATATTTACCTTCGATAATCACTATACCGCCTGAAGGGTTTGTTAACTCTTCCTCTAAAATTTGCAGTGAGTGTTCGCGATCGGCTGTTAGTCCTCTGAAATGCTCAAGTTTTACGGAGGGGTCAGTTATGTATCGGCCGACCTTTTGACGTAATTCTCGCGTGCGCTCTGATTCGCTGTCAGCTATATCTTCGCCAGAGCTGAGTTCAACGATAGGGAATAGGACGGTGAATTTGCAGTTTGTGCCGTCCCATACGCCGTTTAAATCTAGGTTTGGGTGTTCCATATTCTTTAACACGATCAAGATATTATAAGATGATACTTAATCCCACGCAAATAAAGAGTCATTAAGTCTTAATTAAAAGAGCTAGGAAAGATTTGGCGCATAGTAGACTTGAGTGCCATTATGGCTGCTACCAATTAAAAAGGAGGCGCTATGAACATACCTAAAATTATTAACCTGCGAAAACGCCAACAGATTGGCTTAGCCGCTGTTACTTTTTTGTTAATTGCAGGCGGTGTAGCTTTCGCGCTGCTTCAAAGCCAGGCCAAACTCAATGGCAACTCAATTGAAACCGATAGCGCTTCGCTAGTTATTAGCCCAAATGATATTACGTACTCTAATGCTGCAACTGGTTATAAGTTTGCGCACATTATACCTGGGGTGCAAGCCTCGCAGACCGAGCACATTTTTCTTAGAAATATGAGTGTTGCGCCGCTGGCTTTAAAAGTTGGCGTGCCGACCGCACCTGATAACCCAGATGGGGTTGATTTGAGTAAAGTAAAAGTAATTTTGTCGCCATACGACATGTCGAGCCACACACCCCAGACACCGCAAAGCTTTTCTCTTCAGTCCTTAATATCGCCTGATGGCAGCGGAGCCGTTAACTATCCTGGCGGTCTCAGCCCAGGCGCTATCGAAGAGTTCGATATTCAAATCGCCATGGATGCCGACGCGGTTAACGGCTCCGCCGCAGCGCTATCCAATCTAGACTTCGTCTTTACCGGTACCGCAGCCAGCAACACCAATTAAGCCGTTTGACACGGCCCATAGTGTAGACTATAGGCATGAGCAAACAGCCAAATACCTATGCTTTTATTGACAGCCAAAACTTGAACCTCGGCACTCAGCGTACTGGCTGGAAGATGGACTGGCGTAAGTTTCGCAAGTTCTTGCGCGACAAATACGGTGTCACTAAAGCTTATATGTTTATTGGCTACATGCACGAAAACGAGTCGCTTTACGAGTACATGCATGAACTTGGGTTCTTGGTCGTCTTAAAGCCTACGTTAGACATCACTAGCAAATCGTCCGATAAAGATGATGACAGAGATAAAGCCGCCGTCAAAGGCAATGTTGACACCGAGCTGGTTCTTTATGCCATGAAAGAATTGCCTAACTACGAGCGTGCAATTATCGTTTCGGGCGACGGCGACTTTTTTAGCCTGGCCGAGCACCTGGAAGGGCAGGGCAAACTGGCTTACATTTTAGCCCCCAATTGGCAGTACTCTAGTCTGCTGAAACCATTTGAAAAAAAGATTGTCCGCTTAGATCAGAAACGCCGTCAGCTGGCTTATCATGACCGCAAAGATAAAAATCGCAAAGACAAAGACTAGCATTTGTGTTATTTAACTTGTAGTTGTATAATATACATAATATGAGTTTTGGTACATCGGAAGAGTATGCTCGGTCACAAGCCAAAGAGCATCAAGAAATTCCATTATTATATCCGGGCCGCGGCAAGCTAGACGTCCATGCGGCGACGGAAGATATATTAGCGAGAGCAGTTCGTGCCGACGAAGTGCTAGCTGGTTATGTTGACCTGGACACCGAAATGGATGCTCGTTCACTACGAATAATAGCTGCCCATAACACCAAACGAGCAGCACGGGCTGCTGGCCATATGGTGCTTCGGGCTTGTAGAACCTATGTAACGATTTGTGCCGACTTTAAGTCCTTAAATGATTTATTGTCGTCTCACGAACCAGTTACGGAATAAAACTTATCCTACCAGGCCTTTTAGGCGTATACTAAAAGCATTAAGGAGGGCAAGGGTGTATGTTAAGTGATAAAGATGTTTGCGCCACAATCGCTGTCAGCGATCTGGACGCGGCAGAAAAATTTTATGGCGGAACGTTAGGGCTTCAAGCCGAAAAAGATGGCGGCGGAGGCATATTTTATAAATCTGGTAACAGCGGTGTCTTTATATATCAGTCGGCTAGTGCTGGAACTAATAAAGCAACCTATGCAGCCTGGTCGGTTGACGATGTCGAGGCCGAGGTTAAAACGCTCAAAGACAAAGGCGTTAAGTTTGAACAGTACGATAATCTACCGGGCGAAAGAGAAGGCGATATCCATATTATGGGGCCAGTAAAATCAGCCTGGTTTACCGACCCAGACGGCAATATTTTAAATATAGTGAGCGGAATGTAGCTAATGGCTGACGACAAAACCGATTTCTCTGGACTCAGTGCCATATTTTTTAACGGCACTCTAACCAAGTCACCACAGCCAAGCCACACTGGTCGGTTAATTAAAATTAGTACTGAAATCATGGAAAAACACGGTGTAAAAACCGAAGTTATCCGTACTGTTGATCGTCCAAAAATCGCTACCGGAGTTTGGCCGGATATGAGCGAACATGGTTGGCCGGGGGATGAGTGGCCGGCTTTATATAAGAAGGTCGAGGCAGCTGATATTTTGGTTCTAGCTGGGCCAATCTGGCTGGGCGATAACAGCTCTATGACTAAAAAAATCATCGAGCGTTTGTATTCTTGCAGCAGCTTACTCAACGACGCCGGCCAGTACGCTTTTTATGGGAAAGTTGGCGGCTGTTTAATTACTGGCAACGAAGACGGCATCAAGCACTGTGCCATGGATGTTTTGTATAGTTTGCAGCACCTGGGCTGCGTGATTCCGCCGCAGGCGGATGCCGGCTGGATCGGCGAGGCCGGACCCGGCGCCAGCTATGGCGATGATGATGGCAAAGGCGGCAAAGCTGGTTTTGACAATGATTTTACGAATCGTAACACTACATTCATGACTTGGAATCTAATGCACCTAGCTAAAATGCTGAAAAATAATGGCGGTATTCCGGCCGAAGGCAATCAGCGCTCCAAGTGGGACGACGGCAGCCGATTCGACTTTGAAAACCCCGAATACCGCTAGACACACAGTTTATTTATTCAACATCTAATGGTATAGTTAGTTATAATAAGCTAGGGAGAATAGTTATATGCTCACAGCGGAAAACGTTGGTGGTCAAGAAGCTGATATGCTTGAAGTGCATGGCAGCGGACGAGGTATGAGTTTAAACTTAGGCGAGAGAAGCGCTGCCACCATAGCAGCTAAAAGACTCATAGAATCCTTTGATTATTTAGCAAATTTAAATCACGACTTAGAACAGTCTGATGTGCCGGCACCAGCTATTGGAGTGAACCTAAGCACAGTGCGGGGAACTGATTTGCCTCGTGTATTTATCAGCTATGGAAGAACTTTAGCTGGCGAGGGGTTGCGATCAATGGCTGATATCGATTTGCATGGCGAATTCGGCCGTAAAGTCAAATACGGCCTAGCTCTGCCAATGGATAGAAAAACTCAGGGATCAGTAACTTTCTTCCCCCATGAATATGACGAAGAAGGCAAACCCCAAGGCTCTTTAACGACTGGCTGGTGGCAGCAATGGCGCCCTGATCGTTCAGCTGTCTTTAAACCGGGCGAAGAACCACACATTGTTGACTATCCAGATTCCGATATTTCATTTAATGATTACTATTTTTCTACTTGGCGGGTTCCTTTAAATTTGCCTCCTATGCCGCACATTATTGATGGAGGCGACTTCGCTCAAGAAGAGGCTAGTCGTTGCTTAAAAGTAGTGCGGGATATTCCTGAGCCTTGGAAAGCCGTCTATAACGGAGATAACCAGAATTTGACTCAGCACTTCACTGCGGTGGGCCACGAAGCAGTGTCTGCGGCAATGACTGTACTTGAGGAGCAGCCGGCAGGAACCAGTGATACACCTAGCCAGCTTACTGATATGCTACGTATTGTTAGCGAAGACCTGGAAATCAGGGTTTAGTCTTCGTACTCCGTAGTAGCAGCTATGTATTCGCCGAGCAGAGTAACGTCGCAACCTTGATTTTTTAGTTTGCCAATCACGGCATGCAAGCCAGCGCCCGCGGCATCAGCGTCAATATAAAACCGATAATGCCAGACTTTGCCCGGAATAGGGCGCGACTGTAACTTAGTTAGGTTAATGCCGGCTTCGGCGAACACGCCTAGCGCAGTGTACAGAGCGCCTGGATTGTGCGAAGTCCTGAGCATGAGAGATGCTTTATTAGCACCTTCGGGCTTTTGACCGCCGGGCTGAACTACCATAAAACGAGTGTAGTTCCTGGGATCGTTTTCTATATTTGATTGCAGCACCGACAGACCGGCTAGCTCCGCCGCAGTGCTGCTGGCAATTGCCGCCACTTGAGGATCGTTAGTTTTCTTAATATACTGGGCGGCTGCGGCCGTATCGCGGTACTCAATCCGCTCAGCACTGGGCAGCTTGCTATCTAAAAAATCCGAACACTGGCCGAGTGCGACCGGGTGGGAAACTACGGTTTTAATGTCAGCTAGAGTTGTGCCATCCAAAGTTACAAGATGCTGGTGGATGCGCTCGCTTATTTCGCCAATAACCGGATAGCTGTACTTATCTATTAAGTCATAAGTGCTATTAATCGATCCATATAAAGAATTCTCGATTGCCACTAGACCTTGGTCGGCTTTGCCGGCGGCCAAAGCATCAAAGACTTTAGCAAAACTCACGCAAATCACATATTCTGTGTTATCGCCGCCCCAGTGCTGGGCAGCCAAGTGGTGAAAGGAGCCGATCTCTCCTTGAATGGCAATTCGCATGATTACCAGTGTACAATAAATAGTATGAAGGTGACCAAGTTTATCCATTCGTGTTTACTGGTAGAAACTCCAGAAAGAGCAGCTTTATTTGATCCTGGCAGCATGAGCGAAAGCGCACTCGATGCTAGCCGGATTGAGCGCCTAGATGACATTTTTATCACCCATGAACACGGGGATCACATGAGCATTCGCCTGATAAAGCAATTGGTCCAAAAGTTTCCTGACGTTCGTATTACCAGCACCTCTTCGGTAGTTAAGATACTCGGCGGCGAGGGAATCACCGCCAGCAACCAACCGCCCGAAGACGCAGTTTTCTTTGATTCGCCGCACGAAGATGTTGCGCCGCTCTTCGGCCAGCCGCCGGAAGAGATAGGAGTGCATTATTTGGATATTTTGAGCCACCCGGGCGACAGCCATAGCTTTAACGAAACCAAAGCAATCTTGGCTTTGCCGGTGACAGCGCCATGGGGCAGCGCCATTCGCGCCATGAATCTGGGACTGACGCTCAAGCCGAAACATATTTTGCCAATACACGACTGGCACTGGCGCGACGAAGCCCGGGAAAGCAGCTATAGCCAATTTGAGCGGGTGCTGGGCGAGCAAGACATCGTATTCCACAAGCTGAAAACCGGTGTGCCTGTCGACATTTCTATCTAAACACCATAGAATTGACAAAAAGGGTAATATTTGCTACAATTACTTCTGTAATGTCAAAAATAAAAAATCACAAAAGCACTGGCCGTCTACTAACCGAAACTGCCCAGAGGGTCGGCCTGGTAACTATGGGCGCTGCTATGGTGCTCAGTATTATGGATCTTTCAGACGAAGCCAAACGAGTAGTATTGCCGAATCAGCCGGTATTAGTCGCAGTAGGCGAAAACAGCGGCAGTAACCAGATACGCCGCGAGAGGGAAGAGGTCGCACCCCACTTTATTAGCTACAGTGAAGTTCAGCGGACACCTAGCCGTTCGGGCAGAGGATAAGCTTGACCATTTTAACCTTTTATGATAAGATAACAGCATGAAAAGTCATCGCACAGCACCCGCAGCGTCCGTAGGCTTAAGCCCGCAGCACCTCGATAGGTTTGTTTCAGACCACGATTCTGATCTTGCTGCCCGCCATCGGCGCCAGGGTGCTGACATTGCGGCCGACCAAAACCGCGGCGATAAAGGCAACAGAGTTATGCGCAACTTAGGCTACGGAGCGCTTGTGCTGCTTGCCGCCGCTATACTTTATGAGTCCACTTTTGCTGCCGCCAGCGAGGAAAGTCACGCCCCGCAAGCTCCGGCTGCTATGAAAGATGGCGGACATAATCCAAAGTAACTAATCACCAGGTAGCAACTTATGAGAGCCGGTAAGAACAAGTTATCCAATCCGGGACAGGTTTACGGTTTTGCTGCTCTAGGCGCAATTGTACTGGCCATGTTAAGTGCTAAGTACGCACCGGACGTCGAGCAATACGCCCGTGCTGTAGTTGACGGCGCTCAAGCTGAGCTAAGCCACTCTGATGATCGGGCTGAATCTAAAGGATATAGCGATAAAGACTTTAAAGGCATGGCGCAAAAGCCGGTAACAGCGGGCCGCGGTGCTGGTTTTTATGATTTGGTGCTGTGCGCCAACCCGGACTTCGATGATCTTTTTAGTAGCGGCGCGGCCGCAGAGGAGAGCGATTATCTGAAACGGGAGCTTCAAAAGGCTGCTGGACGCAGCGGTTTGCAGCTAGGCGATCGGCTGGATGTGCCGGTTTTGCCAGTTGCGGGGCAAAAACCCAATACACATCCTAGTGTCTGCTCTCCAGACCAAAACACCACATAAAGCGCATTAGAACACAATTTTGGAAAAACTGTGGAAAAGTGACGTGCGAAACGTCATTTTTAGGTGTTTTATGCTTGCAAGTGGGTGTGAGTGGGTTGTACACTCATGTTAGTGGGTAATCGTGGGTTAGTGCACAAACCCCCACCATTAAATAAAAACCACTATTAAAATATCAATCAACGGGACAAAGGGATGGCCACGGTAGACTACTTTGAAAGGAAGCTCGACGATAAGCGCCGGCTTACCATACCGGCCGAGCTTAGAGATGAGTTCGCCAGCGGAGTAGTAGTGACCAGGGGATTCCAGCAGTACCTTCATCTCTATCCAAAATCAGTGTGGGATGAGGCCGTTGAACCGAAGCTCGCCGGGGATATCCTGGACGAGAGGATTGCTGATCTGAATGTGCAATTCAGGATGGGCAAGGCTGAAGGCGTTATCGACGCCAAGCAAGGAAGAATCAGCCTTGAGCAGCACTTACTGGACTACGCCGGCATCAAACGTGATGTCAGCGCCGTAAGGGTCGGCAAATACTGGCGCTTGATGGCCAAATAGCATCAACTGCCAGGTAGCTCCTTAACAAAACAAAAAGATAGCAATGATTAAGGGCGTCTTAAATGATACGTTCAAGGTCAGCTAGCTGGTAGTCAACAAGTGGACCCAAGAGAAAACCACTACAAAAATCTCGTACCTTACTCAAAAACACCTCCCAAAACTCCACCTCACACATAAGTCTCTCAAACTCTGATGTTGGCGGCATGTAATTTTACGTATTGCTGACATCAACCCAAAAACAAAAACCACCAAAAAACAAACAGTTGGCTACTGGCTAGGTGACCTTGTACAACAAAAACAAAAACAAGCAAAGATGCACCAAAACAAAAACCAAAACGAGTTAGAACATGTTCCGGTACTGTTAAGCGAAGTACTCGCTTTGCTGGATCCGAAGGCAGGGGATAGTTACCTGGACCTGACGGCTGGCTATGGCGGGCACGCTGCCGCAGTCTTGGAGCGAACCGGCAACCGGGCTGATTGTGTGCTGGTAGACCGCGATCAGGCGGCTACTCAGCATCTGCGAGCACGGTTCGGCGAACAGATAGAACTGCGCCATCAAGATTACTTGACGGCCAGCCGGGAACTGAACGCCGCAGGCCGGAAGTTCGATCTTATTTTGGCCGATGTGGGCGTATCGTCACCGCACCTTAACCAAGCAGAACGGGGCTTTGCCATTAGCAACCCGGGACCACTCGATATGCGAATGGACCAGCGCCAAGAGCTAACCGCCGCTTATATCGTCAATCATTATGACGAGGACAGCCTCACAGAGCTGGTTCGCGATTACGGCGAGGAGCCTAAGGCGCGTAAAATTGCCGAGCTAATCGTTCGAGGACGGCCATTCGCCGCCACCGACGAGTTGGCCGCGGCGATTGCTCGGGCCTGGCCTGGCCGCAGCCGGATTCACCCGGCAACGCGGACTTTCCAAGCGCTTCGGATCGCTGTTAATGACGAACTTGGTCAACTGGCAGCAAGCCTGCCGCTATGGCTGGACTTGCTCGAACCAGGGGGCCGGATAGCTGTTATCAGTTTCCATAGCCTGGAAGACAAGCTCGTCAAGCAAGCATTTGCCGAAGTTAGCGCTGGCCGCTATGATGCCGAGCTAAAGTTGCTCACTAAACGACCCGTAACTGCTACCACCACAGAAATTGCCCATAATCCGCGTGCTCGAAGCGCTAAGCTAAGAGCCGCAGTGAAAATAAACAAATAGAAAGGGAACTCTTATGCCAATTCAGGTAAAAAGTAGCTCCCGGGCTTACAAGATCCGCGTTCGCGTGGTTTAAGTAAGCTGCTAGGCTCCAGCCTTTCTTCGGAAGGGCTGGACCAGGGAAACAAAAATAAAAAAGAAAGAGAAGCATGACGTACTCAAGCAGCTTAGCCATGAATCGTTCACATCGATTTTCGGGCCGCAACCAAAACTCGGTCAGCTTCCAGGTGCGCGCTCGCACACTGGGGCCGGTTAGCAACACCATCATTCTGATTGTGTTAGCTTGTTTGTTGGGTTTGCTATACCTGACCCAAGTTACTAAGACCAACGCTTACGGCTACCAAATAAATAGCTTGCAGGAACAACAGGCCAAACTTAAAAGCCAAAATGATAGCTTGGAAGTTGATTCAGCCCGCCTTCAATCGCTTGACCGAGTACAAAACAGCGACGCGGCAAAAAATATGGTATCAGTAGCTCCAAGTGCTACCGCCAAGAATTAACTTAAGTTAAAAACTTAAAGCGAACCGGTCTTTTATGATGGCGCCTCAAGACACAACCAAAATTGTTGGCCGTATCCGTCTGTGGTACGGCTTATTGGTGTTGGTGATCGCTGTCTTTGGTGTTCGTTTATTTTATATGCAGGTGATCAGGTATGGCCATTATAAGAACGCCGCGTTGAGCGATCAGCTCAAACAGTATCAAATACCAGCTATGCGGGGTTCAATATCGGCGCACGATGGCGATCGGACAGTGCCGATTGTACTTAACCAACAACTTTACACGCTTTATGCCGACCCGGTTTATGTAAAAAATAAGACTAAATCGGCGGCTAAAATTGCTTCTGCCATCGGTGGCAATCCCAACACCTATACCAGTCTTATGAGTACAAAAAATACTCGATATGTGATTTTAGCCAAGAAACTTAACGAGGCTCAGAGCAAGAGCTTGCTAGCGCTCAAGCTTCCCGGTATAGGTACTCAGGCGCAGAATTATCGGATCTATCCGCAAGGCCAGCTAGCTGCGCAGGTGCTTGGCTTTGTAGATAACGACGGCAACGGCGAGTATGGTGTCGAGCAAGCGCTTAATAAGCAGCTAGCTGGCCGGCCCGGCGAAGTAAAGGCCGTCACTGACGTTAATGGCATTCCCCTGGCAGCAAGCAAGGGAAATGTTGAGCGTTCGGCAAAGGATGGCAGTGATATAACTACGACTTTGAACTTATCGATGCAGGCCCAAATGGAGAAAATCTTAGCATCTGAATATCAAAAAACTAAATCCCAGGAGCTGAGCGCCATTATTATGGATCCGACTAACGGCGCTATAAAGGCCATGGCCAATTATCCTACCTATGATCCTAATAACTACCAGGATGTCAGCAGTCCTAAGTTGTTCCAAAACGCTAGCGTGACCAATGCTATCGAGCCGGGTTCCTCTATGAAGGTGCTAACTACTGCTGCCGCATTGGATATGGGAGTGATAAAACCCAACACGACGTTCTACGATCCGGCGCACTGGGTAATTGACGGTTTTAATATTACGGATATCGAAGAAGATGGCGGCGCGCGCACTCAAAACATTGCCAGCCTTTTGAACCTGTCGCTCAATACTGGCGCTACTTGGGAGCTAATGCAGATGGGCGGCGGTCAAATCAATCAAAAAGCTCGCGATGCTTGGCATGATTATATGGTTAACCGTTATCGCTTAGGTAAGCCGACTGGTGTCGAACAGGGCAGTCGGAACTACGAAGCTACCGGACTTATACCGCCGCCGGACGACGATGGTGCGGCTATTAATTTAACTTACGCTGAAACCTCTTTCGGGCAGGCAGTGCAAATAACCGCTTTACAGATGGCAGCGGCTGACTCGGCTATGTTAAATGGCGGCACTTATTATCAACCGCGTTTGGTAGATAGTGTTACTAGCTCCGCTGGCCAAACCACATACGTTAAACCAAAAGTTTTGAAGAAGAATGTTGTCTCGCCTAAAGTAAGCCAAGAAATGGTTCCATTGATGGAATATGTGGTGCAGCAGCACCGTCAGGAAGGCTTCTCTTATTTAAATTTCAGCCCTGACTATATCGTCGGCGGCAAAACCGGTACGGCGCAGGTGGCCAAACCCGGAGGCGGATATTCTGATACGCAGTTTAATGGGACTTACGTTGGTTTTGTCGGCGGCGATCAACCGCAGTATGTGGTAGTTGTTTATAACATTAAGCCAGGTGTAGCAGGGTACGCGGGTTCATACGGCGGCCAGCCAGTCTTCTCGGATATTGCTCACATGCTGATAGATAACTCATTTGTGGCACCTAAAACCCATTGAATTGAAATATAAACTAAATGATATAATAAAACAAAAATACATATGATGAATACACTGCACATTGCCATCACAACCCATAACTTGATCCGTATCTTTTCGCTGGGATTTGCTGGTTTTGCTCTTAGCATGCTGATAACTCCAATCTATACCACGGTCGCTTACCGCTATGAGTGGTGGAAGCGGCAGCGGACTGATGCATGGGCTGGCGGCAAAGCCACCGTTTACGCTAAGCTTCACGCCGCTAAACACAAGCGCAACATCCCGACCATGGCCGGATTAATATTTGTAATTGCAATTGCGCTGGTTACTTTGGTCGGTAATTTACACAGGGCAGAGACGTGGTTGCCACTGGCCGGCATGCTTGGCGCCGGGGCAATTGGTCTGTTTGATGACATTATGAATATTCGCAGCAACGGCGGCGGTGTAGCCGGCATGAGCGCCCGCGCTAAGTTTATGCTGCACAGCCTCGTAGTCTTAATTGGTGGCTGGTGGTTTTTCTCTAAGCTGGATGTTACTTCGATTTATTTACCGTGGGTGCACCAGTGGCATATCGGTATTTTTGTAATTTTGCTGTTCTGGTTTGTGGTCATGGCGACTGCTAACTCCGTTAATATAACTGATGGCCTAGACGGCTTGGCAGGCGGGTTGTTAACATCGTCCTTTGCGGCTTACGGTATTATTGCCGCCGCCGAACATAAGGTAGCGCTGGCAGGCTTCTGTGTAACAGTTATCGGTGCTTTACTTAGCTATACTTGGTTTAATATCTATCCAGCCAGATTTTTAATGGGTGATGTTGGCTCGTTCGCGCTAGGAACGGCACTGGGTATAGTGGCTATGCAGACTGACGCTGTTTATGTTCTGCCTATAATTGGCATTGTTTTTGTAGTAGAAACAGGGTCAGTTATCACTAACCGTATGTCGCGTAAACTGCGCCATGGTAAAAAGGTCTTCCTGTCTTCGCCGATCCATCATCACTTCGAAGCTATCGGTTGGCCGGAAACTAAAGTCACCATGCGGTTCTGGATTCTCGGACAGATAGCAGCTGTTGCCGGGATAATAATCTTCTTGTTAGGAAGGTACTGATGCGCCCGCGGCAGGTGTCCAGGCGGCCGCAGTTCACTACGGCTCTCAACCTTGGCCGCAAGCACCGGCCTGATTATTGGCTGCTGATTTTGTGTGCTGTACTGCTGTCGATTGGATTAATTGTGGTTTATGCGATTAGCCCGGCGCTTACTGCCGCACAACACGTTAAAGGCGGCTATTACGTGAGCAAACAGCTGCTTGCGATAGGGCTAAGTATCATCGCTTTCATAGTAACTGCTCAGGTGCCCCTCAATTGGTGGCGCCGAGCCTATAAGCCGCTACTTATTGCGGCAATGGGCGCTACTTTGCTAGCCTTGGCGCTACCAGTTAATCCGGCCTATCCGGCGCACCGCTGGGTGCGGCTGGGCAGTCTATCTTTTCAATCAGTCGAGTTACTTAAATTTGCAGTTTTGGTATGGCTTGCTGGTTTCTTGGCGGGCCGCATTAGGGATAACTCCATAACTGATGTTAGTAAAACACTCAAGCCGCTGCTTTACGCATTGTTAGCTATAGGAGTAGTTGTGGCCGGCGTACAAAGCGACCTGGGTTCTACTGGCGTGGTAGTGGCAATGATGGGCACGATGGCTTTCGTAGCCGGCTTACCACTAAAGCGCGTTTTTCAGATTGGCGGGATCATACTAATAGGACTTATCTTGGCTGTCTCAATATCTCCTTACCGCCGCGACCGCCTGGAAACCTATCTGCATCCGGAAGCAAACTGTAAAAGCAGCGGCTACCAGGCTTGCCAGGCGTTAATAGCGGTTGGTTCTGGCGGTGTAATCGGGCTTGGCTTGGGTAGCAGCGTACAGGCTTATGGTTATCTGCCAGAGGCTGCAAATGACTCTATCTTCGCGATTTATGCCGAAAAGTTCGGTTTTATAGGCAGCGTGGCGCTGTTAGCGGTCTTTGTAGCCTTTTTTGCGCGTCTTAAGTCTATAGCTGAGCGCTCGGACGATGATTTTACCCGATTATTAGTGATTGGCGTGCTGGCATGGTTGAGTGTGCAAACGCTGGTTAATGTGGGCGCCATGATCGGCTTGTTGCCGCTCAAGGGAATCACTTTGCCGTTTATAAGTTATGGCGGCACCAGCGTGGTCTTTACGGCCGCCGCCGTCGGCCTAGTGTTCCAGGCTTCGCAGTATACGTCTTTTCAAGTGCCGCGGGCATCCAATGCGCCTGATCAGCCAGCACCAGGGGCAGGCCAGAGGCGGCGGCCCACCGGTGCTGTCAGGAGACTTGATTATTCATGAAAGTTGTCTTGACCGGCGGCGGCTCAGGCGGACATATTACCCCTGTTTTAGCAGTGGCCAGAGAGCTCAAACGGCAGCGTCCTGACACGCAAATAGCCTACATAGGTCAAACAGGTGATCCGTTTAGCTCTGTGGTAGCTAAAGATCCGATGATTGATCATTTCTATACGGTGCGGGCTGGCAAATTTCGCCGCTATCACGGCGAGGGCTGGAAGCAGCTCTTGGACCTGCCCACGATCTTTAAAAATACCCGCGACGCTTTTTACGTGTCGATAGGCATCTGGCAGGCCAGGCGGCTGATGCGAGAACTAAAACCGGATATTATTTTTAGCCGAGGCGGTTTTGTGAGCGTGCCGGTCTGCTTGGGCGGCCGCCTGGCCGGCGTACGCTACATCACCCACGATTCGGACCCAGTTCCCAGCCTAGCCAATCGAATCATTGCCCACTGGGCAGTCAAGCATGCTGTAGCTCTGCCAAAAGATATCTATCCTTATCCAGCCAATAAAACTGTTACTACCGGTGTGCCGGTATCAGATAAGTTCGTGCCTGTTACCCCTGATCTTAAGAAGAAATACCGCCGAGCTATCAAGCTGTCCGAATCAGCCCAAATGCTATTTATAATTGGGGGTGGCCAGGGGTCGCGGCTAATCAACCAAGCCATCGCCGATATCTTGCCTAATCTGTTAGGCGAGTTTCCCAAGCTGTATGTTGTGCAAGTGGCCGGCGAAGCCAACTTAGGCGAAATGACTACTCTCTACGAAGAACATCTGAGCGAGGCAGAGCAGGGGAGGGTTAAACTACTTGGATTTATAGATGATGTCTACCGCTATAGCGGTGCTGCTGATATTATCGTTTGCCGGGCTGGGGCTACTAATCTGGCGGAGTTTGCGCTGCAGGGGAAAGCATGTGTAGTTGTGCCGGGTACTTTCTTAACTGGCGGCCACCAAATAAAAAATGCTGAGTATATGGCTAAGAAGGGTGCTGCTATTGTACAAGACGAATCAGAGCTAGCAGCCGACTCTAACAGGTTGGCAAAACAGCTCAGCAGACTACTTAGCGATTCTGCCCGACAGAGGCAGCTTGCCGCTCACTTAGCAGATTTTGCGAAGCCTCATGCAACTCGCGAAATCGCGAACTTAATTTTTAAACAGGCCGCCTAAAAGTTTATGTTTGGTAGAAACCCATCTAGAAGGGCTCGCCGGCGCGTAGCAACCTCTGTGCAGACCGAAGAACGTACTTCGCCCCCGGTTTACCGGGCACCAGAAAACACTGGTCGTTCGCGGCCCGGCCAGGCAGAGGCCGCAAGTAAAGCTACGGTATGGTCACAAGTTGCCCGCCGCTTTGGGGCGCTGGTTCTAACAATAGCTATCATTGTATCCGTTATAAGTGTGCTGTCGGTTGCGCCGAACGCAAAGATCCAGACCCTAACTTCATCTAAAACCAGTACCGCGCTGTTGAGAAGCCGGGCTGAATACCAGGCTGCGGCCGACAAGCTGTTGGCCAGCTCAATCTTAAATCGTAATAAAATAACTATCAACGCGGGCCATATTAGCCGCCAGATGACAGACAAGTTCCCAGAATTAACCAGTGCTAGCGTGACAATACCGCTGATTGGCCACCGGCCAACGATTTATGTGCAGCCAGCTGAAGCGTCTTTAGTGGTGGCTGCTAATAGCGGCGCTTTTGTAGTTGATCAAAATGGGCGCGCTCTGATGCCTAGCGCGAACTTACCAACGGCTCAAAAACTACCCCAAGTAGTAGATCAGAGCGGTTTAGCTGTTCGTACCGGCCATCAGGTTCTCGCCCCTAGTGATGTAACATTTGTGCAAATTGTGTTGGCTGAGCTCGCTGCCAAGCACATAGGAGTCTCGTCTATGGTCTTGCCGCCGGCCTCGCGCGAGCTGGATGTCTATATTGCCGGCCAGCCTTACTTCGTGAAGTTTAACCTAGAGAATAATAATGCTCGGCAGCAAGCAGGGACCTACCTGGCTACGATAGCTCAACTAGGGCGCGGGCATGTAACACCGGCGCACTACATAGACGTACGGGTAGATGGCCGGGCATATTATCAGTAGACCCCTTTTACGGCCCTGCTCGTGTTCGTGTTTTGTTCAATATGCAACACTAGAGTAAGTTCATAAAAAACTATACAATAATACCGAGTGTAGTAAAAGTCAAATATTTTGTTTATATAGGTGGAAAGGCAGGGGAGTAAAATAAATCACACGTAATGTCAAAAAAGTCAACATTTCACGACACAATTGTGGAAAAGTCAAATAGTGTCATAAATCACAACCGGACGCTAGGGCTATTAAGGCTGACGATGTATGCTCGGGGTTATGTATCGCTGGGGTGTAGCTGCGGTGCAGCGTGCTCAACAAAAACGTAAACACGAGCCATTATCCAAAATAACTCCCCTGCAGCAAGGGTATTGCAACCCATCTTGTAATTATATATGTAGGTCGCAAAATATACATTGTGCGACGTTCAATCTATCACGCGATTGGGTGCTCTGCTAATATGTTTGCCGCCCTATTTTTTGTTGCTACTGCCCGTGCGTACGGTTTTAAATTTTTTATTCTGCCCCACTGCCACCACCACTCGCACTTACTAGACGTGCAAGACTATAATGCATTGCCGTCCACCAACTCATAACTAATTATGTTCGTATTTTGTACACTATGAATGATAAATTAAAAATAACTGAGGTAGCGCTACTATTACTACTCGTATCCCCAGCGGGGTTCGATATCAACTAGCCATGCCTGGCGGTTGCCGGTGGAAGCACCAATTGGCATTCCTACTGCAAATTGGCCGAGATGAAGCATATCGTCTAAGCGATAGACTTGCCTGTCTTTATTATATTCTTTGACTCCTTCTTCAATAGCGCTTTTCATCACTGACGGAAACACCTCGTTATCTCCGTAATCGTCCGCCCGGACGCCGATGTCTCGAATCACTGCAACCTCTGCCACTAACATGTAGCCTTCAGGTACTAGCGCCCGCAGCTTCGATGGCTCTGGCTGATTATTGGCACGGGTATTCTCGCAAAAGGCCCCATCGTTATACAAACCCCATTCATGCTCTACTACTGAAGCTCCACATAGTTTCGCGAACCTCTCTAGCTCCTCATCGGTTTTCTGTAGAATTTCAATTAATGAGCAGTCTGCTAAAGGCGAAAATTCAACATCCTTAAGTTTTAGCTGAGCTAGTCTGACTACCTTACTATCGGTACTTGTTGCGTCGGAGTAATGCTGATTATAAAGCTCTTGGGTGGACACCCAGGGCTTTGTCTCCTCGTTGTATACCGGCAGCTCAATACCCGAATATTTTGGTGCCAGCAACATACTGCAAGTCTCCTTTATTCGGCGTCTGCGAGCGTGTAGGTAGCCTTGGCAACGCGCTTAAATTGCGGCTTACCTTGCAGATTCAAAAGAATAGTAGTTTCTTTCACAAAGCGGCTTTTGAGTACGCGCTTGACGATTTCGTCGCGGTGCAGTGGCTCGCCGGCTTCCTCAAGAACCTGAGCGATTACATCAGCAACAGTACCCCGCTCGTAGCCCCACTCTTTGAGAGCATAAATGCCACGGCCAATTAAAACGAAACGCTTGTCTTTGATCAGCTCGTTATGGATAGCTTGGGTGGTAACATCTTTGCGTTTAAAATCGCTGTCTTTGATAGCGACGGAAATCTCATTAAAGTGCATCTGCTTGCCTTTTTCCTTAAGAATAACGTAGATTTTATCGCGGATGTTTTTTGGGTTAACCATTGGCCACTTAATCAAGCCCCAACGGCTGTTCAGGGTGGCCAGTTTCTTAGAGGTGCTTGCGAGAGCCTCGGCTTGTTTAGGGTCTTCTACTCCGTCGGCTTTGGCAATGTCATTAATGGCCTTAGGCTCGCCAAGTTTCTTAACCGTTTCAATTAGCTCACCTACCTTAGCCTTTAGGGATTTTTCGTCATAAACAGATTGGTTGCTGACGCTAGCGTAAAAGTTATCGTCTTCGCTAACTACAGCCAACTTGGGACATAACTGAGCTAGAAATGCTACCCTGGCCTGCTCTTCGCGGTCAGGCTTTTCGCTTAATTGACCAGCTAGTTTACTAACCCGAGCCACTTCACCGTCGGCTGAAAGAAGTTCTAACACCTTAGTCTCAAAATCGGCTACATGCGGTACTTTGCCCTGCTCTGCAGTGGTTTTGAGCTTAACGACAACGGACTTCTCAAGCTGACGAACGCGCTCACGGGTAATACCGAGCATTTCGCCAATCTGCTCCAAAGTCTCTTTGCGATCGAAAAGACCGAACCGGCGGGCAATTATTTCCCGCTCTCGCTCGCGGTCAATTGTGGCGAGTACATCTGTTACTAACTTATCAGTCTGCATAACTATATCCTATTATAAAACTATCGGTTTTAAAAGTCAACACTTTTTCACACATTGTCACTTTTGTGTTGTGTTATAGGTTATTCTAGCACATTCCTGACAGTATTGCGCAATCTATGTTGTAAAAATGTTATCCACACCACAGGGTTTACAGAGGTGCAAAAGCCGTTTATTAACTCGATTTAATATTTCGGCGGCGACCGCGGCGGCCTTTCTTGGCTGGCGCTTCATCAAGTATTTTTTTAGCTTCTGCTTCTGTTAACTTAGCCGGATCGGTGTCCTTGGCGATACGGCCGTTCTTTTTACCATCTGTTACATAAGGGCCGTAAGGGCCGTTTAGTATCTTGATACCGCTATCAAACTCCTTGATGTGCTTTGCGGCGTCTTTAGCTAGCTTCTCTTCGTAGAGCTTAAGCGCTTCAGCCTCGGTAATGGTTAGGGGGTCCAGAGGCTTGATAGACACAAAAGTCTTGCCTACCTGCACATACGGACCAAAACGGCCTATATTGGCTTTGATCTCTTCTCCGTCTTTGGTTTTGCCTACAATGCGAGGCAGCTTAAACATTTCTAGTGCTTGTTCTAGGGTGACCGTATCTATAGCGGCCCCGGCGGGCATCGGCGCAAAGGCTGGTTTTTTGTCTTTATCTTCAGCGTCGCCCTTCTGTAACATCGGTCCGTAGCGGCCAAACCGGGCAAAAATCGGCTCGCCGCTCTTCGGGTCTGGTCCGAGCTCCCTAGCCTGCGATACCTCTTGGCGGGAAATATCTTCGGATTTTTCAATGAGGGGGTGAAAGTGTTTATAGAAGTCGGCGATCATTTGTTGCCACTTCTCTTGGCCCTCGGCGACTTTATCCAGGCTCTCCTCAGCTTTGACGGTAAAGTCGTAGTCGACGATCGATGGGAAATATTTGATCAAAAAATCAGTCGTAACTTCGGCAATTGGCGTTGGTACCAGCTTAGCGCGGTCGGCACCCGTTATCACTTTGGACTTGGCCTGGCTGACCTTGCCTGCAACCAGTTTGATCTCTGTAATCTCTCGCTCTTTGCCCTCTAGGTCTGCCTTTTCGACGTAGCCGCGGACCTGGATGGTGTGAATGGTCGGCGCGTAGGTGCTCGGACGGCCAATACCCAGTTCTTCTAGCTTGCGCACTAGCGTGGCTTCAGAGTAGCGCGCTGCTGGTTTAGTGAATGTCTCGGTAGCCGTCATCTGTTGCAGGTCGAGCGTCTGGCCATTCTTAAGAGGCGGCAATAGCACGTCGTCTTTCGTGCCGCCGTAGACCTTCATAAAGCCGTCGAACTGCAGCACCTCGCCTTTTGCCAGGAATACCTCAGACTGATTGCTAACTTTGATGTTAACTTCGGTGCGCTCCAGCTTAGCGGGGCTCATTTGACTGGCCAGCGCGCGCTGCCAAATCAGCTGATAAAGCTTCTTTTGCTGATCATCTCCACCGGCCTTTAATCTGTGAAAATCAGTCGGCCGGATAGCTTCATGAGCTTCCTGAGCGCTGGCGTTTTTTGTTTTATACTGTCTAGTCTGGTGATATTGGTCGCCGTATTCCTTTTTAATATAAGACTCGGCAGCTTTGATGGCCTGTCCGGCCATGACGGTACTGTCGGTACGCATATATGTGATTTGTCCGGCCTCATATAGGCGCTGGGCCAGTGTCATAGTCTGGCGGACGCTATAGCCTAGGCGCCGGCTTGCCTCTTGTTGCAAGGTACTGGTAGTAAACGGCGCGCTAGGGTTTCTGCTGCCGGGTTTTTGCTCTATGCTCTCAACGGTAAAATCTGCGCCAGCTGCCTTTTCCAACCAGCTCTGGGCAGTTTTGGTGTCAGGCAGCTTGGCCTGTAGCTCAGCTGGAACTTCCTCTTTGCCTGCCAAAAATACAGCGGTAACTTTAAATGAGCTCTCGGCCTCGTGGTCTTTTATTTCGCGCTCGCGCTCAACTATCAATCGCACGGCTACAGATTGCACGCGGCCAGCGGAGAGGCCGGTGCGAACTTTTTTCCATAACACTGGCGATAGTTCATAACCGACTAGCCTATCCAACACGCGGCGGGCTTGGTAGGCATCTACCAGATGCAAATCGACTGTGCGCGGGTTTTCTATGGCGTTTTCTATGGCCGGCTTAGTGATCTCATGAAAGACTATACGTCTGGTTTTAGCCGGGTCCAGCTTGAGTGCTTGGGTGAGATGCCAAGCTATGGCTTCGCCTTCGCGGTCTTCATCACTAGCTAGCCAGACGTCGCGGCCATCAGCTGCTTTTTTGAGCTCGCTGATCACCTTTTTCTTATCTGGCGCAATTTCGTATTTAGGCGCGAAATTATGCTCAATATCAATATTCATGCCCTTGCTAGGCAAATCACGAATATGCCCGAAGCTACTCTTGACCTCATAATCTTTACCAAGAAACTGTTCGATAGTTTTAGCTTTGGCGGGACTTTCTACGATTACTAAGTTTTTAGCCATGAGCCTTTATATTAAGCGTACTTGTGCTTAGATTGCAACCTATTAATATAGAATACGCTCAAATACGGTATACTATTTGTAAATAATAAGGGTGGATTCTTGGAGGCGGAATCTATATGGTAGAAACACTTAAACCGGATCACAACCCTTTAATAGACGAGTGTACTTTTACTGCCGTAGGAAAAGCGGCCTTGATAGCTGCCGACGAAAAAGGCGCTCTGTCTGATTCGGCTGCTCTACGTCAAGAATTTTTGATCCAGCTCATAGAAATGGCTGACGCTTATGATTCAATGGACCATCGTATAGGGCCTGCTGGCGGTTCTGAACTGCAAAATGATTGTCAGACTTTGCGCGAGTTTGTAAGGTCGTTACCCAAGTAAATTACAGGTCTAAATTGTTGGCAATTTTGTAGCCGGCCCAAATGCCAGCTAAAGCGCCTAAGGCGCTAAATAGTATGCTCCAGCCGCCAAACCAGTTGCCGTGGTCCATGGCCGCGCCTAGCCAGCCGCCAACAGTGCTGCCAGCTAAGATGCCGGCAAAGATCAATGCCCTCATGTATTAAATTTTAACGTATTATCTTATGCCTATCCAAAAATAGACACATATTTTCTATATATGTAGAACGTAGCGCTCTATCGTTTCCCACTTTCGTCCTTTCAGGACTCATCAGCGTGAATACGCATTCACGGAGTGGTAAAGGTAGTGTGATGAAGTAAGGTGGTTCAGTAAGTAATGGGAGGAGCTAGAAATAGCTCAAACAAACTTCCATTACTACCGTTTTTCTTACTTTTCACATACCTTCTTCCCCTCAGGGCTCCATACCGATTGGTATGAACTTCTTATTCCCTGAGGGGGTGTTCGTAAGGATCACCTCCTAGTTGGTTTTAGTCCTGCTGCTCTGACTCGTCACTTGCGGACGACTCATCGGCTTTCGGCGCGTCGGGATCATCGACCTTCTCAGGCTCGAATTCCTCCGGGCGTCCGACGATGAACTCATAGTCCACCACCTCGCCATCGACAAGAATGAGATATCCGGCATGCACCAGATCCTCATCATCCTCATTGTCTGACTCGAGCACTTCCGGACGGAAAAAAATGACCGTGATGTCGGGTCGATCAACGGGTACGCCGCCAAAGAAGTAGCCGTAAGGCACTCCGACTGGGTACGGGTAGTACTGCGGGTAGCCGAACGAGCCATAGCCGAAAGGCGGATGCGCTGCGATAGGAGCATTTAGCCGCCTAAACGCCGCACAAGCACTGCAGCCGCACAGTCTGTCTTCAGGCTCCTCGTAGTCGTTTTCATATCCGTCTATGTCACGGATCAGGTAGTACACAGCAATGGCGAGGAGGATTATCCCCACTACCAAAACTGCAAAAACGTCGCCTTTGTTGTACCCGGTTCCTCTGTGCAGAGGGGGTGCATTGCCTTCCATGACCTTGCTCTCGTACCAGCCGATTCCGATTGCGACAACGCCCGCAGTGCCAAAAAGCACTGATCCCACGAAGTCACTGAAAGGTATCGGTATTTCTTCACTCTCATCGGTGCAGATCGCCAGGATTGCGAGCTCGATGAGCGCTACCGTTGCGAGCACAAGTACAACGATGTTGAACCCATGGAACGACGTGATGTACGTGTGTCCGAATTCCTGAAAGGATTCGAACTGTTCGACTGCTGCTCTGCCGGTGAAAAAAGCTACGACGAGCGCAGCCAATGCCACAAGGGCCTTCCACGGTCTCACTGTTATTGCCTCCTAGGTTGGAGATTAAAGGACCTTTCGATGCTTACAACACTAGTGTTCTAAACTACGAACTGTATTATACTAACACAAGTTAGCTAAAAAGTCAATAAAGCACTAACGTAATGACCAGTGGTTAGCGCCCAGCGGCCGGATTTTGCCGGCTATCTCGAGCATTATTATTACTTGATTGAATTCGCTTGTCGATAATTTACTTCTCTGGAGCAGCATATCACCTTCGCTCAGGCCAGATAGCATCAGATCAATAATCTTTTGCTCGCTCGCATTTTGGCCGCGTATCTGATGGCCTGGTGTCTCGCGCACACGTAATCCTAAAACATGCAGAACATCTTGATAACAAGTCACTGGCTCGGCGTTAGATTTTAAGAGGTTGTTAGTACCGACAGATAGGTTTGAGGTAATATTGCCCGGTACAACCATAACCGTTTTGTTCTGGTCGCGGGCAAATCTAGCCGTGTGCAAGCTGCCGCTTTTCTCGGCGGCTTCGCTAATTAGCACTGCTTGGGCCAGACCGGCAACCAGCCGGTTACGGGCGATGAAATTCTGTTTGTAAGAGATCTCGCCCTCTTCATATTCGCTAACCAGGGCACCGTCCTCCTTGATTATGGCTTCTCCGAGCCGGCGGTTACTTCGCGGATATACCTTATCGACCGGTCCAGGCAATACGGCTATACCTAGGCCGCCTGCTTCTAGGGCTGCCTGGTGTGCTAAAGCATCTATTCCTCGTGCTAGGCCGCTGATAATAACGATGCCCTGCTCCGCCAGTTCGCCGGCTAAGCGGGTGGTGATCTGTTTGCCGTAAGTGCTTGGGCTACGGCTACCAACAATTGCTACCCTAGGTCGTCTTAGCAGCTCCTTCAGGGGTGCGCCGCGACAAAAGATCTGCTTGGGCGGGCTGGGTATATTCCTTAGCGCCTCTGGTAAGTCATCACCGATAAGCGTTAGCTTCTTGATTAACATACAAAAATATTTTAAAGTATTGACATAAAGACACACATTTGCTAAAATAGCAATCTGTGAGTTCTTATATGGAACTCTCGCACCTTTTACCCCCAATTCTAACGTCTTTAGCTCAGATGAAAAGCTAATTTCATTAACTTTTCATTAAGTGGCTAAAGTACTTGTTAGATTGTTTTAGAGCGCGCCCTAAGAACAAGTTGTTACCCTCCACTTTTTCTCTTGGCTTTCTGGTCATAAAGATTAGAACGCTCTAAAACATACTAACCCCTTTAACTAGATGTTCCGGCGATTTCGATCACCGGAACTCCCCGAATCAATGCAAGCCTAAATGGTTCCGTCCGTTTCGGCGGGTGGAGACACGAGTCATCCTCACTGAGAGACATCGATGTTTTGCCGGGGTGGGTTGAAGGGTGTAATGAGCTTCCGGCGGTGCCCACCCCCTCCGGAGGCTCTTTAGGTTCTGGTAGAATTAATTATGGATTTCAACCGCCAAAACATTATCTTTAACTACGAAGAACGATACGTTACAGGGCTGCCTCCGAAAATGCCTTTGCCCGCCGCAAACGTAGCTCTCTCTATCAGCCGGTGTGCTCGTGACCACTGTTTTAGCCGCTTTTATGATTTACTTATGTGCGATGTTGAGTTATTGAGCGATAGCATGGTGCGCGAAATGCATCTGTACCCCGAGCGATTAGCCAAAATAGATAGGCTATCTCTCAAACTTGCCAGAGTCGCCGCTCCGGCTATGGTTGACGAGCTTGAAAACAATATGGATCTGTTAATAGCAACTGTTGCGGAAACCGCTAGACGATAAACGACCGCGTTTCGTGCGGCAATTCTCCGTCCGCTAAGTACTGGTGAATTATAGATGTGACTTCTCGTGTCATCAGGGGTAGCTGCTGTTGTTCGGTGGACGAAAAATTCTTGAGCACAAAGTCGATACTATCTATTCTGGGCGGGTTTTTTGGCCCTACGCCTACTCTAATGCGGCCGTAATCTTCGCCGATAACTTCGGTGACAGATCGGATACCCTTGTGGCCGGCGTCACTGCCGCCCTGCCTCAAGCGAAGCTTGCCGAAATCAATGTCCAGCTCATCGTGGACAACTAAAATATGATCAGCGTGCACCTTATAAAAGTTTGCTACCGCGCCTATAGCTTGGCCGCTGTCGTTCATCATGGTCATGGGTTTAATAGCGGTTACACCTATGCCGTTAACGGTGCCGGTGCTCGCGTGACACCGCCAGTCGCTCTTCTCGATCCAGCCGCCCATTTCATCTGTTTTATTAACAAAATCGTCCAGGCAAATAAAGCCGGCATTGTGGCGGGTTAATTCGTATTCTTTGCCGGGATTGCCGAGCCCGGCAATCAAAATCCGCTTATTCATGCCTATAGTATAAAACGTTTTGGGATCGCTAGCCTGCGGTCGCCGCTGAAAGAGTGCCATGAAATAAGTATTATGAATTACGAAGTGATAATCAAGGATCAAAAGTGTTGTCAGTTGACAAATACACCCAGAGTACTATAATTTGTTTTTAATAAGGAGCTAGGCTATATGACAGATGTAAGCATGGCGGAAAAGCTGTCCTCCCCTGAATGGATAGGCGACATGAGAGAAAGATTGGAAAGTGTGCGCGGTCGCACCCGGTCTCTAGCTAGAGACGCAATAGAAAACCAAATAGATATACAGCTAGAATTGATCGAAGCCACCACAGGACTTTGGGAGGAATTGCCTAAAGTGACCAGATCGGTAAAAAGTAAGAAAAAGACAGGCGATCTAATAGGCGGCTTAGAGGCGACAAAGACAGTTCAGCATCATACGCGCACTTATAGCCTAGGTTATCACCCTAATCATGGACATAATGTTATTCACTCCGAATTAATGGGCTCAGGGAGTTTTGCACGCCTAGTAGAAATTAGGTCGGATAGATACGCAAAACGCCCTTTCATACCCCTGTTAATGGGAAAAGTAGCGCTCGAAAAAGACTTGGGCTCGTCAACTTACGTGGGTCTAGAGTTTAACAGCCATTCCCCTATTGAGCCTCATCCTTTGGATATAGAGTTTGACCATATTTACTGTATGGTCAATGCTGATATTTCCGCGGGCTCGCTCCCTACTTACGAGAGCGCCGAAGGCTTGGCGGAGGGATTGCACGCTGTGGCTGTCAGATCCCAGATGAAGCCCGGCGAATCCGATCTGCCCGAACCGCAACTTCTTATATAAAACGTTTAGGCGAAAAACCTAAGCCGTGGCAACTAGGTATTCTGCGGTTCTCTCTTACGCTGCGCTGGCGACTTGCGGTCCATATGTTTCTCGATAAACCATAACTGAACCGGAGTACCGTCGAAGCCGTATGCTTCGCGCAGGCGGCGTTCCAGATAGCGGCGGTAGCTCCAGTGCACAAAGCGGGCGTGGCTGGCGAAGATCTTAAAGGCTGGCGTGGGGTTATCGGTCTCTTGCACCATGTAGTTTAACTTCGGCGAGCGGTTCTTGAGACCGGCGGGCGGATGAGCATCAACTGCCTGGCGTAGCCAGACGTTTAGCTCGGCCGTTTTGATGCGCTTGCCGCGCTCGGTATCTATCTGTAGCGCCAGATCAAACAGCTTAGTTACGTTTTGGCCGCTAACAGAGCTAGTAAAGATTAGCGGCGCCCAGGGCACGAAATCATAAGTTCTGGCTATGCGCGGTGCTAGCTCGTCGCGCGTGAAAGCATCCTTCTCTTTAACTGAATCCCACTTGCTGACCACTAGTACTAACCCCTTCCCAGCGTCTTTGACCATGCCGGCAATCTTTTGGTCCAATTGGACATTTAATTCGTTGACGTCCATAAGCAGAAAGCAGACGTCAGCCTCTTCGATAGCGCTCAAGGCGCGGATAACGCTAAAGCGTTCGATTCCCCGCTCTATCTTGCCGCTGCGGCGAATGCCAGCGGTGTCGAGCAGCTCAATTTCTCGCCCCTGGTAGCGCACGCCACTGCGGTTGATGTCGCGGGTGGTTCCTGCCCGGTCGGCGACAATCGCCTGCTGTTTTTTGGCTAAGGAGTTAAACAGATGTGATTTGCCGACATTTGGCCGCCCAATGAGCGCTATGCGCAGGCGCCCGTCGTCTTCTTGTTTGGTGGCTCTGGGGATGACTTTAACCAGTTCATCTAGTACTTGCTCGACGCCTCTGTTTTGAGTGACGGAAGTCCGCAAAATCGGCTTGATCCCTAGTCGTTCAAAGCGGTCCAGATCCTGCCCTCTGGCCCTATCTGTCTTGTTGATAAGAAGAAACACTGGTTTTTTACTTCTTAGCGCCATCTTAGCCACCCGGCGATCCTCTTCGGTGATCGGTACGTTGGCCTCAACAACGACCCAGATTACGTCAGCGCTGTCAGCGGCCTGGGTGATCTGTTCTTGGATAGTAAACTCAAACTCATCTTCCGGATCTTTAATGCCGGCGGTGTCTACCAGCCAAAACTGCCGCCCGCCGTGCTCGGCTTTGGCCATGATGCTATCGCGGGTTGTGCCAGCCTCGCGGGCCACTATTGCCTCACGCCGCTCAAGTACAGCATTAAACAGGCTGGACTTGCCCACGTTAGCCCGCCCTACGATGGCGACAATCGGTAATTTCTTGCTCATTTCACTCAGTATAACAGATAAGAGACATTGACTAAAGCACATAACTATGCCAATGTATAAAAGTTCGAGAAGTCACTTGGCAAAGGACTCAACGAGGGGGTTTAACATAGTGCTAGGATTTATTGCCATGGTGGCCGGCGGTGCGCTTGCTATCAATCAAACCATCCAGTTGTGGGCCACGCAACAGCAGGCTGCGATTGCTGCTCACGAAGCTGCCCTGGGTCACCACTACGTGTACCAGCATGTGGGGTCGTTGTTTGGGGCCGGCTTTGGCGCTGCGGTTTTCGTGGTAGGCGCGATTTGGTTCTTTCGTGGAGACTAGATAGTCACCAAGCCAAAACGCCTTGCCCACTAAAGCATTAACCTCATACGAACACCCCCTCAGGGAATAAGAAGTTCATACCAATCGGTATGGAGCCCTGAGGGGAAGAAAGTTTGTGAAGAGTAGAAAAAATAATATGACGTTGAGTTATAACAACTCATTCCCATCCCTTATTTGATCTTTATACTCTTTCACAAATCTTTTCCTACTCCATGAATGCGTATTCATGCTGATGAGTCCTGGAAGGACGAAAGTGGGAAACGATCAAAAGCAAATGTTGCAAATATTGAATATAAATTGTATAATGTTCTAAATCTAAGATTTGAGGAATTTTTATGAGTTCGGGAGATAGGATTAATATCGGTTTAGAAGTTAGGCCCTTGAGCGAGGTGGAGCCTAATACGCTAATTATGTTTGAGACCACTGCCGGAACATGGTTTAGGCAGCATAATGGCGTGGTGGGGCCCAAAGGCCAAACACCGATTCCTTTTGGTGACCCAGAGGTAGATATTGTTGAAAGGCTGGAATATGAGCCTTCGGCTGAGGTTGAACGCTGGCGCTGCAAGCACCCTGGAGAGGTTGCAATTATGGCTGCCCTAACCCATGATTTTGGCGATAGCTGTCCGCGCGACTTGCGTTCTCTAAAGCGCGTTATGGGCAAGTCGTTGGACACTGATGTACTTGATGAGATGGTAGACAGAGGCCTGGTAAAAGACGGATTTAGAACCCCTGGCCTCTCAATCCATGCCGACGAGTTCGACAGAGCTTATATGTTAACCTCTCGGGGTATGGAAAAAAGCGTACAAAGAGGTATTAGACAAGAATTTGAAGCTGGATGGCTGCGGCGAATGCTCTTTCGCATGGGGCCCGAGCCATTTTTAATTCCCTAATTTGCATCTTGAGAAGCGTACCGCCGGTAATGGTGTGGGATAGATAAGCTAAGTTGACTAAAATACATTTTTGTGTTAGTGTAGTATAGTTTCGTCGAGGCTATTAAGATCTCCGAAGCACCTTGACAAGCAGACTGCACAAGGTGAGCAGTAAGGTTATCTACAGGGGTGGTGGCTTTACCCCTCACCTTGTGTGTTAGACAGAAAACACACGCTAGCTTAACGCTAGAGGCATACCAGCCGGGCACGAGGAGGAAGAGAAAATGATCGACCGTACTTTCAGTTTCGGCTTCACCCACGGAACCGCTGAGTGCCTCACGACTATCGAAGGCGAGCACTGCGACAAGCTGTCCAGAGCCATCGACGAGGTCAACGGCGTGGTCTCCAAGCGGATCAGCCGATTCCTGGTCCCTATGCTGAACAAAGGCGTTCGCATGCTGAGCATCAAGTCTGGCAGTACCGAGTATCGCAAGACCGTGAAAGGCGACCTTTTGGGTCACTTCCTCACTCTTGACATCAAACTCGACCTGGGGCTTCAGCTGGAAGACCGTGAAGAACGGCTGCTGGACGTCATCATGACGTCTATCGTTCTGCCGGAAATCATCGCCGTGGCGGCTGCCCGTATCGCTGAACATCTTCATGACGAGGGTGTCGACGTGGACCTCAGTTCCCCCATCCTGTTCCCCTTGTCCTCGGACGCCGATGCTTCGGTTTTCGGAGGCTTGCTGGATTTCCCGCCGGTCGACGACGCTCTTGCCGAGATGCTGACCAGCATGCCATCCGGCCCGGAGAGAATGAACTAGCTCGAACCTAAACGGTCGGCTGGTAGCGCGCAAATGCAAGAGTGGCGTGGCAACGCTAGCACAGGTTGCCACGCCACCAAGCGTGCCTTTTTTGTTTTCTACCGTCTACCTGTCTGCTTGTTATTTTCCTACTCCGTGAATGCGTATTCACGCTGATGAGTCCTGGAAGGACGAAAGTGGGATCTAAATTATTTGAGTTTTACCTGGCGGCAGGCTGCCCAGTTCGTAGCCGCCAAAGCGGGTGCGGTGCAGATTTGTCACGTTGTATCCTAAGGCCATGAAGCTGCGGCGGATTTGGCGGTTGCGGCCCTCGCTTATAGAAACTGTGCAATTATGCTCCTGCAAGTTTTTGATCTGTAATTTGCTTGGTCCATCGGCCAGATTTATGCCTGTGGCAAGCTGCGCTGCGTCGGTGGCAGACAGCGGCTTATCAAGTTCTACCTGATACTCTTTTTGTTTGCCAAAACTTGGATGAGTGAGCCGATTGGCTAGCGCGCCGTCGTTGGTTAGCAGTAGTAAACCAGAAGAATCTTTATCTAGACGGCCAGCTGGTTTGAGGTTGTGGTATTTTGCTGGCAACAGATCATAAACAGTTTTGCTGCCCTGGCCTTGCCGCGAGCATACATAGCCGGCCGGTTTATTTAACATGATGGTTGTGGTCTCGGATACGAGGCGAATAACACCGCCGTCCAGGCTTATGGAGTCATCCAAGCTAACTTCCTGCCCCAATACAGCTGGCTGGCCATTAACTTGTACGCGCTGGTCGGATATGGCTTGGTCAGCAGCGCGGCGGCTTATGCCGGTAGCGCGCGCCAAGTATGCGTTTATTCTCACTTTATCAGTATAACTTGATTAGTTTAGAGAGCGATGACGTTTGGGTCTGAAGGTTTTTGATCTGTTGCAGATGATTGGACGGGCGGCGGTGTGGGCGCGGCTGGCGTGGGCGTGGGAGATACTGGCGGTTCCGCTGGCTTTGATGCCGGCGCTGGTTCAGCAACTTTAGGCGCAGGCGGCGTTTCGGCTGCTGGAGTTGGGGTCTCTTCTTCTGCCGCGGCTGCTGGTTTAGGTGTTGAGGGCGGTGTGGGCTCGCTGGTGGCGCCTGCTACAAAGTCTTCGATCTTGGCGTCGACTTCGGCCTCTTCGGCGGCGGCTGATTCGGCTTTAAGCGGCAGCTCGTCGCTGATGTCTGAAGCTGGGTTGTTCTCTGCCGCCTCTTTGGCCTCTTCTTCGGCTAGCAAGGTGTTGATGTCTTTCTTAGGTGCGCTATCTATAGGCTTTATGATTTTTTTGTGGGCAATTGGAACATGGCTGCTGGTTTCTGATTCAGGTTCTTTGGGCGAGTCTATATCAGGGTTTTTGGATTTGTCTGAATCGTCTGGCTTGGCAGTTGATGCGGCGACCATGTTATCCCGCTTGATAGCTGGAGGTTTTGTGGATTTAGTTTGGGCCGAAGACTTGTCTGCCTGCTTAGTTTCCTTTGGTTTATCTTCGGGCGGCTTGGCTTTGTCTGCTGGTTTAGGTTTTTTCTCGGTGCTAGCAATAAGGGCATTAACAGCATCATCCATAATCTCATCGTCAGCCTTAGTTGTGCTGTCGGCGTTGTCAGAAGCGGCTGGTTGTGGCGGCTCTACTGCCTTAGCCTCGGGTGCAGGAACAGGTGGCGGCGCAGCTGTGGGCGTGGTTGCTGCGGGAGGCGGCGTAACAGGCTTTGGTGCTGAAGGAGGTGTGGGTAGTGGCGGCGCGGGTGGCGATACTACAGAAGGAGATGCTGGGGGCTCTGCTGGAGTTGGCGCAGGTGCTGGAGTAGGAGCCGGCACTGCTGTAGGTGTTGTTGCCGGTGCAGGAACAGGTGGCGGCGCAGCTGCGGGCGTGGTTGCTGCGGGAGGCGGCGTAACAGGCTTTGGTGCTGAAGGAGGTGTGGGTAGTGGCGGCGCGGGTTTAGGCTCAGGCGCCACAGCTACGGGAGGTTCAGGCGTTGGAGCTGATGCTGGCGGTGTTGGTTCTGATGTAGCGCCAGCTACGGGCGGAGTTGGCGCGGCCTGGTCATCTGCCAAAAGTTCGTGAGCAGCCTTCACTATATCCTCGAGCGTAACCTGAGATTTGACTAAGTATCGGTCAGCGCCCAGTTTGTCTGCCCGCTGCTGGTCATCGCTCTGGCCGAGCGCGGTTAGCATGATGATCTTAACTTCTTTCAGTCCTTCGGTATTACGCAAAATGTCCAGCATTTCAAAGCCGCTTATCTTGGGCATCATGATATCCGAGATAATCAATTCCGGCTTCTCTGCTTTGGCGACTACCAGCGCCTCTTCGCCGTCGCGGGCTGAAATGATAGTATATCCTTCTGCCTGCAAGCGAGCCTCATAAATCTCACGCAGATTATTGTCGTCTTCTACTAGTAATATCTTGGCCATATGGTCTTGCTTATGCTTATGCTTGCTTTCATTGTATCATGCTGCCCCGCCGGAGTTAATGGTTTTTGAGGCCGCTGATTGATCGCTACCGGCCTGGAGCTTAAGGGCTTTTTCGCCACTCAGGCGCGGCAGATTGATGTAAAAGGTGCTGCCCTTGCCCAGCTCGCTCTCTACCCAGATGCGGCCATTGTAGAGCTCAATAATTTTGCGCGCAATAAATAAGCCTAGGCCGGTGCCACCAACTGTCCGTGTAGCCGAGTTATCTACTCGGTAAAACTTTTGAAACAAATGCGGCACGTCTTCGTTAGGGATGCCGGTGCCGGTGTCTTTGACGTAGCACTGAACCACCTGGTCATTGCCGGTTAGGCCGACTACTACTTTGCCTTCCTCGGTGTATTTCACAGCATTATCAAAGAGGTTGGTAATGACTTCGCGCAGCCGGTCGCTGTCGGCGTAAACGTAGTACAGCGGCTTGATGGTGCGTTCGCCGCCGGATTTTGGCGCGCTGGCATTGATCGTATCGCTGGAGCCGATAGCGAACTCCATAAACAAGCCCTTCTTTTCGGCCGAAAAGCGCAGGTCGTTGGTCAGCTGCTCCAAAAACCCACCCATTTCTATGACAGCCGGGTGACTGGTTAAGCGGCCGTCTTCAGCACGGGCGCTGGTAAGCAAATCTTGAAACAGCTTACCTAGATGCTGCGTTGAAGCGTGGGCTTTTTCCAAAAAACCGCGCGCGCGGTTGTCGATGGTTGCAACCTTGTCATTGAGCGCTAGTGCCAAATAACCTTCAATTGCGGCTACCGGTGTGCGCATTTCGTGACTGGCGGTACTAATAAAATCGGCCCGTTGTTTTTCTTCGGCTCGGGCTTTGGTGACATCGCGGAAAACAGCAACCGCGCCGTAAACCTGTTTGTTGGCGTCTAGCAGCGGCGACAGGCTAAGGGCGATCGACAAAAATTTATTGGAGCGACTTTTTAAATAAGCATTGTCTTTGTGTAGCGGTTGGTCCTGCTCAAAGATCTGGCCGAACGGATTCTCCGTTTCTGGCAGGTCTTGGCCTTTGCTGTCCACCATCTTCATGACGTTATTAATATTGATACCGGTGGCTTCACTCTCTGGCCAGCCACAGAGCGTCGCAGCACCCGGATTAATCAGTTGAATTACCTGCTGGTTGTCTATCAAAATGACGCCGTCATCGATACTGTTAACAATAATCTCAAAGCGCTTTTGCTCGTCGCGTAGACTGGCCGCCAATTTGCCAGCTGGTGTTTTAGAGTTATTTTGGGATGTTTTTTTGAAGCCGAACATCAGCCCACCACTTTATTGTCATGGTGTTATTATCTGTAATCCCCTTACGTTTGTCCACCCCTGGACGGCCTCTAACAGATATGATAAGATACGGCGAGCTTCGGATTGGCTGATTCGGCCTCATCGTCTAACGGCTAGGACACCAGGTTCTCATCCTGGCAATCGGGGTTCGATTCCCCGTGAGGTCACCACACCCTCTTAATTAACATGGATTTTATCTACCCATTACTCTCGGTAATAGGCGAAGTTGCCGGCAAGACAGTCGATAAACTTAACTACAACCAGAACAAGATCAAGCCTGGCGAGTTAGTTACTTTGCTGTTTAGCACCATGATTGGCAGCTTACTGTTATTAGCACTCTTTGCGCATCCATTCTTGCCTCGTTTAACCATTTGGTTTGGTTGCTTGATGGTTGTGATGATTGTTGTATCCTTCGGTCAGAATTTCTTTGATTACGTTGGCTTGAGCTCCAAGAATCTTTCACTTAGGGAGCCGATCAACAATCTTGAGCCTATCTTGGCCAGCTTTTTGGCTTACGTGCTTTTTCCCTCGGAAAGACAAATCAAATATGTAGTTGCTATCGTCATTGGTGTTGTCATTCTGTATTGGGGTAATGCCGACAAGAAGTTAAGACTGCAGCTCGACAAAGGAACAGTTTATCTCTTTCTAGGAGTTGTGTGCTCAGCCATCTCGTATAGTACTTATAAGCTTGGACTTGCCGAAAAAGTTTCGCCAGTCTATTTGCTGCTGATTCGCACAGCAGGCGTATTAATGCTCACCCGATTGCTCATGCGCCCCAATGTGGCCAGCCTAGACAAGCGGCAGGTTACTTGGGGCATAGGCTCAGGATTTTTGTATGCAATAAGTGGCTTGGCTAGCCTCTACTCTATACAGCGGCTGGGTCTTAACTTTACTATTCTTATCTTACTGTTAGGGCCCGGACTGATTTATATATGCAGTTCGGTGGTTTTGAAAGAAAAAGTTTTATTTAAACAGCTGGCCGCCAGTGCCGCTCTTCTATTCGTTATAGTGCTATTTAGTTATTTGTAGCGACGCACGGCAAATTTAGGGTTCGATTCCCCGTGAGGTCACCACGTATTGTTTATGCTTGCCCTTCGTTGACTTGCGTTGTATTTTATTAGGTATAAGGCGAGGAGTAGAAATGGTTGAAACAGTATGCGGACCGTCGGTAGTTGACCCCGAGCAATTCCCTTTTAGGGCCCAGCTGGGTTACGACGAATACGGCCAAAATGCCGGCTTAATCGCGTCAAGCCAGGTGGATACATTGCGAGAAGCGGTTATCAGAGGAGATATTACCGATGACGAAAAGGAACTCTACAATCGGCATGCGTTTGATATAGTTAGAGCTTTTGTGGAATACGGCTATGAGTCAAGAGTGTTGCGGACACTCAAAATAGATGAAGAGTTCATGGGTAGAATGATGCATAAAGCGGCCGAATCCAATTTTGCGTGGGTTAGCGACGATATGTTATATGTGCCAGACGAAGCCTCGCCTACGCTTAAGTTGAGTCTCGACGAGCTATGCAGGCGGGCTTATCTGTGGGGCCGCACTGGCAACCCTTTTGATGAAACCGCGTTTGGCGAGCCAAGCGTTCTAGCGGCGCAAACTACTTAACTTTATTTAAAAACTCCACGAGTTCGTGAGGTGTGAGTTCGGCTTTTACCAAATAGCCGTCAGCTTGTTTTTCAATATCGGCGCGGACGTCGTCTCGTTGCTCGAGATTAGTGGTGATAACAATTTTAGAGCGAATGGCTGGCTGGCGGGCCGGATCACGCAGTTTTCGTAAGATCTCTACCCCAGTCAAATTAGGCAGCATTAAATCAAGCAAAATTATGTCGTACTGGTTAGTTTCGGCTTCGGCCAGGCCTTTTATGCCGTCCGCCACGTTCGTTACTTTGTAACCCTCTTTAGTAAGTGCGCGGGTGTAAAGCTCACTAATAAAGTGTTCGTCTTCTATACAAAGAACGGTGCGGCCAGTCTGGGTGTTGGTGTTCGTATCCATTCACAAATACTATAGCATGGCCTTGCTTGTGCGGACACCGATCAAGCGATACTATAGATCTAACGTCAAAGGAGTTTAATAATGGGTGAAATGGCAGTTACTGAACCGCAATCAGATTCTGGATATATCCAGCCTATGGTTTTGTCGCCGGAGTCAACGCCCGGGATAGTTAGCGAAGGTATCGCTGACCTGGCCAACCAAACATTTGATAGGCTGGCGGGTCGATTAGCAGTTTATGCTGCCGACGAACGGCGGGCGCGCGGCGAGAACGGTACTACGCTGACCGCTGACAACGAAGGCGTTCTTTGGGAAGGCGGTGCATACGGGCGCGTGCCGATCACGATTACCGACAAAACTTCCAGGCAAGAGGTGTGGGAGGCGTTTCTGAAGCGTCAAGCTATTACAGGCGGCATGAGCTGGCCTACCACTACTCATCACACTCTCATAAAGGAAGCTAACGAAAGAAGCGGCCCGGATCGCTATAAGCCGGTTGCTGCGATGCTGCTTTTGAGTGTTCTACGTGACCGTTTTCCCAGAGGCGATACGGATTACCGCGAGTCGCTAATGCGCGGCCCAGATTACAGCAATTATCCGTCTGAAGATTGGGGCGAGCGCCACAAAGTAGGTATTGAGCTAAATGTAGCTTATGAAGATGCTTTGGCGCCGGAGCGGCCTACAACTTGGCGATTTGATATGTCCGTGCAAACCAGGTTTGATAAGCCAGTTCCACAGACTCGGATTAGAAGCCGCTTGAGTGGTCTAATTGATACAAACGACATAAAATTTGGAGATTTTAAACCTGAGCAAAAGCAAACCGAGCAAGCTCATCATGTTGATCTTGCTCATATGCGCAGGCTCTTTGAGCTCGCTAAAGACATCCGACCTCAAGTTACGCCCATAGAGACTCAGCTGAAACAGCAAGCTGCTGAAGATGCTATGTTGGCGGACTTATTTAGTTCTATGAGCTCAGAATCAACGCCGGTATAGCGAATGGTTCTTGATCCAGCCGTGGGCGCTGCGCGTTAGATCTGTGTCGCCGTTTTGTTTTTGCTCTTCTGCTAGCTTGGCGTACGGCACTAAAGTGAACCCAAAGGTGCTACCTTGGCCCGGTCTGCTGCGCACCCAAAGGGTGCCGCCGTGGGCATCAATAATAGCTTTACTGAGGTATAATCCTAGACCGGTACCACCAATTTGAGCCCGATTTCTATGGTCGCGATAAAACTTAGTAAACAGATTTTGCATTACATTGCTAGGGATGCCGACCCCGAAATCTTGGACCGTAGTTTCTATTAAACCTTCCTTGGTAAGATGCGAATCAATATTAATGACTTTGCTGGTGCCGCTATATTTGATGGCGTTGTCGATTAGGTTGTTAATGACTTCCTGAACGCTTAAGCGGTCCACGCCGACCTCTGGCACGCTCGTATCTATGCGGCAATGTATGGTGATGCCGCGGACTTTGGCCTGCAAACTCAGGGCATTCACAGCGCTTTTGAGAATGTTCGGCCAGCTTTCCTTTTCCAGGTGGAGTTCTAGCTGATTGTCGTCTACCCTGGCAACGTTCAAGATATTATTCACGAACGATGTTAACTGCTCGGCTTGAGCGCGCATTTTTTGCATGAAGCTTTTTAGGTCCGGATCGACATTAGGCGAGTTGCCCAGCTCCTCTTCAAACACCTCGATATAGCCGCGCAGCAACGTCAGCGGAGTACGCAGTTCGTGGACGGTCAAGGCTATAAAGCTAATTGCCTGCTCGTCCTGGCTGTACTGCTTGGTGTGATCGAACAGCACCAACATAGTTTCTATTTTGTCAGGGTTGTCGCGGTTATAATAAGCCGCTAAATCAAATAACCGGGCCGGGTGTGTGTCGCGCACACCGAGCCGCACACGCTCCCAGCTGGCTGTGGCTGTGGCGTTCGCGGTCTTGGCTTGCTTGAGCCACCTATCAAAGGTGTTTTGATCTGGGAAAGCCATGTCCAGAACCATGTAAACATTTTTGCCTAGCAGCTGGTCGGCGGCAATGCCAATATACTGGGCAGCCGCGCTATTGGCAAAAATAATAGTTTCAGTTGGGTCAAGTATGAGTAGCGGCAAAGGTATATTCTGAGCTATAAAGTTTCGTCCCAACTCGTGGTTCTGAGTTTCGTTGACAGCAGACGTTTGCCGCGCAACGCTCGATAGCTGGTTGATTTGTCCGACCATACTGGCAACCAGTTCGCGGCCGACTTTTAAGTTCTGAATATCTGGCGGCGGCGTGCGCTGACCGTCTGGACTAAGGCTAAGGATAGCTTGACGGAGAGCCTGAATAGGCTTAAGGATTAAATTGCTGCCTATATAAACGATTGCTAAGGCACCAATCGCGCTAATTATTAAACTGCAGCTAACCAGTCCGATCGGCGATAAATGAGCTAGCTCTAACCCTGCTGCCCACAGGCCAACTAGAACGATGTTATTGAGTATGATTATAACTACCAGGTAGAGGCGTAAGTGCCGGCGCAGAATTTCTAGGTAGTCCATGGCCTACGGCGAATAAGCGACCTTATCGATGCCAGTAACGGCAGTTAACCAAGTGGAGCCGGGATTGAGTCTAATAACTTTGCCTTGCTCATCCTTAAAGGTTAACTGGTCGGTATTACTCTTTTTCGTCCAAGTGGCTTTTATAGCCTGGCCATCCTGGAAAACGATCGCCTGACCGGTGCCTACAATGCCGTAATTGGAATGGTAGCCATCGCTTTTCAGGTTGTACGGAATGATTAAGGCAATCACAACCACTGGCTTGATTTGCTGGTTAGTGTTGGAATCCATCTGCGGAGCGCCGCCTTCGCTTCGTGCA
Source organism: Candidatus Saccharimonadota bacterium (assembly GCA_029288485.1). Classification (GTDB taxonomy): domain Bacteria; phylum Patescibacteriota; class Saccharimonadia; order Saccharimonadales; family UBA4665; genus JARIHC01. The sequence continues at coordinate 244,995 of JARIHC010000004.1, read as the reverse complement.
TAGCTATCGGTTTTAGCGTCAAAATCATAATGCACGTTATATTCCGCGCCAGATATATTGAAATTAATTTTAGCGGCTGTGACAGCCTGATTCTTGGGCCGATAGGCCTTCTTCTTGCGGGCAAAGCCAGTGTATTTGCTGGTAGTGTAGCCCTTATCGACTTCAAGTTTGTTAAGCGCGGCGATGCTGGTATACACATTATGAGGCGCCGCCCGGCTGCTAATTCGGTGATACGAACTACCGTTATAAAACTGGTTTAAGTCGCGCACGTTCCAGTCTTTGATGTCGTTTAAAGCTTCGGGGCTACCGCCAACATGAGCATAACCGGCGTTAAAGCCAAGATTCCATTGCACGTAATATGGCCGGGCGCTTCGCACTGGACCGATGTTGTTTGGCGCGGTGTCTTGGTAGAGTGCCAAAAAGCGCGTGATGCCGGCTTCGGCTACAGCCTCAAAAACAACGCCGGCCTGCCCAAGACCGGCTTGTGGGCGGGCCGGCAGACTGTTCTCTATCATTACGCCGGTGACAGTACGGCTATTAACGCTGGGGTCGACGGGCAGGCCGGTGAGCGTTGACTGTACGGTTTTGCTAGTACTGGTAACTTTAGGAATAGGCTTGAGGGTAGCCGGTTTTTTATTGTGCAACCACCAGAATACGCCGCCGGCAATTAGCAGCAAAGCGACTACAAAAATAGCCCACTCTTTTTTGCCAGGCGGCCAGTTTAAGCGATTAAAGGCATTCCACTTTTTCCATCGGGATGTTTTTTTGGGCATTGATTTGTCTGACTCTTCCAGGGATTCATCTGGCTCTAAAGACGCGTCCTCGGCATTGGCGTGCGCCTCTGAAGCTGGCGGCTGCTCGCCTATATCGTCTTGAGCGGCGGCCTCCTCGGGAGTTTTAAATGTTTCGGTTTTGTCGTCTGCCGGGATAGTCTCAGGTTCCTCGGGCAGAGACTTATCCAGCCGCTTTGGCGGCCTGATGTCACTATCCATAGGCGTATTATATCAACGCTTATGGTTTTAAACTAGTCTGCTTCAAAGGGTCTTTAACTGGGCATCGATGCGCTTTAGGCTGCGGTCTTTTCCGAGCACCGCTAGCGTGTCGGCTAACCCCGGACTGGCCGGTGCCTGCGTGGTGGCAATGCGGATCAGGCTGAATAATACAGCCGGCTTTTGAGCGGTTTGCTCTAGCAAATTATTCAGCCGCTTGGTTAAATCATCGATGTTAAAGTCACTTTCCTCCAGACTTGAGCGGGCGCTTTCAAGCAAGTTCTTTAATTCATCTGCCGGGAGTTTTTTAAGCTGCTTGTGGCTGCTAATTAGTTCCGGGTCAACTGGCAGGTCTTCAAAAAAGAACGAGCTAAGTTCTGGTAGCTCAGCAAAGAATTTTAGCCGTTCGCGGACTACGCCGAGCACTTTTTGCTTGTAATCATCATCGTAGCCAGCGGCCGACTGAGGCCAGAAATCTTTGGAGCGTTTGTACAGGTCATCGAACTCAATTTCCCCCCGTATCCATTCCCCGTCCATCCATACGAGCCGGCGCTCATCGAAGTGCGCGCCGCCTTTGTGAACTTCATTTAAGTCAAACTTTTTAATAAGTTCATCGGCACTAAATATTTCTTGCTCAGTGTCGTCATTCCAGCCAAGCGTAGCCAAAAAGTTGATCATTGCTTCTGGTAAGAACCCTTCTTGGGCGTAATCCAAAATGTCTTTGGCGCCATCGCGCTTACTGAGCTTCTTGTTGCCGGCTGGCGCCATTACGTATGGCAGCGAGGCTAAAATCGGCGGTGAGAGGCCAAGCGCTTCGTACAAGTTCAGGTATTTTGGCACTGAAGCTATAAACTCTTGGCTGCGGATAACGTGTGTGATGTTCATTTCGGCGTCGTCTACTATGTGGGCGAAATTGTAGGTCGGGTAGCCGTCGGATTTCATAATTATAAAGTCGTCGATAACTTCCGGGCCAGTGCTGAGCTCGCCCATGACGGCATCGGTCCAGTGGTAATCTTTTGGCTCGGATTTGAATCTGAGCGGTTGCTTGCCATCCCACTTTGGCGGATTATCCGGCCGGTGGTCCCGGAATAAAAAAGGTTTCTTTGCGGCCTTAGCTTGACCGCGAAAGGCTTGTAGTTCTTCTGGAGAATACGGATCGGCATATGCTCTGCCCGCCGCTACCAGCTTGTCGGCCCATTGCTTATAAATGTCTAGGCGGTCTGATTGCTTTAACGGCCCTTCGTCCCAGTTAATTCCAACCCACTTAAGGCTATCCTGAATGTGGTCTATGCTGCCGGCTACTTCGCGGACTTTGTCGGTATCTTCAATGCGCAGTATAAACTGGCCGCCGGTTTGCTTGGCAACTAGCCAGGCAAACAGCGCGGTGCGAACGCCGCCAACGTGTAGAAATCCAGTCGGACTGGGTGCGAAACGGGTTCGGGCAGGTTTCATCTGGTTTATTATAAGAGAAAAGGCGAAAAGGAGCGAGTACTTAGGCGTGTTTACGCTTAAGGTGTAATAGATGCTTGCGTGGTTTTTTAGGCGCAGGCTCCAAGTGGCTAGTGGCCCGCTCGATAGCTTGTTCCAAAAAATCTGGCGTAGGTGCTGTTGGTTCAGCTGAAACCGGCAGACTTATAGGCTCGACAACCGGCTTCGTGACAGTAACCGAGATAGCAAAACCAGGTTCGCCAAGGTTAAAGTGCCTAATAAGCTGACTCTTCTTAACGTTGCTGGCCCGCTGCAAGCGCTTGGGGTCAGGGCTTCCAAAAGAAGTTTTTGGCATAACTCGAGATAGTGGTTGATCGATTAAAGCGTCGGTGTGGCCTTGGACTCTGATACGGCGTTTTAAGCTAGCTCCAGGCTTTTTAACTGCCCGCCGCATTAAGGTTTGAGAGCGCTGCTGGGAATGCCGTGATAATTTCTTAGCTGGCCGCCTGCTGGTGCGAGCCGGACTGTCGTTAATGGTTATGATATTGGTTTTGCCCACAGTTTTGTCTTTTCTGTATCTGAAAATTAACTTATACACATACTAAACCCTCTTGATGAGTTGCGCAAGTACCCTCATACTAAAAGTACACTAAATTTATGGATTTTTTAGACCCCGCCAGACAAGCCAGGCACCGTGTTATCTTGTGGATTGGCTATGTATTAATAGCCGCTGGTATCGTAATTGCTACGTTGGTTTTGCTATACCAAGCTTATGGTTTTGGTATAGGCAAAAACGGTACGGTTATACAGAGCGGACTGGTGTTCTTATCCAGCCAGCCTGACCCGGCTAATATTTACCTTAACGGCAAACTTAACAACTCTCAGACCAATGCCCGCGTTTCCCTGCCGGCTGGTATTTATCACGTTCAGTTAACTCGCGATGGTTATCGCAACTGGCAACGCACTATTGAAGTGGAAGGCGGCGATGTGCAGCACTTTGATTATCCGTTCTTGATACCCAAAAAACTGACCAGTAAAAAAATACAATCCTACGCTGCTTCGCCGCCGCTGGCTACGCAAAGCCCAGACCGCCGCTGGCTGTTGATACAAAAGCCTGGCTCTATGATAGATTTCAATCTTTACGATTTAAAAAATCCCGACAAACCAGCCGAGAGTCTCAGACTTCCTGATAATCTCCTGTCTAAAGCTGCAACACCTGGTGAAAACTGGCAGTTGGAAGAATGGGCTGACGATAATAAGCATGTCGTGCTGCAGCATAACTACGACGGCAAAAGCGAATTTATATTGATTGATAGAACCGACCTGGCCAAATCCCAGAATATTGATAAGGTCTTATCGGCCAATCCAACTAAGCTAACCTTGCTCAATAAAAAATATGACCAATACTATTTGTATGATGCTAAAACTCTGGCGCTGCAAAAAGCTACTTTAACGGCTCCTGCAGCCGTGACAGTGTTAGAACACGTTCTAGCCTACCAGTCTTATGCTAGCGATACTCTGCTCTACGCTACAGACAGTGGCGCGCCGGCCGGGAAAGTGCTGGTGCGCCTGAAGATTGGCGACCGTGTTTATCCGGAACGCACTTTCCCGGCCGGTGGCACATATCTACTTGACCTAACCAAATACAGCGGCACGCTCTATGTAGCGGCCGGCGCTAGCAATTTGGATCGAACTTACATTTACAAAGATCCGGTTGGGCAACTCAAAAAATTGCCTGACCACGCTTTGGTGCCGACCCAAGTCTTGCACGTTCCTCAGCCTAGCTTCGTAAGCTTTTCTAACAGTGCGCAGTTTATAATGGCCGAAAACGGTAACCAGTTCGGCGTATATGACATTGAGAATAAAAAAGGCTACAGCTACGTTACCCAGCAGCCAATTGATGCGCCGCAGCAGCACGCGGCCTGGATGGATGGCAATCGCTTAACTTACGTGACTGGCGGCCAATTAATAATGTTTGATTACGATGACACCAACCAGCAAATCATGATCCCGGCCAGCCCGGCTTACTTGCCAGCTTTCGCGCCGAATTTTAAGTTTGTTTACACGCTGGCGTCTGCTCCCGCCGCAGCTAGTACTCCAGCCGGCCAAGTCAATCTCAATCAAACTCCTCTGCTTACGTCCGCGGACCAATAGTCCAACGGACTGCCGCGTAAATCAGGGCTATAAGCAGCCCGGCAATTATCAGCTTGCCCCAGACTGTGCGAACGAAGCGAGACCATAGAGTTGGCCCATTGCCCGGCAAGTTAGTGCTGCTGGCTGGTTGGTTGCTAGCGGAGGCCTGAGAGTTAGTCGAGGGGTCTGGGCTAATTTGTTGACCGACAACAATTAGCCGGTGCAAGCTTGTGCCTGGGGGATCGCAAGTTATCAGTGTGGCAGTGGCAGCCTGACCCGGAACTGGCCCTAGGACGCCTACGTTGCTTGGGTCAACGATGGTTGTGCTGATGACCTTGTAAGCGTACACCTTATTTTGATAAGTCAGGTAAAAGGTGTCGCCGTTCTGCAGTACGTGAAGCAGCACAAAAGCAAACTTGTATTTGCCTTTATTGAATATGTTATTGCTGCTGTGGCCAAAGAAAGCCGCGTTGCCGTTCTGGCCGGGCCGAGCTGTAGTTGGATAATGCACCACGCCGCTTTCCAGGGCGTTTTCTATATCTGCTTCGTTGGTGGTAGTTTGCGAGTAATCAACCGGAATCTCAACGTTGATTTTAGGAATAATAACTTCTGGCGTGGCGGTCGGGCTGATGCTGCCGCTGTTGACGATCAGCGGCGTAGCTGTGGCTGCTCGACTAGGTTGTATGAAAGGCGCAATCACCACTTCGTTAAAGAAACCAAATAGAAAAACAATTACCACAATCAAGCCGATAGCCAGTCCGAACAACAACGACTGCAAATGATGCTTGGCTTTTAGTTGGCCGCCGGCTGTAACTTTTTCGCGCAGCGCAGCCCCTACCTCTTGTTTGCTGCGAGCCTCGCGCAGCTTACGGTTAGGCCGGACTGCCTCGTGCTTATGCTCCGCCAAAGTTTGGGGGTTATCTGTGCGGTTTTCAAGCGCCGGTTGACTTGCGTAAAATTCATGCCAAACTTCGTGTTTTTCGCGGCTAGTAAGACCTTGATAATACTTGTGCCACTCTGTTTGGATAGCGGCCAGGTCTTTACCTGAAGTACTAAGTTCATGCATAAACTTCTGATGCTTGCTGCGTCTGGGCACAGTTTCAACTTTGGTTAATTCTTGTTTGGCGTCGGGCTCTTTGCTGTACAAGCGAGCAACCTTTTCACGGATAATACCCGCAGCTATTTTGGCACTCGAATCCTCAGACTTATCTGTCTGGGACTTATGTTTGTCTGGTGAGCGCGATTGGTTTGTAGCCATAACAATAACACGAGCCTTTAGCTGGCTCTACGCAGTCAATTATAGTACAATTACCCCTTGTAACCTACCGTTTACACAAGCGGTTTATGTCTGAGGGCGAGTGGCGGAACTGGTATACGCGCACGACTCAAAATCGTGTTCCTAACGGATTGAGGGTTCGATTCCCTCCTCGCCCACCAATTCTGATTTTTTCAGAAATGCACCGTGAAGTGAATCTGGGGAGATTTATAATAATGGAATTAGCGCGCTCAAAAATCCAGCAAAATTACATCAAGCAAGTCAAAGCCCTTGAGGATAGAATAGAAAAAGCTACCGAAGGCGAACTCGACCTAGATTTACTCGACAATGCCCAAAAGCATCTAGATACACTTGCGGATAAGTATCAATACAACGAGAAAATCGGTACAGAAGTTTATAAACTTTATGAGCTGCAAGCAATCATACATTATTTTAATGGCGATGACGCTGAGTCACTTGACTTCATAAATCAAGCTGTCGAAACTCATGGCAGCAGCTACCTCAGGGCCGAAGAGCTGAAAAAGCAACTCAAAAATGAGGACCCTTCGATAAGCAGTCCCTCGGGCCATATGCCGCCGCTAGAGCTACAGGCGCTGATTAAGGGCCAGCGCTCATCCGCTATTATAATGGCGATTATCTCCGTATTGTCAATTTACTTTATACCGTGGGCAGTATTTTATGGGGTCTTGGCCACTAAGCTTAAGCCGGAGAAAGTGCCGAGCCGCGGGTTAGTAAAAGCAGCCGCCATAGCAACCTTGCCCCTATGTCTTGGACTTATACCTATACTCATAGACATTGAATTCTGGAGAATGAATAAAAAACTCAAAGAGTATGAAGAGCTGGGAGCGAAAGCTTTTGTTTCCGACCGGCAATGGCTTGCAGAGGAGCCGAAGCGTAAAAGAGCACGGAGAATACTTGGATGGGTACTTCTAGCGGCTCTAATGATTTTAGCTGCTCTCATTCTAGTTGCCGTACTTGCTGGACGAAACGAATTGAATTAAGGGAGTTTAAGAATGAAATTGCCAGTAGAGAAAAACGTTAGACATGCGAAAACCAAACCACAATCACCTAAGTGGCTAGTGGCGCTGTGCATTGTAACGCTATTTGTAAGTCTGGTTGCAGCTGGTTTGAGCCTAGTAGCCCTAAGCAGTATTCCGGCTCAGGTCGATAGTTACGCACAAGCTCACAAAGAAGAACTGAAAGGCGACAAGGGCGATAAAGGTGATAGTGGCGCAATGGGTCCGCGTGGTTTTAGTGGAGCTAATGGTGTGAATGGTAGCAACAGCTACGCCCCTACGCATTGTAGTACCTATGGTTTTGGCGATTACGCCTCAACAAACTGCTACTAAATGCAGCCGCTAAAGCTACCGGTCGTCTAAGCTTCGAAAAGAACTTTCCTTAATTTAATACAACTGCTGGTTATAAACATCTAGGACTAACCGACCGTTCTGGCCAAGGTCCGGGTCGCCGCGGTAGATAGTCACGCCGCAGTTGACGGGTTTTTCTTCGTCATCCAATCTTATGAACTCATCGGCGCCGAAACGCTCCAAATTAGCTCTCGTAGACAGAATTGACAAATGATGTCCTACCCACATAACGTCTTTATCGCTGTAATCTCGTGTCGTCGTGCCGAGCAATGAGCGGTTACGCTCTCTGGCGTCCGGGACGTTTTCACCCTGCGGATAGCGATACCAGTAAGGTCCCTCCCGGTCGCGTAGTATTTCTTGCTCAGGATGCATAAGCTGGAAGATTCGCCAATCGTTATAGAGTAACGCGGTGCCGTGTTCTTGCTCGCGCAACCGCTCTTCCTCTACCACTTTTACCTCGCCAAGTTCCGGCCACGCAGTTGCCATAGATGCCAATGTTTCCCGGGTGCGCTCGTAAGGTGAAACGAAAATTACATCCGGCAGATCAATCATCTTTGCTAATTTTTTGCCGGTAATTCTGGCTTGCTCATGCCCTTTTTCGCTCAGCGGCGTATCATGGTCGCCAACGCCGAGTGAAAAAGTGCCGTCTCTTACCAGTTCTTCGGCCATTGCCTTAGCGACTTCAGGATTTTTGCGGCGGCGATTGAAGGCGCGTTTGAAATCAGCGTAGCGCGGATCTTGTTCTCTGGCTTTCTTGAGGGCGTTATAGGCTGACTCGCCATGTCGTACAACTGTTAGAGTTTCCGGCCATTTCATCTGCTACCTCCTTTAATTCTTACTCCCTTTAAGCAAGCGCTACTTGCTGCGACCTTGACTGTCTGCGGTGTTCTACGCCCCTTTTGCTGGCAGTACTCAATCTGTCGTCAATCTTTTGGTTGGCGACTTCTAGCACGGATCGGTGATTGCTGGCAACGGCTTTAAGTAATGGCGCTGGTCCGGACGAACTACTTTCTGCGAGGTCGTTGACTATTACTATGGCTAATTCAGGGTGATGAAACTCAATTGCCCGCTTAGCACTTCTTGAATAACCGTTTTTCACCTGAATAAATTGTTTCTTACCGCTCTTCTGGCGCAAAACTAAGTCTGCCGCGAACTTATAGCCACCCTTGCTATATCCTACATCTTCTTTTTTGGTGGCCGGCAGCATGTAACTTCTTTCGTCTCTGTAGCCGTTAGCGACGCCCCACCACATAGCTGCAAGCACCGCGATCTCGCTAAGCTGGCCAATAAGTTGAGCCTTATGTTCGGGCTTTTCTTTTACAACCTCGAAACGGGGTGATACCAAGTGGGCGCACATGTCCTGCATGTTATCTGCAACTTCTTGAGCTGTGCTAATTTTATGCGCTTGAGAGCTAGCCACTGTGCGTAAGCTAGGTGCACAGGCGTACATAGCCGCAATTCGTAGTCCTCGTACGGTATATCTAGGGTCGCTCTCCCAGGGCTCTAGAAGTAGTGAAGCGGCTTGGTCATTAAGCTGATCAACTTTGCTTACTGCTGCTTGGATGTCGCCGTGATCTTGAGCAAAGGCCGCGCCCAATAACTGGTCCGGCATACGAGAGTATGATCGGATGGATGACAACTCCATAGTATAAGTTTACAATGTTATTGCGTGTATAGCAAACTATGTCTCATCTGGATTTACAGGCACTAAAGATGTGGTTAAGGCTTCGAATGGCTTGCCGGGGTTTTGCAGCCACCAAACAGCAGCTCTGGCGGCAGTAATAACTCGCCCTATATCAGGGTCGTCTTCTAGCTTGGTGGTGCTTACTTGACCACTGGCGGACGCAAAGAGAGTCGGCCAATGTTTGGTAATTACGTGAGGCTCGTATTGCGCAGTAAACTCATGCAGCCTATCTACTAAATGAAGCAGATCCATATCATAAGTAAACGGAGTGGTAAACCGCGCGTTAGCTGCTAACTTTTGCAGCTGCGCAAAGCTCAGTACAAGCAATGTGTTCGGGCGCTCTACTACTGCTCTGCTAAGAGAGGTAAAATAGTCGATAGCATCTTGTGTTAATACTAATAACCCATCGTAATTCTGGACAAATTTTTCGAGTAATATAGCGGTTTCGCTATTATGACCAAAGTCGCCGGCTAGGAGCGTAGCGTCAGCCCACTTGGCGGCGTCTAACAGCTCGCTAAGTGCCTTTTGGGACAAACTGCCGCTGGGTGTGCTGGGTGCGTATTCGCCGGCAGCAAAGGCTTTACCAACCGTTGTTTGCAGGCTGTCGGGTAAGATAACGCGGGCGGCGCCGACCCCCGTTTTTTCGGCCTCGGCGTAAGCTTCAGCTGGAGATGCGAAACCGTGCGCGTTGCCGCCTACGATCAGCAGTTTACCAGCTTGCCGCTTATTTTCCGGCCGGCTCCATACCAGATCCGGAAACAGCGGCTTATCAGGTGTTTGTTTGTGCCAGTATGTACGATCCATTTTCACTTTCCAATTCGTAAACCATATTTTTGCGCTCTACAACTATTTTCCACTCCTGTTGATTAGCATGCTGGAACAATTTTTTATCCGGGTTGAAAGCTATTGGATGCTCTACTGCTTCTAGCATAGGGATATCGCTATCGCTGTCGCCAACGGCTACACTATCTCTGTTAGTGGCGTCAAACTGTTTAATAAATTTCTGCAGAGTCTTGACCTTGAGGTCACTTCTGAGCGGTACTTTTTGGCCGGTGAAATGACTGCCTTTACGAGGGTAAGTGGAGCCTGCCCAAGCATCAAAATCATAATATTCAGCCAGCATTTTCACAACCTCCTCTTGAGAGGCCGATATGGCGAATAACAGATAGTTTTGCTTTTGCAGGGAGTGGATTAAGTCGCGGGTATAGGTATAGGTCTGCTGTTTGTACTCATCGAACACATGCTGTACGGCGGCCATAAAATCATCAGCCGTTAAGGCGGTTAGAGCTTTGTCGTAGATACTAACCAGCTTTTTCTCGTAGTCTTTAAAGGCGTCGTCGCCGACCCGCTTCTTCCACTCCATACGAGAGGCGCGGGCTTGTTCAAACAGATCAGCTTCGATATGCCCTGTTTTGGCTAGATTGTCTGCAATGGCGTGGTACAGCTGCCAACGGATAATGGTGCCGTCGATATCAAAAACAGCGTACGGGCGACTCATGACAGCGCATCGGTTAGCGATAACAATAAAGGCCTGGTGGCGTCGTAAATTGCGCGGTCGCTGCCGCTATGCCCAGCAGCCACCCACATAAGACGGCTATCGGGTAATTTTTGATGTAGTTGGTAAGCCACTTCTGGTACGCACATTACGTCGTATCTGCCTTGGATAATCCATACCGGCATAGTCAGTGCCGCCGCATTTTGATCGATGTATTGATCGTCCAGAAAACAAGAGTTGATTTTATAGTGTGCTTCGACTTTTAAGCCAAACCAATCATCGTTGTCGCCGAAGGCTTTATAGTCCAAAGTCCGCGGCCGGTCATCTAGCCTCAGCACACTTAAGATTAGTGTCGAATATGCATATGCTGACTTTTTGGCTTCCTCGGGCGTGCCTTTTGCCATGGCTTCCATATGGTAAGTCATGGGGTGGGTATGGTGGGCTTTAGGTGTGTTATTTAAGAAATCTTGCCAGGCTTCAGGGAAAAATGTATGGTAGCGGGTACCCTTTTCATCAAAGTCCAGTTCTTCTTTAGTGCCTAAGAAAATACCGCCGATTACCATAGCGGCGACCCGCTTGGGGTATTCAATAGCATAACAAAGGGCCAAGCAGCTTCCCCATGATCTGCCGTGTAAGATAAATTTATTGATCTGCAATTTGTCAGCTATCTGGTTAATATCTTCAACGAGGCGACTTGTAGTGTTGTTTGATAGCTCGGCCGCGGGCAGGCTCTTGCCCGACCCTCGCTGGTCAAAGAATATTACTCTTTGTAGCTCTGGGTCATAGGTTTGTTTGTGGCCGTCGTTGCAACCTGCTCCGGGCCCGCCGTGGAGGTAGATAATTGGCGTCTTAGCTTTAGGATTACCCCAGTCGTGGACGTAAAGTTGATGCCCGTCGCCGACCTCTAAAAAGAGCTCTTGATTAGTGTGCTTGTCGGGTGTCACTTTTTGTCCTCTTTTTTGTCCCCCTGCTGGCGGTATCGTTTTTTAATTCGGAAGTATTCTTCTGAATTGTCGTTAGCGGGGTTAAAAAGTTCTACAGGATATTTCTTTTGGACGCGCTCGAACTTGCTCATAAAAGCAGCTGTGATATCGATATCCATTTGATTGGCGAAATTGAGGCAATTTAGGATAACGTCCGCTAACTCGTCTGCTATGCCATCGGGATCGTTACGCTGGTATTCATCCCACTGAAAATGTTCAAGCAGTTCAGCGGCCTCTATGCAAAGCGAAATAGCGACGTTCTTGGGCGTATGATGTTTTTTCCATCCGCGCTCTTGCTCGAACTTGTCCACCAGGTTTTTTAACTCCTGGAGAGTAGTGTTGGCGTCAGTCTTGCTCATACTTCCAGTGTAACAGACACCGGACAGTGGTCAGAGCCCATTACGTCCGCGTGGATGGCAGCAGCTTTGACCTTATCTTTTAGGCTGCTTGAAATAAGAAAGTAGTCAATGCGCCAGCCGACGTTTCGTTCGCGAGCCTTGGCAAAGTGCGACCACCAGGTGTAGTAGCCTTTGCCTTGCTTGAACATGCGGAAGGTGTCGACAAAGCCAGCATCGACAAAGGCCTGAAAACCGGCGCGTTCTTCGTCGGTGAAGCCCTTTTTGCCGACGTTGGCTTTGTCGTTGGCCAGATCGTCAGGCGTGTGGGCTACATTTAGGTCGCCACAGAAGATGACCGGCTTGGTCTTCTCTAGTTGCTGGCAATATGCTAAAAAGGCCGGATCCCAATGTTTGTGCCGAAGCGGTATACGGCTGAGGTCGTCTTTGGCGTTTGGTGTGTAAACTGTCACGATCCAAAATTTGTCGAACTCAGCAGCTATCACCCGCCCTTCGGCGTTTGGGTCGCCGTAAGTATCGCCGCTAACTTTGAACTTCTTGATAATGTCCTTAGGAAAGCCGTTGATTACTTGCAGGGGCTTTGGTTTGGTGAGTAGCCCGGTGCCGCTGTAGCCTGGCTTTTCAGCTGAGTACCAAAAAGCGTCATAACCGTCTATGTCGACGTCGATCTGGTCTGGTTTGGCTTTGATTTCCTGCAAGCACAAAATGTCTGGTTTTTCACCGTCTAAAAAGGGTTGAAATAATTCTTTCCGGGCAACGGCACGGATGCCGTTGATGTTCCAGGAGTAAAGTTTAATACGGGCCATGACCTTAATATCTAAGCGTGATAAGCGGCAGTTTCCAGATCGGTGACCCGGGCATCCAGCTCGCGCAGATCCTTGTTAGTCTCTTTGATAGCTTGTTTAACAGCTTTCATATCGTTTTTGAGCTCCGTTAAGTCATCGTAGATAGACGGGATTCTAGCAACCTGGAATTTAATCTCATCCAAAGATTCCAAAGCGGTCTTGAGCTGGCTGCTAACTTGCTCGGCTACTAATTCGGCGACGCGCTGCAATGCCTCGTCGTCGTACTTTTTGTCTCCCATAGGCTACTTAGTATAGACTCCTGCTGTCAGCAATAAAATAGTAATAAGTACGACAGCATTGTGGCTTGTTTGATTAAACTACAGGCTTGCGCGAATCGGTCGAAACCGTTTTATAAACGATGGAGGTCGTCGTTAGTGGCTCGTACGGCGAGCTTGATGGTTTTAACATCTGCTTTTACTTCTTCCAGATCGCTCTGGCGAGCCAAGCTGTGCATAGTAGTATTTATGGTGCTGACTGCTTCTGCCAGACTATCGAGCTTGTTATCCATGTGCTCAGCAAAAAAGCCAAACTTTTGGTCCAGTTTGTCATCTAGAGTTTCCTCGGGCCGAAGGCCCAACTTACTGTCTAGAGTTTCGCCAGGTTTCAGGCCTAACTTGTCGCCTAGATTCTCGCCAGGCTTCAGGCCTAATTTATCATCTAGAGTCTGGCCTGCTTGCAAGCCGAGTTTCTTATCTAGCTTTTCATCGAGTTTACGGTCTAGAACTTCCTCGACTACGTCGGCGACATCCTGTTTGGTTAATTGAGGCATGTTTCCAGTAAAGCAGACCACCCAAGGTCTGGCTATAAAGTTTAAGATTAATTTAATTGTTTTATCTGCTACACTGTATGACGAGATGGCAGAGACACCTTACAAGCGCATCCTGTTGAAACTCTCCGGCGAACAGCTGGCTGGCAAGTATGACTTTGGCGTTGATCCGGAAATAGCCGCCTTCCTGGCTGAAGAAATTAAAAAAGTTATCAAAACTGGCTGCCAGGTGGTACTGATAGTTGGCGGCGGCAATATGGTGCGCGGCGCCGAGATAGCCGGCCATGGTATCAAGCGCGTCACCGGCGACCAAATGGGTATGCTGAGCGGTCTTATTAACTCAATGGCGCTGACTGACATTTTTGAAGCTCGCGATGTACAAACGCGCTGCTTGAGTAACATCTACGCTACGCAAATCGCTGAGTCGTATTCTTACCGCCTGGCCGAAAAACACTTGCAAAAAGGCCGTGTGTTAATAATTGCCGGCGGTACTGCTCGGCCTTACGTGACGCACGATACGGCAGCTGTCAGCTTCGCACTGGAATTGGATTGCCAGCCGGTGCTCAAAGCCACAAAGTTTGAAGGCGTTTATGATAAAGATCCGGCCAAATTCGACGACGCTACCAAATTAGAAAAAGTGTCGTTTCAAGACGCGCTGGAAAATAACTCAATCCAAGTCATGGATAAGGCGGCTATCGGCCTAGCCTCCGAGCATAGCAAGCCAATTGTGGTCTTTGATGCATTTAAGGCCGACAATCTTGCTAAAGCCGCTCGCGGCGACGCTGTCGGCACATTAATTAGCTAAAACTTCTTTACTCAAGACAATGACCGGTAAACTTCCCATTGTCTGTTGGCCCTGTGCAGGTTAAACTCCTGGCGTGAATCAAAACCACTAGCCTCCCAGCCGAAATAGTAATCTTCTACGCTGTCAATCAAACATCTCATGCTGAGGCAGAGTGCTACCGATCTCCCTGCTGCCATGGCTTTTCGCATAAATACTTTCTGGGGAATATCAAGCTCTGCGCTATCATGATAAGCCGTTATTACATCTTGTATATCTGATCTTGAGAAGTTGCCCGCCGGTTCGAACTTTAGTCTGGCTGCTACCGATTGGATCAAGTCGCCGACATCGAACAGCGGGCTAGCGGCGACTAAGCCGTCCCAGTCAATAAACGTGAAAGGTTTACCCTGTCTGCATAGCGCGTTAGCCATCCTGGGATCGCCATGGATAAGCTGCTGGGAAGTGTCGTTTATCGTGTTTTTATCGGCCTCAACGGCTACAGCAGAAGCCAGAATACGCGTCTCCCGACGCGGCATTTCAGGTACAAGATCAACTAGCTGGCTCGTGAATTGACGAACATCACGGTAAGGTGAGACGGTTGTTCGGGGCTGATAATCCAGCTGCGATAAATCTCTGTGCAACTTGCCAAGTAAACCTCCAAGAGCAACATTGGCTTCAATGCTGCCTTCGGCAACACTACTCGACTCCGATTCTATATAAGATAACGATCTCCACAATTTTTCACGATTATCTGACAAATATGTCTTGCCGTCCACGGTTTCGCGCAGCTGGGCCATTTCCCAACCTTTTTCCTCCAAGTGTGATGAAACTACTTGGTAGTCAACGGCCATGGAATTGTCAGTAGAATGGTTAAGACGCTGTAATATAGATTTTTGACCCTCACTATCTGTAATCAAAAACGTGGTATTGATATGACCGCCGAGCAATAGTTCTTGGGAAGCGATGCCGGCTGGATAGTAAGCTTCCGTAACTTGGGGAGGCGCTGCCGTCATACTGGTTCGCGTGGTTTCTGGCATAAAAGATATTAAATATGCAATAAGAGATTTTAGCAAGGAAGCCTATTAAATAGCCAGATCGGGGGCATCAAGGCGGATGTGGCTGCCAGCTTGGGCTTGGCCGCGGAGTATCTTTTGGGCAACTGTGTCTTCGACGGCTTTTTGCAAAGTACGGCGCATCGGCCTGGCGCCCAGGCGCGGATCATTGCCCTTCTCGACAATTTTAGCAATGGCGGCCGGAGTGAGCTCTACGGTAATGTTTTGATTGGCTAAAGTTTTATTTACCGAGCCGACCATTAATTGAACGACCTGGCCCAACTCTTCCGGCGTTAGCGGACGGAACAAAACCATTTCGTCGAAACGGTTCAAAAGCTCCGGCTTAAACTGACCGCTCTGGATTAGCTGGTCTGTGAACTGCGGCGCGAAACTTTCCAGGCTCTCGCCGCGGCCTACCCGATCTCGGATTTCGGTGGCGCCGGCATTAGAAGTAGCAATAATTACGCAATCCTTAAATGACGCGACCTTGCCTGCCGAGTCGGTCAACTGGCCTTCGTCTAGCAGCTGGAGCAACAAATTTAAGATGTTGGAGTGGGCTTTCTCAATCTCGTCTAATAACACTACTGTAAATGGCTGGTTGCGGACCGACATTAATAGGCTGTTGGTTTGGCTGGCCTCGGCGCCGGTTGAAAGCAGCCGCTGCACGTCATCTGGTTGCTGGTATTCGCTCATATCTAGCCGCACCATAGCTTTTTCGGAGCCAAAGTAAGTAGCTGCCACTGATTTGGCTAGCTCGGTTTTACCGACACCGGTTGGTCCGAGGAACAAAAAACTGCCGATTGGTCGATTGGGGTTGGTAACGCCTGCTCTTGCTCGGCGCAGCGCGCTGGCTACTACGCTAACAGCGTGGGACTGATTGATCATTCGGCGGTGAATATTGTCTTCTAAGTTGAGAAGCGCGTCGGCTTCGGCCGGCGCTGCCGACGAAGCTTTGACGCCGCGGGTTTGCTCGATAGCTTTTTGAACGCTCTCGGCTGTGACAACCGAGTGTATTGAATAAGGCACAGCCTGGCCTAACAGCTTAATAGCCTTCCCGGGGTAAGCGGCGTCTTGATCATAACGACCGCTTAGACGGTAAGCTTCGCGCATGGCTTCATACGACACTAAGATTTGATGATGATTTTCCAGGCCGATGGCCGTGTCTTCGAGTACGCGCATCACGCCGGCTTCCGGAAGTTCTTGGAGTATGACCGGCGTCATTAGGTTGGCCAGGCTTTGGTTCTTGGTTCTAAGCCTCTGGTAGTCGTTGGGCGTAAAAGCTAGGATTATCGGCACGGAAGCGGCCTTGATGACAGAGAGCAGAATCTGCGTAGCATCAAAACTGCCCGGACCGCCGCCTAATAGCAGTTGTGCGTCGTCGAAAAATAGAATTACATGGCCGGCA
This sequence comes from Candidatus Saccharimonadota bacterium, assembly GCA_029288485.1. Classification (GTDB taxonomy): domain Bacteria; phylum Patescibacteriota; class Saccharimonadia; order Saccharimonadales; family UBA4665; genus JARIHC01. The sequence continues at coordinate 228,435 of JARIHC010000004.1, read as the reverse complement.
TGGCTGGCTTCACTGGCGAGACTTAACATGATGTGCTCTAGTTCGCCGGGGCCACGTGCGGTAGAAGTTATGTCAGTGGCATTGAGCGCTACTACTTGGTGATATGCCAGCCGCTGGCCAGTCTTGCCCTCTATAAGTTTTTGGGCTAGAGCGTAAATGGTGGATGTTTTACCGATACCGTCCGGGCCGACCAAAGCAATGGCGCCGGCTCGGTTTTCAAACGCCGCTTCAATCGCCTTGACACCTTCCGAATTAGCCAGCCAGTCAAAATGGGCACCGTATTTAGCGATGCCTAAACTAAAGTTCTGTCCGAACCGGTTAAGCAGAGGGGTGTAGCCAAAGGCCCAATCGCGGCCGATGCCGCCAAACTTTTGCTGATCGCGGCGGGCTTCCTCGGCTAGGCCGCGGGCCAGCCAATTAGCTATAGCCTCTGTGTCGGCGGGACGAGCCTTGAACTGTGTTAACAACTGACTGACTCCAGGCGAAGCTAACATCATTCCGGCAATTACGAAGCCGGGCTCTATAAGCGGGCTGTGATTGGCGTCCGCCAATCTGGTAGCGGTCTGTAAAGCCTGACCTAGAGCAGCTGGATCTGTATTAAGGTGTTCGGCCACCATCGGTCTGGTTAGCAGCAAGTGATTTAAGAAAAACCTGGCTTGCCAGTGGTCGCCGAGTGCTGACCAGACACCTGACATCTGATTGGCGGTACCGGGCTTAAGCAACGCCAATACGTCGGCCGATAGACGGCTGTTAAGATCGGTACCATCGGCTGGCAGCGGCTTGAGACGTCGGTGCCACCAAACAGCCGGCACGTAGCAAATAAGTGACAAGGCGATTAGTAAATATCCATGCAGGCTGTGCTCTAGGACAATCACCGCTACGCCAGCCAGCAGAGCCGCTACACCGACGATTAGCAAACCGTTGTAGGCGGTTTTATTGAGAAATTTGCCCACTCTGGCTTCGCCAGCCCGGCGGGTCTTAAGATTTATAAGCTGGGTGCTGGGGGAAGTTTGAGTGTCCGGCTGCATGATCAGACTATCCCCAAAATAATTAATAACGGTATAGCTGGCGGCAGTAGTGGCCACAGGATTAGCTCAATCACGCTCAATAGGCTTACTGTAGTTATCGCCACTAAAGCGGCGCCGAGCACTATCAAACGCACCAAAAAACCGATGGTGCGACTGACGATATTATCACCCCAAGCTTTTAGTCGCTCCCCTAAACTAGAGCCGGGATAAGTAATGATTCGGCGCCAGGGAGCGAACAGAGTCCTAAGCAGCTGAGTAACCGAAAAAGTATAGGCTACGGAACTTAGTCGCGGTTTAATACTCAGCGCCACCTGTTTCCAGCCACGACCGTACCACCAGATAAAGAAACTAGCCACAAGCATAATAAAGACTATTGTAACACTTCTCTACCGAAGTGGAAAAACAGAGTTTGCTGCTGTTCTAGCTAAATATGGCAACATGTTTTAAAATAATATGATTATGGGACAACTGCTTGAAATGCCAACGTTAACGGTTGACGAAGTCGAAACTGACGAAATACTTGTTCCAGTCGGAACGGGTTCAGTGCCGCATGCTATAGCTGCTCCACCGGCTATTGGCATAATCGGGCCCGGGCTAGTTGGCTCTAAGCTAATAAAATATTTTGAAGATTCAGAGATTGCCGAAATCACCCGTGTCTTTGCCAGTTATCGTTCCGCCGGCGATATTATTGAAGTCGGCGGTCATCCTGTCCAGATTGAGTTAGCTTCTGAAGCCGATTACGGCGGCCTTTTCGCGGTTTGCAACACCGCGCCGGCAGGCTTTGCTAAAGACCACGCCGAACGGATAGCCGACGAGGCCGGATATTTCGTAGATGCATCTTCGGATCTGCGTAAAGATCCTAGCGTCCCGCTTATAATTCCCGAAATTAACCCCGATGCTATTCATCATGCCGAAAATGGTATCTTAGCTAAATCTAACTGCACTACTACCATTGGTTCCTTAGCGATCTACGGTCTGCATGAGGTAGCAAGTTTACGCAGCCTGTCAGTTAGCACTTACCAGTCAATTTCTGGCCAGGGCTGGCCTGGCATTAATGAATTCCGGCAGCATGTTGAAGCGATGCTCACAAGACAAAAAGAAATGCTAGACGGGCGCACCTACCCTTCTTATCCGCAATCAGAAGTCTTTCCCGAACTGACGGCTTTCAACGTAGCGCCCAAAGCCGGCACATTTGAAGGATACGACACCAGCGAGGAGTTAAAGTATAAGAACGAGACTCGCAAGATCTTCGGCTTAGACGAGGACGTGACGATTGATGTAACTTGCGCTCGCGTGCCCGTGTTTAATGGCCACTCGGTGGACATCCACGCTCAATTCGATAGACCGATATCGGCTGGCGACGCCAAAGATATATTGGCGGAAACTCCTGGCGTAGAGCTTCATACCGGTGAGGATGTGCCTCAGCCAGTCAACGCAGTTGGCACTACTGATGTGCATGTGGGCCGCGTGCGGCAAAGTGAATTATTTGGTCAATATGGCCTACGGCTATGGGCTACTGGCGATAATTTAACAGTTGGCGCCGCCCACAACATTTTCAAAACCGTTCGCTTGCTAATTTCTCAAGTCTGAATAATTGGCGGAGAGAGAGGGATTCGAACCCTCGATACGCCGTGAGGCGCATACACGCTTTCCAAGCGTGCTCCTTCAACCACTCGGACACCTCTCCAAGATGCCATTCCAACCCATTATACAAAAAATTACTACAAAACACCTTGCGAAAAGTGCAAACCAGGGTTTAAACTAGTATTAAGATGCCGCTCATAGAAGTCCAAGACGTCAGTAAACTGTACGGCTTCGGCGACGCCTCTACGCTGGCGCTCGACGAGGTCAGTTTAAAGATTGAAAAGGGCGAGTGCGTGGCAGTGATGGGCCCTAGCGGCTGCGGCAAGAGCACGCTTATGAACATCATCGGTTTATTAGACCGACCTACGCACGGCAGCTATAAGTTTGATTCTAAGCCGGTCGGACGCCTTAGGCCAAATCAAGCCGCTAAAATTCGCCGTGATAGCATTGGCTTTATTTTCCAATCTTTCAACTTCCTCCCCCGCCTGACGACACTGGAGAATGTTGCTTTACCTCTGGTTTACAAAGGCGTGTCGGTTAGCCGGCGGATCAAACTGGCTAGCGAAATGTTGGAGCGCGTGGGCGTGCAAAACCGCGAATATTTCTTGCCCGGCCAGCTGAGCGGCGGTCAAGCGCAGTGTGCTGCTATTGCTCGGGCGCTGGTCAACAACCCTAAGCTAATCATTGCCGACGAGCCAACTGGCAACTTGGATAGTGCCAGTTCTTTACTGGTCATGGAGCTTTTGGCCGATATTCATAAATCCGGCAACACCGTTATTTTTGTAACTCATAACCCGGAACTTACCCGTTACGCTACGCGGGTGTTGTATATGCACGATGGCCAGATTGTTCACGACGAAAAAACAGCTCTCGGCCGGGTGGCTACTACGGCGCGCAAAGTTCTCTATACACTGCCTGCCGCAGTAAATGAAGATGATGTTTTGGCTGGCGTCTCGGCTATCATGAAAGCTATACCTAGCAAGTTGACTACCCCTCGGCCTAAGCGCAAAAAGACCAAGGCCAAACCAATCAAGCGGACAGCGGCTAAAAAACGGAGACAGTCGTGAGGAAATCGTCTCTAACGCGCGGTCATTTCAAGGCTGGCATTGATGCCGTACGTGGCGCTAAACTGCGCAGTTTTTGGACAATGTTTGGCGTGATTATTGGCGTTGTTTCGGTGATCACCATAATTGGTATTGGCCAAGGGGTTAGCCGGCAAGTTACCGGGCAAATTCACCATCTTGGTAATGACCTTATAACAGTTCGGCCTGCACAGCTTCATCCCGGCGGCGACCACGGGAACGGCAGCGTTAGTCTGCTATCCGACAGCAGTGGCCTTAGCGGTACTTTGCGGACGCACGACATTACTACGGTAGCTGGCGTAAAAGGCGTAGCTGCGAGCGCGCCATTGACCATTGTGACCGGCAAAGTTACCGGCGACCAAGGTAACTACGACCAGGGTTTTGTAATTGGTACCGGTACTGATCTCGACAGCCTACTCAATCAATCGGTAGCTTACGGCAGCTTTTTAACGTCTGATGACGAGGGTTCCAACGCGGCTGTTCTGGGGCCGCACGCCGCCGAGGCGCTGTTTAACGAGGACGTACCGCTGGGCCGGAGCTTTAATTTTCACGGTCAACGCTTTATTGTCCGCGGTATCTTTAATAATTTCACCACCACGCCGCTCACCCAGGAAACGGATTTTAATAATGCTATCTTTATCCCTAATGAAGTTGCACAAGATCTTGCTAATAATGCTGCGCCCACCTACGAAATTTTGGCTAAGCCATCCAACCCGAAGCAGGTCAATCAAGTGGCCGATTCTATCCAGCGCGCTCTAGACAGGTCGCACGGCGGCCAAAGTAATTTGTCTGTGTCGCGTGGTAATCAGAACGTTGTTGCCAGCCAAGATATTTTGAGTTTATTGACCAAATTAGTAGCTGGTGTAGCGGCCATCTCCCTGCTGGTGGGTGGAGTCGGCATCATGAACGTTATGCTGGTGTCGGTGTCGGAACGCACACATGAAATTGGCATCCGTAAAGCTGTTGGTGCGACCAACCGCCAGATTCTGAGCCAGTTCATGGTAGAAGCGGCCACGTTGAGTGTAATCGGTGGTACGATCGGCGTAGTTTTGGCTCTGGCGATCGATGGCTTGATGCGCGCTTTCACGGACATCCGCCCAGCCATTAGCTGGCAAACTGTAGTGCTGGCCTTTGGCGTGTCTTTGGTGGTCGGTGTAATATTTGGCACTATCCCGGCTCTCAAGGCTGCTCGTCGCGATCCTATTGAAGCCCTGCGCTCGGAGTAAATATGGTTGCGAGTGAAATTGCTATAGGGGCGTTCAATGGAGATCAAGAAACAGCCGACTTAATAGCTACCCACCACTTAGCAGTTAGGTTTCAGCAAAGAATTGACGGCGAAAGCGACTTCCATGGCAGAATTTATTCTTCTCAGGCCGATCTTAGAGATATGCAGAATTATTATGTCGAGCCGGGCGGCAACTTTTTTATAGCCCGCGATAAAACACTTAAGACAATAGCTGGGTTCATTGGGCTTAAAAAGATTACTGCAACCGAAGGCCAGATAAAACGTATGGCGGTCCTACCCTCTTTCCGCAGACAGCGAATTGGCAGCAGATTGGCGCAAACGGCGGTTGACTGGGCGCAAGACAACGGATTTCAAAAGCTTCATGTAGCAACCGGCGAAAGAGAGCATGCTATCCACATTTATCAAGCCATTGGTTTTTTAACTGTGGGCCGCAACAAAGATCGTGGCGACACCTTAATGTCTTTAGATCTCGCTTAATAGAAGAACAGCAGATACACGACAAATGCCAAACTTATGACAGTTAGGGCGCTTCTCATGTGCCGATCAGGAATCTTTTTGGCAAACTCTGTGGCATACTTGCCGGCAAAAAACGTGGCGCACCACATTGTTAGCAAGTATGGCCAAATAATCAGTCCTGTCGCAGCGGTGACTATTAGTAAATAAATTCGGGATGGCATGGTGGCTGCCGCTTTTATACCCTGGCTTTTTATAAACGACCACCCCAGGATTAACATCAAGCCGACTCGACTGAAGGCTCCTTCCCCTGCGGCCATAAAGTTGGAATATATGCCTATCAAGAATAAAAACGCAATCACTATTTCATACCTTGACATGCTTATGCGGCCGGCGCGCGGTTTTTTTGCGAAGTGAGCTTCTATCAATAGGACGATGATTGTTGCCGCCATCAGATACCTTATTACATCTCCAGGAACAGTTAGCAGCAGCCAAGTGCCTAGGGCTCCGCCAAGTGTTAGAGGCAGCGCCATTAGTAAAACAATGCGTTTATTTTTAACTACTTTTGGCCAGGTTTCAGACACTATGCCGGCTTCGGTGCCGAGCGAAGCCGCGTTATCTACGGCGATAGCTGACTGCAGCGGTATGCCTGTTAGTAATAGTGCGGGCATAGTGATAACGCTGCCGCCGCCAACAAGTGCGCCAAAACTTTCGCCTATTAATCCGGCAACAAACAGCAACGGAAGATGCCACCACTCAAAGCTTGGAGCTAGCTGGGGAAAGTGCAGCATTATTGGAACAATGCCCAGATAGCAGCGATGCCAGAGATGGTCATGAGGCCAGTTGTGGCCCAGCCGATAGCGCTGACATAGCGCTTGTTGACCCAGTGCCCCATAATCTTGCTATTGCTGCTGATTAGGACGATCAGGCCCAGCACCAGGGGCGCCACGATGCCGTTAGCGACAGCCGCGTAGATCAAGGCTTTGATCGGGTCCAGGCCGATAAAGTTAATACTCAATCCTACTAGCATGGCTATAATTAACACGCCGTAAAATGCGTAAGCTTGCTTGAGCTCGCGGCTAAAGCCAGACTGCCACTTAAAGCTTTCGGCAACGACGTACGACGTTGAACCTGCTAGAACCGGAATAGCTAACATGCCAGTGCCAATGATACCTAGAGCAAATAGCCAAAAAGTAGTTTCACCGGCAAATGGCTTAAGCGCCTGTGCCGCTTGGGCCGAGTTTTGGATGTTTGTAATTCCATGCGGAAATAAAGTTCCGCCGCAAGCTGCGATAATAAAGAACATCACTAGGTTGGATAAAAGCATTCCAGACCAAACGTCTACGCGCATACTTTTTATGGCTGACTTATTGGTACCGCGCCGGAGAGCCGCCGTAACTTTGCCAGCCGCTATCTTATCTTCTACCTCTTGCGACGTTTGCCAGAAAAACAGGAATGGCGAAATAGTGGTACCAAAAATGGCGCAGATAAGGATAATCTGATCCTTGCTAAAAGTTAGGGTGGGCACAAAAGCGTGTTTTAGTACGTCAGGCCAGTTAAGGTGGGCCAGCAAGGCCGACGCAACATAAGACAGTAGCACTAGCGCCAGCCATTTTAGGTATCTGGCGTATCTGTCATACGGGGTGAATATCTGCAGTCCAAGACATAGAACAGTAAAGCCAATAACAAGCGGGCCGAAACCGATATCCGGACGTAGCAGCTGAGCAGCTTGAGCCATAGCGCCAAGATCAGCGCCTAAGTTAAAGCTGTTGGCGATGAATAAAAGCATCATGCACAGCAGCAGGATGCGTCGTGGGAAATGCAGCCGGATAGTACCAGCCAACCCCCGCCCCGTTACCAGGCCGATACGGGCGCACATTTCCTGGACTACGGCCATCAGAGGGAACGTCAGCGCTGACATCCAAAGGAGCTGATAGCCGTACTGGGCACCAGCTTGCGAATAGGTAGCAATGCCAGAAGGGTCATCATCTGACGCGCCCGTAGTTAAACCTGGGCCGAGAGCGTGCCAATAATCGCCGGTTTTCTTGACAACTGGATTGCCGGGTAAATTAGTAACAACTTTTTCGGTAGCGGTAACTCCATAGTCCAAAAGTTCCGCTGGCGCTTCAGCCGTTCTGCGCAAGTAGTCTTTTTGTTTTTTCGACATAATCTTACAAAATTATATATTAAAGATGTTTTCCGTAATAGTACCAAAAGTGTTTGAGAATCCAGGCAACTATAATCAGGAAGAATAAAATGAGGATATCAAGATGATGCCGCCGTACCCAGCCGTAAGCTTTTTGAGCCTTGCCTTTTGGCAAACGAATGTATTTCTGGTCGATATTATAGAGCGTTACGTACCACAGCATTGGAATAGTAACAGCGTCTACGCCAAGGCAGTACGGGCACAAAGCGTGAATCTGATATAAGCTTTGTACAAATAGCCATGATAAGAAAATCGTGGCCAGCAAAAGACCGGTATTTACAGCTAGCCAAAACCAACGCTTAAATTTGCCGCCGGCTAAAATAGTGACGCCGATAGTTATCACCACGCTGTAGCCAATCAAACCTAAAAATGGATTTGGGAAGCCGAACGCTTTGGCTTGAGAGCTTTGCATGACGTTGCCGCAAGCAATGATTGGATTAATGTTGCACGATGGTATGAAATTAGGGTTTTCGGCAATTTTGAATTTATCTAAAGTCAGAATGAAGGCGCAATAAGTGGCAGCGATGCCGCCGATGATCAAGATCCAAGGTAAGACTTTTTGCAGTTTCCAGTTTTTGACGTTCATCACATTTAATTATAGCAAACTACTTGGCGCATTGGCCGGTGCCAACCGGTTGGTTTTGGGCGGCCGCTTGATTTATCTCGCCTGTTACCTGATCGGATGTTAGGGCGTAACCGGTATGCGGATAGTTTGTTGATTGAGCAAAGATTACTCCAATAACCGTTCCATCTTTTTTAACAAGAGGACCACCGGAGTTGCCAGGGATAATGTTGGCGCGCAGTTCATAGACTTCACGCATTGTAGTGCTGCGATCGTAAATGTCCCTACCGCTAGCCGTAAACTGATTGGATACCGCCGCCGGCTCAGCTCTAAATGAGCCGCCGCCCGGGTAGCCCAGAGCGGCCGCTGCCGTACCGACAGGAGAACGGTCGTTAGTGATAACTAGGCTTGGGCCGGCTAAGTTAGAAACTCTTAATACTGCGAAGTCTAGTTTAGGGTCAAACCATATAACTGTACCACCGTGAGTGCCGTTACTGTCTTCGACATAGGGGCTTCGAATGCCCGCCACTACATGGGCGTTGGTGGCTACTAAATTGGAGCCTACCACGAAACCAGAACCTGCCACTACGCCGCCGCAGCCCTGACCTTCAATTTTTACTACCGACGCCTTGTCCTTATTGACGGCTGCTTGCAGATCTCCTAACGACGGGATGTTAACCTGGTTATTTGGGCTGGGCTCTTGGCCAACAAAGACTTGTGGAAAGCCGTTCGGATCGACCAGCCGGCCCAAATTGCTAATCACCGTTGGCGCGTTAGGTAAAGTCTTGCTCAAAGTGCTTACAATTTTGGATGAACGCAGCGCTGACTGTATGCCTAGAAACGGAAAACTGCCAAGCACAGCCGCTATCAACCATACAGAAAGCAGCAAAGACGCTACTCCCAGTAACCCGCCAAGTCCGTTATCCAAAATGTTAATACGCTTTAAGAGGACTTTGCGTTTTAGCTTTATGCCTACAAACTCGCCGATAGTGAGCAATATAAGTGCGCACCCCAGGGTAGTAATAAGCGTTACTACTGACCGGCTGGTATGAGTGTGGCTTAAGTGTACGGTGTACTGCTCAAGCCAAGCGCCTAAAAATAGGCCGCCAAAAAAACCAAGGGTTGAAAAAAGTTGGCGCACAAAGCCGATCTCCCGCCCGCGGTACAGCGCGCTGACGGCGAAGATGACAATGGCAATATCTATGATCATTTCACCCAAACGGTCTTGATATTGACGAATTCCTTAATGCCGTAATGCGACAGTTCGCGCCCGTAACCGGACTGTTTAATACCGCCGAATGGCAGCCGCGGGTCGGATTTAACCTGGCCGTTAATGAAGACAGCGCCGGAGTCGATCTTTGCCGCTAGTTTCTGGGCGGCAGCTGTGTCGGCGGTGAAGATAGTCGAGGCTAAGCCGTAAGGGCTGTCGTTGGCCATGCGGATTGCCTGGTCAGCGTCTTTAGCGACAATGATTGGAAGCACCGGACCGAATACTTCTTCTGCAAAAACTGGCATAGATTTTTTGATATCTGCCAGCACGGCCGTAGAATAGAAAAACCCTTTTCCGGGTAGCCGCTCGCCGCCGCACAGCAGCTTGGCGCCTTGAGCTACCGAGTCTTTTACTTGTTTATCGATATCATTGAGTCCCTGTTCGTTGACTAGAGGACCTACATCGGTATCTGACTTGGTTGGATCGCCAATTTTTAACCCCTTAACGTTAGATACGAGTTTTTTGGCAAATTCTTTGGCTACCGGTGCTTCCACAATAAAGCGCTTGGCCGAAATACAACTTTGGCCGGCGTTAAATTGCAGCCGGGTAGCTACGGCGGTCTTGGCGGCAGCGTCAATGTCGGCGCCAGCTAACACAATAAACGGATCGCTGCCGCCAAGTTCGAGCACAGTCTTTTTGATAACCTCGCCGGCGGTTTTAGCTACTTGGCTGCCCGCGTATTCACTGCCGGTGAGCGTGACGGCTTTAATACGCGGATCGCGAATAATGGCATCAACTTTGGCCGAACCGATTTCTAAATTAGCAAAAGCACCTGCTGGGAAGCCGGCTTCTGTAAATACTTTTTCGATTGCCTGGCCGCTAAGCTGGACATTGGAGGCGTGCTTAAGCACGCCGACGTTACCGGCCATGAGTGCCGGCGCAGCAAACCGAAAGACTTGCCAGAACGGGAAATTCCAGGGCATCACGGCCAGCACCACGCCTATTGGGTCAAACCGTGCATAGCTTGCGCTGCCGTCGGTTTCAACTTTTTCCGGTGCTAAGAACTTGGCCGCGTTATCGGCGTAATAGTCGCAGGTAGCGGCACATTTTTCTATTTCGGCTTCAGCCGCTCCTATCGTTTTGCCCATTTCGCTGGTGATAATTTTTCCAAGCTCGGATTTTTGAGCACGCAGTACTTCAGCAGCGCGGCGCATGAGTTTGGCTCGCTCTTCAAAAGATACCTCGCGCCACTTTTCAAATGATGCTTGAGCGGCCGCTAATTTTTGCTCGATCTGCTGTTCGGATAATTCCTCGAATTCCTGGATAACTTCTTCGGTTGCCGGATTGATTGATCTTAGGACCATTTTTTCTCCTATTCTTGGCTTGTGCGTTGCCGCAGATTTTCACCTATCAGGCCATCGTTTTCGCTGTAATCAATGGGCAGGTCTATGATGTGCACTCCGCCTGTTTGCAAGGCGTCTTCTAGAATTGTCTGAAAGTCAGCTGCCTTTTGGGCGCGATGCCCGCTAGCACCAAAACTCTCAGCCAATTTCACAAAATCCGGATTACCAAAATTAAGGCCGTAATCCGCCAGACCCATACTGCCCTGCTTCCACTTGATCATGCCATAGCCGCTGTCGTTGACAACCACAACTACTAGGTCGAGCTTTAGACGAATGACCGTTTCCAGGTCTGCAATGTTCATCATTATGCCGCCATCACCCGCAATAACTACTACTGGTCTTTCCGGGTGTAGCAGCTTGGCGGCAGTCCCGGCACCCAGGCCCGCTCCCATGGTTGCCAGTGCGTTGTCGAGTAAGACGGTGTTCTGCTCGTAAGCTGGGTAATTCCGAGCCACCCAAATCTTAAACATCCCATTGTCTAGACTTAGAACGGCTTCACGAGGTAATGCTGCGCGCAAGTCTTTAACCATGCGCTGCGGCTTGATCGGAAAAGCATCATCATCGGCCCGCTCCAGCGTATCCGCTAGCTGTTTTTGCTTGAAGGGCTTAAAAATGTCCAATTGCCAGTGATTCTGCGGCCTGATGCGTCCGCTCACCGCCCATAGGGCATATGAAATATCACCGATTACTTCCAGCGTGGGCTGATATACGGCATCGAGGTCGGCCGGGTAAAAGTTGATGTGAATAATATGGTGCTTGCCATTGGCTATGATCGGCGGTTTTTCAGTGATGTCATGGCCAAGCATGATAATCAGGTCGGCGGCTTCCAGGGCTCCATGTACAAAGTCGTCGCTGCTGAGTGCCGTTGTACCGAGGTATAGTTCGGAGCTTTCGTCGACCACACCCTTGCCCATCTGGGTGCTGACAAACGGAATGCCAGTCTTGTCGATAAAATTCTTTAGCTGCTTACCAATAAGTTTGCGGTTAGCGCCGGCGCCAATTACTATCACCGGCTTAGCCGCGGCTTCTACCATTTCCAGTAAGCGTTCGATGCTTTTTTCGTCGGGTACTGGCCGGCGTAGTTTCTGCCACTCGATTGGCACGGAGTCGCTGCTTTCTTCGGCAATATCTTCCGGCAGCTCCAAATGTACGGCTCCGGGCCGCTCGCTTTCGGCCAATCGCACGGCGTGATAAACGGTGGTCGGTATGCGGTCGGCGCTGACGATTCGTTCAGCAAATTTGGTGAGCGGCCTCATCATATCCACCACGTCGATAATCTGAAACTTACCCTGTTTGCTCTTTTTGATCGGTTTTTGGCCGGTGATGACCATTAGCGGCATGCCGCCGAGCTGAGCGTAAGCCACGCCAGTGACTAAATTAGTAGCGCCCGGACCTAATGTAGAGAGAGCTACGCCGACCCGGCCGCTCAAGCGTCCCATCGTAGCTGCCATAAATACAGCTGCTTGTTCATCGCGGGTAGTTATCAGTTCAATTTTTGATTCGCGTAGTGCCTCCACAAACGCTAGGTTCTCCTCGCCTGGAACTCCGAACACGTATTGTACGCCGGCGGCCTCTAGTGAAGCGACAAAAACTCTAGCTGCTTTCAAGTATTTACCCTCGTTTTGTAATCTATATCTACTTTATCATGAACGCGTGAAATTATCTGAGAGCTAAGCGTTGTTATAAGAACATTTAATGGCGTATTTTGCTGGGCGGTGTTAGAATTATTAAAACTGCAGCGGAGGGTTGTATGGCTGGCAATAAAGACGCACTATTTAACGTTCTAAGCGACCAATTCTTGGCGACCACTTTTGACGAGCTGACCATCCTTAACGAAAGACCGAGCGATCTGGATTGGCACGACATTGACCTGTCTAGCAACTTTTCTAGGCGGATTGCAGCCAAAGTGCCTATTTTAACATCGCCGATGACCACTATCACAGAAGCCGAAATGGGCATCGCGGCTGCCAAGGAAGGCGGCGGTGGGATCATCCATCATGCTAACACTCCCGAAGAACAAAAACGCCAGGTCCGCCGAGTTAAGTTTCACTTGAATGGCATTATTGAAGACCCTATAACTGTTAATGCTAACGACACTGTCGAAAGCACATTGCAGCGCATAGAGAATGAGGATTTTGATTTTCGAACCTTGCCGGTCGTTGATGGAAATGCGCGTTTTGTCGGTCTGATGACTAATACGCATTTCCAACTTTTTCATGACGGTGACAAAACTACGCCGGTGCGCGAAGCTATGACGCCGGCCAAAGAGATTTTTACGGCAATAGTTGGCACCGATGTTGGCGAAGCCTATGAACTGATGCGAGAGCGTAAAATAAAAGTACTGCCTTTGCTAGATGACTCATACCGGGTCGCCGGGCTGTATGTACTGCCAGATGTGTTACGAGCTGTGCGCGGCAATCCGGAAAATTACAATTTAGACGAAAACGGCCGTCTGCGCACTTTTATGTCAGTGTCTACGTACGATGGCGATGCCTTGGAGCGTCTGCAAGAAAGCGGTAAATATCTAGACATGGTAGTAATTGATACGTCGCACGGAGAAAGCAAGTATTCATTTGACGCCTTAAAAGACCTTAAGCAAGCCAGAAAGACTGTCAAAGACTTGCGCGAAAACTTTGCCAACATAGACATTATGGTGGGAAACGTTTCGGATGCCTTCGCAGCTGCCGAGCTAGCTAAAGAGGGTCCTGATGCTATTAGGGTTGGGCGAGGTCCGAGCGGTATTTGTATTTCGCGCGAAAAACTGGGCGGCGGTACGCCGCAAGCAACTGCTATTTATAAATGCAGCAAAGCCGTCAAAGCCATTGACCCTAATATCCATATTTGTGCCGACGGTGGTGTTCGCGGGCCAAGCGACTTCGTTAAGGCTTTGGCGCTGGGAGCATCATCAGTTATGGTAGGAGGCTATGTAGCAGCTACGGACGAGGCCGCGGCGCCGGTTATGACAAGAGCCGACGGCACGCAGTACAAGGAATATAACGGCATGGGTTCGGCCAAAGAACAGCGCCGCAGTATGGCTGCGCGTAACCGCTATGGCAGCAATGATCCATCGGAAGAGTTATTCGTAGAGGGCGTAGAAAAAGAGATCCCGTTGCAGGGCCCAGTCGCCCGCAAATTTCACGAACTGACCCGGGGCGCGAAGATAGAAATGTGTACCGGCGCCTTCCCTACTATCTCAATCTTACAAGACGAAGTCAGTTTTGAGCGTGTATCGGCTGCCGGCTATCAAGAAGCCCGTGCTAGCGCCTAACTAAAATATATATTGCTACTTGATGAGCTACTTGCTGGATTTTGCGAAGCGCTCGGCGACATCGTGCCAGTTAACGACGTTCCACCAGGCTTTTATGTAATCCGGCCGCTTATTTTTGTAGTCCAGGTAATAGGCGTGCTCCCAAACATCTAAGCCTAGGATTGGCTCCGGTTGGCCGGTGTTCAGCGGATTATCCTGGTTAGGGCTGGTGTTAATGCTAAGGTCTGGCATCAGCCAAGCCCAACCGGAGCCAAATACGGCGGCGGCTTGTGCACTGAATTCATCTACAAATTTTTGAAAATCACCATACTTAGCTTTCAGGGCATCGGCTAGTTCGCCGCTGGGCTCGCCGCCGCCGTCCGGCGACATCCACTTCCAGAACTGAGTATGGTTATAATGTCCGCCGCCATTATTGCGGACTACAGTACGGACTTCTTTTGGTAGCCCGTCCAGGTCGCGCAACAGGTCTTCTAATGATTTTTGTTTGAATTCGGGCGCCTTCTCTAGCGCAGCGTTCAGTTTATCAATATAGGTCTGATGGTGCTTACTGTGATGCAGCTCCATAATATCTTTGCTGATGTATTTGCCCAGCGCGTCGTAGTTGTAGTCAAGATCTGGCAGAGTGTACATTAAACCCTCCTTCATTTTAAGTTAGATATAACTTTAGTATAAGCGATCTAGTCAGGGCGTGAATAAGAAAATCCACAGACTAACTAATGCGCGCCGGCGGAGAATCTCCCTGCTGCCATTTAAGCTGAGATATTAAAAAGTTGTTGATATCTTTAGGTAATCGGCTTTTCTCTGTAGCTTGTACGGCTGCAAATAGGCTGTCAGCGGTATCATCCGGCATAACGGGTACGAGCTGTTCGGCATAGGTAGCGCCCGTATCGTAATCTGCTGATACCACATGCAAGGTCTGTGCTGAATTTTCAAGACCCATCTCTAGTACTTTTTTCTGAGCGTTAAGTCCTGCGAGGCCTCGGGTCGCCGGCAGCGGCCCCGGGTGAGTATTGATCATACGTGCCTCGAATATCGATTTGTGGCTTGACAAGGCTCCATACTCTTCAAGCAGCGGACCGCGAACCTTTTTCATGTAACCCAATAGAGCTACTAGAGCAATATCGTGTTTGGTAATTTCTTCCAGAATGGCGGCGGACTCACCCAGGGTTTGTTCGCCTCTCTGGCCTGGCCCCTCGGGGTGTGTCAGTCCGTTAATATGAAGAATTTTGATGCCAAGACCGTACTGCTTATTAAGCCGTTCAACCCGCCCAAAGATTTCGGTATCTGGTTTGCTGGATATGACTAGTCTTACGTTGGCGCTGACTATGCCTGTCTGGGTGGCGTGAATAAAGGCCTCGGCGGTAGTGCCGCTGCCCGAGGCTAATATAGCTATATTTGGTTCGCTGATTTGCTCCACTGGCTAATTGCTCCTAGAGCAATTATGAGCTTAAACTCAGCGCTGCTCAAGCTTAAGCAACTATTAGTGGCTGCTTAAACGGCGTAGCAGTAAGCTGCGGTAGCCTAAAGTGCCTAGGCCTACGGCGGCTAAGAATACACCGATTACTCCGGTTGGACCGGTGTTAGGCAGCACGGCGGCACTAGTTTGAGTGGCTGGCTGCTGGGCTGGAGTTTCGGCTGGAGTCTGGGGCTGAGCGGCGGTCTGCGGCGCAGCAGCTTGTTGCTTGTTGATCTGTGTCTGTGAATTTTGATTAATATTAGTGTTATTAACATTTACTTCTTGGCTTTGACTTTGAGTCTGAGTAGGTGCGGGGGGTGGCGGCGTTGGCTGCTGTGGTTTGGGCTTACTTACTGCTCGGGCTGGCGCAACAGCTGTTTGTTGTTGAGGGGTTGTAGGCTGGGCCGATACCGCATTACCGCAGCTAGCTATAACGGCAAACTGAAATCGGCCGTTTTTCATGGACACGAATGCTGGCAAAGAATCTTGCTGAAACGATACGCTGGGAGGCCGTCGGTAAAAAATTGCTCCCTGATGGTTGACCTTGGTGCTGCCGGCTATGTCTTGCCGGCCGCCGGTAATAGCATTGGTAGCGACGGCGCTTTGCCGGCCGTCTATGAATACGTTGCCACTTTTGGTCACTCGGCCGACAATATCGGAAGAGGGTAGATTGGCCATATCGGCCTGGCTAATGCCGAATTCGGCATAGACGCCGCGCACATAAGCGCTGGAGTTGTATGCATTAATGAGTGCGGCGGTGGAATGCGCGCCGCAATGGATAATAGCGTTGTCATCGCAGTCACTAGGTCCGCCGATACTAATGGCATTGGCAGTCGGAGCTAAAATCAAGCTAAATGTTAGCATCAAAATACCGATAATTGCGACAATAGCGGCAATAAATTCCTTACGATACAAACGGTAATTATGCGCGATAGCCCGGCCGTACATAGGCTTCCCTCCTCTTATAGTTCCCAGTTTATAAAACGCATTAAAACATCCTTGGCCGAAGATTACAGCGAAATTTTTTACTAAGACGGTGCGGTAGCAGGAGTGATCGGCAACGCTTGGCGGCAGCTGTTAGTACTTGGCAAGCCTGCGAAATGATCGCTAATCCAATCTGTAACCTGCGGCGCAATTACGTTTGCTAATTGCACGTGGTTTACATCTGTTAACCATAGCGTGGTTAAGTCTGAGCGGGCGGCGCAAGCATGCTGCATATACAAGGCTGTGGTGTTAGGTAGAACAACTTGGTCGGTCAGGCTTTCGGCGACCATTAAGGGCTGGTTAGGCTGAAGAGTTGGTGCGGTTTGATTCTGGGCCGCTGATCGCCAAGCAGGTAAATTGATAGGATTAGTTTTAAAGAACTGCTGCTTAAGTTTATTTCGGGCAAGACCACCCAAAGTTGCCTGTTCTATGCACTGATTGGCTATGCGGCTGTAGTTCTTGTAGCCGTTGGCAGTAGTAACTGATTGCCGGTTGAGACTTGGATAAATCTCGGGCCACGAGCTAAGTACCTCCGGTCCGATTACCCAGTCTAGCGTGCTGCCGTAGGTTTCGTTTAAAAGTGCCGGTAATTCAGCCGCTGGCGCAGAGGCCACTGTGCCTACCAAATGCAGTTCTGGCGCATAACCGGATGCTTCGGCGGCCGTGAATAGCGCTGAGTGGCCACCCTGGGAATGTCCCCAAATGGCGAAACGGTTGCCGGCCTGGGCAGCTGGCAAGCCCTGGGCCGCGCGCACGCTATTGAGCACATCGCGCGCCTCGTCGCCGCCGACCAAGTATCCCTCCGTACCCGGCGTGCCCAGGCCGGCATAATCAGTTGCCGTTACAACCCAGCCTTTGGCTAACATCTGGCTTACCCACGCTATATTCCCCGCAGGATTAGCGATCCTGGACGGTGCACACTGGTCCCCCATACCGACTGTGCCGTGTGCCCATGCTACTACCGGTCTCGGCGTTCCCGCATTGGAATTATCAGGGATAAAAATCATGCCGCTGGAAAACGTCACGGTGCCGTCGCCGCGCTGTGTTCTGTATAAAATCCGCTCCGCGCTTCCGTGGTCAATCCTAACGCTTAGAGGCTCTTGCCGAACCACCTGCCCCATTGGTCCAGCCAAACTTAGCCCGGCAGTATTATAAAAAGGCTGCAACTGTTTTTGGCGATGGTTAACCTGCCACTTGGAATGAAGTATAAGACCGGCCAAAATCACGACGATTACTAATAAACCAATCAAAAAGTGTTTGAGGTGTGTTTGACGTTTCCAAAAAGGTTTTTTAGCGGCCTTGCCCACCCCTTAATTTTAACATAAGCAGCTTAGCGCAGGTTAAGGGTGTCCTCAGTGAAGATAATCTGTTTAGGTCGTATCACTACTTCCTTAGGCCCGTTGATTACTTGACCGGCGCGCATAGCCGGATAGCCGGCGTCCGCTAAAGCCTCTAGCGTCATGTAAGTCTGCTTGGCCGGCACGAACAGAGCGTAGCCAGCACCCATGTTAAAGTTGCCGTACATTTCATAGTCATCATTGCCAGACTTTTCTTGGATGAAGCGAAAAACTGGCTGCGGTTCCGGTACTGCATCAATCTGATAGCCTAAGTAGCGCTCAGCGCGCATTAATTTGCGCCAGCCGTGGCCAGTGATATTGGCCATGTAATGGATATCGACACCAGCCCTAAATACTGCCTCTACCGCTTTAGCATATAGCGGAGTGGGTTTTAATAGGGCTTCGCCGTAAGTGCTGCCATCCTCCAGTTTGGTGGCATAGCCCTCTGGCAGCTCTTCTGCGATAGCTCTAGCTAGCGACGCGCCGTTAGCGTGCAAACCGCTACCGCCAAGCAGAATGATGCTGTCGCTCGCTCGCAGCTTATCGGCCGACGCCAATCGTTCTTTGGGCTTGATTTCGCCAACTGCCGGACCTGATAGCTCCACTACGCCTGGCTGTAAAATGCCTTTGAGTGCTGGTGTTTCGCCGCCGCCCCAGGTAACCCGTGCTTGGTGGCAGGCGCTGCGAAAGCCGTTGACCAGATCGTTGGCTCGCTCGCGGTCCTCAAACCAGCTGGCATCAGCGACGGAAAAGTGCGCGCCAATAACTAACGGCGTAGCCCCCACCGTAATCAGATCATTGATAATCATGGCTGCAGCATCTTGAGCAATAGCATCGTAATGGGTTTTACCAGTTATTTTACGCACCTCGTCGGCTATCAAATTTTTGGTGCCGAGACCTTCTGTTACCATGGCACCGTATCTGTCGCCCTCGTCCCAAACGTAAGCCGATTCGCCGCGGCTGGCAGACACTTCTTCGTAGCCCCGGCTCAACAGATGAACTGAGGTAGTGTTGGCTGCCTGCTGAGCAGCTACTTTAAAGGGGTCCAAAGCGCCGTAATTAACGCCGGATTGTTCATAGGTCTTAGGTGACATGCAAGAGTAATTATGACCTAATTATCTACGTTCCTGCAAGCTTGAGCATCTTCCTTGGACGGTTGGACGTGGTATAGTTTTTGCATGAATATATCAGTGGTGTCTGCTCAACAGGTGCCCAACATCTTTGTAAATAGATTAAAAAACAGGCAAAACAACGAAACCGCTTTTGTGACCTCTATGTCCGCATGGTTTGAGAGTAATCCGATTATCAAGGGCCTTATGGAGTACGGCAGGCCAAAGGACATCTTCGCCCTAGATTATTTTGGCCACCGGCACGGCATGATTCCAACTGGGGTGATGAAGAAATCTCATAAAGCTGCCAGGAGAGAGTTTCAGGAGAACTTCCCCGGTTCCTACGTGGTTATGGGGCCGCCCCCATCCGTAAATCTAACTAACAGCACTATTCTTAATCGCTGTCATATTAAGGCTTACGCGGTTGGCAACAAAGTGCTATCACTTGGGGGTGTTAACTGTGTGCCTGCTTCGTATGGCTTTATTGATGTAATGTTAGATTTTGAGTCCGACATCTTTGTTAGGCGTTTGCACGAAATTGCCGAGAAAGGCGTTCATATTAGGAAGGTGGGTGCTGGCGAAAGATTCTCTCTCGACCCCTTGAATGAGATATTGATAGATTACGGGCGCAGGAATAATTGCCTGGGGCTAGGCAATAAATCAATCATTATGGATAGCCTGCTGGACGATCTGCGCCGCAGTATAAAAACAGCTACGCTAAGTTCTACATCAGTCCCCTCCGGTAGATTGGATAGTATGCTCGCTAAGCATATGAAAAAAGGCGCCGATATAACTTTTTACGCTAATCATCCCTCAAAGTTTCGTCTTCCTCTATCCTCCGTTTACGAGAGATGGCTCGCTCAAGCACATGCTCTTAAGGCTAAAACTGCCTGGATCGATAAAAGACCGGATAAGTTTAATCACTTAAAGACAGCTGTTATTACCTATAAGTCAGGCCAGAAAGTAGCCTACGTTGGATCTCATAATTTCCATGATCTGCACGTGTGGGCTGGTAATGCAGAGGTGTGTCTCAGAACCACTGACCTAAGGGTGATTGGCCAACTGGAGGGCTTTATTGCTAAAAACTTAAGTGGTGTATAATTAAGATAGCCGTGTATGGGCTCCGGCGCTTTGCCAGGTTCCTCCGTGCAGGCCAATTATTACAACCGAGAAAGCATGCTTCGGCCCCTGCTGTCTCCAAGCTCCAATAAGTTTTCCGGCTCTATGCTGTCCCTGGCGGTGGCTAGCACTTATCCGGTAAGCTCCACTCTACTAACAGAGTAAAAAGCCGCCAAGCGAGTCAATCGCACCTCTTAATTATTACCAAGAACAAGGAGCTCAAAATGGAAGATGTAACATTCGTAGGACAAGATGTAACTATAGTGGCCTATTATTTTAAAGACAAAAAGCGCCCCACATGTTTCCCCAAAAAGATGGAGTACGGCGGTCGTACCATCACTTTTACCGAGACCGGCCTGCGCCACCCGACACACCGAGGTAAGCGTATGATCCACGTGTTTGATATGACCGACGGACAAGCTGATTACAGATTGGAGTTTGACGCCGAGGCGTTGCGCTGGCGTTTAGTCTATATTGCCGACCAAACTGAGAACTTTCACGCTCTGCCAAGTTATGTACCTGCCGCTTAACGCCGAAGCGCCCCAGGTTATGCATATAGACCTGAATTCCTGTTTTGCTACTGTAGAGCAGCAGGCCCGGCCCATGTTGCGCGGCCGCCCGGTTGGCGTCACTAACCGGCGCGGTAAGCAGGCCGAGTACGCCTGTATTGTAGCGGCTTCTTACGAAGCTAAGGCATTAGGCGTAAAGGTAGGCATGAGGGCCGATGAAGCCCGCCGCCTAGCTCCCGGTATTGTGATCCTAGAGACTGATCCTCCTAAATACCACTTTGCCTACCAGCAGCTGGTTAAAATCATGCGCTCTTATTCGCCGCACGTGACCATGAAGAGCATCGACGAAGGCGTGATTGATTTCCATGGTACGCGTGAGCATATTAACCAACGCTCGCTAGAAGAAATCGGCCGCGAAGTTAAACAGCGGCTGAAAGAAGATGTGGGCTGCTGGATGCGCTGCAATGTAGGCATTGCTCCCAACAGGTTTTTAGCTAAGTTAGCGGCATCTCTGCACAAACCGGACGGTCTGGATATTATTACGCATAAGAATTTGCGCCAAGTACTGGCTGGGCTCCAACTGACTGATCTGCATGGCATTGCTGAGCGTAACCAGGCGCGCCTAAATGCCGCCGGTATCTACACGCCGCTGCAGTTTTTAGATGCGCCAAGCGAGCTGTTGCGCCGGCATGTTTTTCGCAGCATATGCGGCGAAGACTGGTATCAGCGCTTGCGCGGGCACGAAGTAGACAGCCATGAGCATGACACTAAGACTATCGGCCGCCAGTACGTGCTAGAAGACACCCGCCTGGACGAAGCGACTATCAACTCTCGTCTGGCTTATCTGTGCGAAACCACGGGGATGAAGCTGCGCTATAAAGGTTTCAGCGCTCGCGGCATCATGGTCTACGCCCGCTATGTAAGTGGCGACTATTGGTACGAGCGACGGATGTTCAAATCTACCTTTTTCTCTAATGCCGAGGTTCATCGCCGTGCGCAACTGCTGTTTAATCGCCGCCCGCGCGATGATTACGTGCGCGAGATCGGTGTTACTTGTTATCGGTTAGAGGCGTCAGATCGCAACCAAGTGAGCTTACTAGAAGAAGTTAACCGCGAAAACTGGCTAACCGAGGCGGTCGATCAGATCAATCAGCAATACGGCGACTTCACAGTGACTTTCGCCGGCAGCTTTCCTTCCCGCGGCGTCGTGAAGCAAAAAATTCCGTTCGGTACTACTCGGTACTTCGAGCTACTATGCCGCCAGTCTTAAAAACACTTGCTTCACAGTAGTTACGGTGTGGTATTATTACTTATGTATAATCTAAATCACCAAGTGAGGGGATTGAAAAAAACATGTTTGAACAATTTGCGTTCCTGGACCTGAGCACGCCAGAACTGTTAATTATCTTGTTAATTATCTTGCTTTTGTTCGGGGGCAAAAACTTACCTAAGCTGTCCAGAAGTCTGGGCGAATCAATGCGTGAGTTTAGAAAAGGCATAGACGAAGGTGCCAAAAATGAAACCAAAACAACAAAAAAACAAACTACTAAAAAGAAGAAGACTGCAGCCTGAGCTAACAGCCGAAACCAAACTGCCGTTTATAGAGCATCTCTATGAGCTGCGTCGTCGGCTAATTTATATAGCCGCATCGGTAATAGCGTTTTCAACGCTAGCCTACTTTGTGCAGCAGCATATTGTTAGTTTTCTGCTTAGGCCATCAGCTGGCCAGCAATTTATATACACTTCTCCGGCCGGCGGTATTAATTTTCTATTCACGGTTTGTTTATATGTTGGTATAGCAATTAGTATTCCTGTGGTTGTTTATCAGGTTTTGGGATTTTTTGCGCCGCTTATAAAATCTAATACAAGACACCTAATAGTTCGCTATAGTTTGTCCTCTGGCTTGTTAGCTATACTTGGGCTTTGCCTGGCATATTTCGTCGGACTGCCCAGGGCGCTGCACTTTTTGAGCCATCAGTTTACGACTAATCAAGTCCATGCCCTATTTACTGTCCAAGAATATATGAATTTTCTCTTGGTCTACTTGCTGGGCTCTATGCTGCTGTTTCAGCTGCCAGTGATCATTTCGTTTATTAATCGCATTCGACCGTTGCCGCCTCGCAAGCTTCTCGGGGCCGAGCGCTACGTAATAGTGGCCGCTGTCATCATAGGCATGATAATGGCGCCGACTCCTAATGTGCTGAGCCAACTGATCATTATCTTGCCGGTAATCTTTATGTATAATCTGAGCATTTTGCTTGTATGGCGGGCTAATCGCGGCGCTACCCGCCCGGCACATATCGTGGAGCTTTTGGAGCAAGATCAGGTTGTTCAGCAAGATCGTTTGAGCAGACCGCGCGTTAACTTGACCTCTCGACCATCAGCTCCTGTTATGCCTGACCGCGGTCCTAGGCAGCTAACGGTTAACTACTTAAGTGATGCCGCTACTATTGTTAATGTACGCTTGGTATCCGGTCCACCGCAGGCAGCTATCTAAAATCTGACGCTCGCATAACCGCGCTTATGCTTTGATGTTCTATTTACAACTTTCTATCTGAGTTATACTATTCTATGACTACTTATGTCAGATGGGTACGGGAGCCTACGGGGCGTTATTGGTTTTTGTTTAGTTATAGTCAGTGCTCTGTTGCTGATAGGTGCTGCCCCTGTGGCCTCGGCGGATTCACTTTCGGGGGCTGGTTCGGCAGGTAGCAGCGTGGTGGCGGCGCGTATAGAGCCGGTTCGGATCATAGTGGTAGACAAAAAAGGCCAAATTACGGAGATACTGAGCAATGGGTCGGGCGACATTATGCCAAGTGTGCATAAAGGCAACGCTGAGGGGCCGACGACCGCGTTAACTCCCGCTATTTCTAAGCAGTATGCCGCTATTATGAGCGGCGTAGACCAGCGAAAAACAGGTGTTATATATAAGCGTCAAGATGATAGCCTTAAGCCGGCTCGGTTTTTTAACTCGGCTATTGTGTCTACTTTGTTAACTGGCAATCAATAGCGTTTATAACAGGTCAGAAAACAAATAGAAGAAGTTAGCTGCCATGGCGGTGCTGACGTTGACCGTGAAGCTGTAGATACTGCTCCAGCTACTCCAGGTGTTAGAACCGCTGGGGTCTATAGCGCGGACCCGCCAGTAATAAGTGGTGCTATTTGTGAGGGCATTACCGGCCTGGACAGTGTAAGTTATCGTATCGCCGGAAGCGAAAGGGTCGGTGTCGCTTGGGTTGGTAACGTCAGCAAAGCCGGCATTGGCGCTAGATAGCACATCTATAAGTGGCGACCCGCCGGCAGCCTGCACCTCCACAGCTGCAAAGCCGCCCTTGGTGCTGGTGGAGTAGCCATATGTATTGGTGCCTGTAGTCGTTGACGTAAATGAGTTGTAAGAGTCGCCGTTGCTCGTGTCTTGAAAGCCGCCTGCAGATGTAGAATTAGCGAGCGTAGTGAGGGCGTTGGAGCTGGCCCAATCGGTACCGCCGCCGATTACAATGTTGCCGCTTGCTACTGTCAATGAGCCCTGTAGAACCCCTGCCGTGGTTCTGGTAACTGATACGGTATTACCGGTCTGGGTTGGAGAGACGCCTAAGTAATTCAGCACTTCAAACATGCCGCCGTTAGAGCTATTGGCGGTCGCATGTGCGCTCACCGTAGTCGATCCTGGCGCAGAAGAATAGTAGCACCAGTAAATCCCGATCAGGTTGGCGGCTGAGGCAGCACTAGCTTTTAAGAGCGTGTAGGTGTTGCTATGATTGTCGGTGACGGTAGCGGCTGGAGTCCCGCCTCCGTTATCGGCAAATCCTAAGACAACGAAAATGGCGGAGTTGGCCTGTGGCGAAAAGCTGCCGCTGGTTCTGGTAGTGCTGAAGTTGCCTGTAGATGTAAAAGGGTTGGTAGTCGGGACGTTTGTCGTGTCGCGGGTTATGGCGCCTGATTGAGAATTAAAAGTATTTACCGTATCGACTTCGACTTCATAACTTAAGTTGTTGTTATTGTTATCTGTGTCGGTGAATGTTAGCACGGGAGTAATGCTAGAAACCGTACCGGCGTTTGAAGGGCTACTCAAAGTAGGCGTATTAGGCGGTACGCTAGTATTAACTGTAAAACTGTAAGTACTACTCCAATTACCCCATATGTTGGAGCCGCTTGGGTCGATACCGCGGACCCGCCAATAGTATGTAGTGGTGTCGGCGAGGGCTTCGCCAGCTGGGACAGTGAAGGCTATTTGGTCGCCGGACGCGAACGGATCAGTGTCCGCTCCATGTGTTACGTCGACAAAGTTAGCGGCGTCGTGACCACCAGTAGCCGAGAAAGCGTTTATTAGCGGCTGGGTTGAGCTGGCTTTGAAGCCGGCGACCAATATATCGTAACCGTCTCCCGACCCAAATTGGTCGGTAAAGGTCGGAGTTATAGATCCATGAGTGGATTGAACTGTGTATTCTGCCGAAGCGTGTCCGCCTGATATGTTGGTGTAGCCAGTACCAGCGACTAGAGGACCCTCAAGATAGTTGCCCCAGGCAAATATTAGATCGCCATCAACGCTAGAAGTATAGGTCGCGGCCGTAGCATTGTTAGTGCCTGAAGTTGAGTTAGCCACATTAGCGGTGGCCGAACCATCTACTGCGTTAGCGCTTAATATGCCGGAAAATTCAGAAACATCAACGTAAAAATTTTGCGAGTTACCGCTCAGGTTTACAGTTATAGTTAGTGGTCCGGCGGCTGTATTTGGATAGTAATAGAGAAGACTTTGGGATATAGAGCTATTCCATATAGAGCTGATGATTGCGGCCGGCCACGAACCGTTCACTGTATCTGAAATGCCGGTAATGGTTAGGCCGGCTTGACAGCCTATGGCAAGAATAAGCGTGTTACCTGCCGTAGGTGTAATATTGACTGATTGGCTATTGACGGCGCTACCTGCGCTGCTGCCGCTTGTGGCAGTTTGTACGTACGAGGGCGTTCCGATGTGGCTATTAAACGTATTAACTGTATCTACTTCAACTTCGTAAGATATGGTGTCGCTGTTCGCATCAGTGCCAGTGAAATTTAGCATAGGCGTGGTTGTGGTGGAGGTGCTGCTATCTGTAGGACTGTTCAAGGCCACAGTTGGCGAAGTGTTAGTGGAGAAAGCTATTGCTTGAGCGCCGGTATGAACGTAAGCTCCCGCGTCCGAGGTCGCGACACCATCCGATACTATAGTGCCGCCATCCCAATAGTAGGTTATAGTTCTACTAGTTGTAAGAGTTTGCGTTCCGGTGGCCCAAATTTCAATGCAAAGCTGATCGGTATTTTGTATTCCTGAAACGGCGCTACCCGCCACGGTAGCGGCCCTGCCTTGTTCTGCGGTAGTAAACTCAGTACTAAGAGCAGTTGCGGAATCATAAATATATCCTCTGACGGTACCGTCGGATTTAAGCACATAGATTGAAAAAGCCATGAACTGGTTGGCGTTAGCATTGTTTTCCTGGTATCCAAAACCAACCGTCCAGTTTTGGGCGTTTATGGTGCTTACATTCAAAGGATTGCTCACCCAAGTGCCAACCCTGGCGGATGTTAAAACAGCTGATGTGCCTGTAGTAGAGGTGCGGCTGGTCTGGCTGCTACCCATAGTAGAATCCATATCCATGGCCGTAGTAGCTGTTGGCGAGTGGTTGGTGCCGGCCGGTAAGGCTGTCGAAAGCGAGCCGGTATTAATGGAATTAGGGTGTGAAATTGTTGTTGTCTGATGCAGGAACAAAGTGGTCGTGGGCGCTAGGATCTCTATGACCATTGACCGCCAGCCAGATGACGTACCACCGACATTAACTGTCTGATCCGACCAGCTAGACACGGGAGCATTTGTATCAGCGGCTGCTGCTGAAGCTGCTGCGCCGTTACCTCCGGCAAGGTTTGTCATACCTGTCGGCGGGGTCGTAATTGACACATTCGTGCTCCGGTGGCCCGCAAAACCCACCACCCACGATGTGCCGGCAACACTAGCTAAAGTATCGGCTGGATAATCGATAACTGTGCTGGCGGCGCCGTTCTGGACGCTGTTGCCGATTGGAAGCAATGGGCTGGTCCCGCGGTAAATGACAGCCACTACCTCGGTAGCGTTAGTCCAGGTATCTGAGCCGTCAGTGGTGCTGGTAGCGAATTTATAGGCTGCGATAGCCGAGTTGGTGTTTGCTCCGCCTGATTGAATTGAAGTCCAGCCAGCGGCTAAGGTCGGGGCTGTAGCTGAACCATCTCGGTAAGCGAAAGTGACCAGAAGATCTCCCACCTGGTGGGTTGGCATAGTGACCGAAGTGCCTTCAGACCAAGTTGCACCAATCCGGCTTATTGCCATTTAATACCCCGTGGCATCAACCGCCAGACAAATCCATTTAGACGTGGCAGAGCTGTATATAAGTCCGATAGTGTGTTGTTGACTGGCTACCGTGGCTGCCAGCAAAGTAGCAACTCCCGAGCTTGTGAAACTGGCGCCCCAAGTTATAGTGCGACTAGTGCCGTTGTCTTTAATTCGCAAAAGTAATTTGTCGCCATCATTCGGCGTGCCGGTCAGGTTGGTAGTCATGGAAGTAATATTGGCAGCCAACGCGGTGATACTGTAAACATCGACGTTGTCGGTATTGATTGAGGGAGTGGCGGATGAAGCAGTTGAACCGGTCCTAGGCGTGATCCGCTTGTTTGTTAAAGTCTGTGTATCGCTGGTTCCTACTATCGTGCCCGACGGAGCTGTGACGGCTGTGAATGCCGATGTGCCGTTACCCTTTATTATGCCGCTTAGAGTGGTAGCTCCTGTACCTCCGTTAGCCACAGAAACGGGGGCAGTTATAGAAAATGCGTTGCTAGATAAAGTTAGGCCGCTGCCGGCAGTGTAAGCGGTGGGAGCTTGTGCTAGCCACTTGCTGCTGGAGTTGCTCCAAGTTAGGACGTTGCCGTCGCTGGGAGTGCTGGAATCGACCGATCGACCTTGTAAGCCCACCACTTTAGGTGATGCGGCGGTGTTGCCTAAGTCGGTTGCAAGCTGCACCAGACCAGGCTGGCTGCCCGTCGCTAGATTGGTGTTTGTTAGGCCCGTGTAGGAGTTTGTAGCGCTAGTAACGAGTTTGCCGTCAGACGCTAGTGCCTGCTGCAAATAGTCGTTTAATATAGTACCCCAGTTATTGGCGTCGCCACCGACGGTGGGTAAATTCGCCATGCAGCCCTCCACTTATCAGCTATTGGTCTAATATTACCACAGAAGTTTTAGCTTCCACTCTGCTTACGCTTATGATATGATATATGGCAGTTCAGAAGAACAAAAAATGTTTATCAAAAAATCGGTTTTTAGGAAAGTACGGCTGCCCCTATTAATTTTGGTGGCTACATGCGTTTTGGTTGCTGGTACGGCGATGGTTTCGGCTCTCACAGCCACTTCTACTATTAGCTCCAGTCTCGGCGCTGTTATTAGTCTGCTGACAACTTCGGGCACGGTAAATGTTGACGTTACACCTACCGGCTCGGGCGCACAAAGTATTAACAACGACATCGTTACGGTTAGCACCAACGATACAGCCGGCTACACCCTAACCCTGGAAGAAACTGGCGCTAGCACAGATCTAGTGTCCGGAAGCAACACTATTCCTCATTCTGCCGGCAGCCAGACCACCCCTGTTGCTATGTCAGCTAACACCTGGGGTTACCGAGTAGATGGCGTCGGCGGTTTTGGCGCCGGGCCGACTACCCAGCAGACTAACATTGCTATTGGCAGTATAAAATTCGCTGCCGTTCCTGATAATGGCTCAGCCAACATCATCAAAACTACCTCTGGCGTGGCCTCTAATGACACTACGAACGTTTGGTATGGCGTCGCCGCCAACACTACTCAACCCTTCGGCACCTACACTAATAGCGTGACCTATACAGCTACTACCAATTAAGCGTAATCACGTTGTTGTGTTATGCACATTGATATAGCTTAACGCGCTATCTGTTGTGTTAATATTAGTTCATAGCTCACGCATTTAAATAAAGAACTGGGGTTTTGTCGGAGGGTATGATGAAGGATTTGCGGCTCGGTCTGTTCCTGGTGGCGGTAGTGTTTACTTTGTTTGGTACTACGGCGATAGTCTCGGCTGCGACTGCTACGACGACAATTAGTTCACAGATTAGTGCCGTAATAAGCGTATTTACTACTTCTGGCACTGTAAACGTTGATGTTACTCCGACCGGCGCTGGCGCCCAGACTATCGCTAACGATACTGTGACTGTCAGCACCAACGATTCATCCGGCTACACTCTGCAGCTCGAAGAAAACACCGCTAGTACCGATCTAGTGTCCGGAAGCAACACTATTCCTCATTCTGCAGGTAGCCAGACGACTCCAATAGTGATGGCGGCCAACACCTGGGGGTATGCAGTTGCAGGCGTGGGCGGCTTCAACTCCAGTGGCTACACCCCAACTAGCAACGCAGCCATAAGCGGTACTCTTAAATTCGCCGCAGTTCCAGGCAGTGGTTCGCCAAATACCCTTAAGACAACTTCGGGCGTTGCCTCTAACGACACCACTACTGTCGTGTATGCTGTAGCTGCTAACACTAGCCAGCCATCGGGCACTTACACTAACGTTGTCAAGTACACTGCTACCGCTAACTAAAATAGTATGCCAAGTATGTTGATGAGCCGTATCCGCCGCCTACAAATCATAGGATTGGCTATGCTGGTAATTGCGACTTTCTTGGTCGTTGGAGGTTCAGCTAGTGCTGCGCCTCAGGTTATCACCATGACACCAACATCGCTGGACCGCATAATTGAGCCGGGCGGCAGTTATAACGGCTCGTTTCAGATATTGAACCAAGGACAGAGCAGCTACACCTTTTATGTCTATGCTGCACCATATAGCGCCAAAGGCGAGGATTATACGCCAGATTTCACACCGCTGCCCGGCAAGCCTGATGTTGCTAGCTGGTTCACTTTTTCGACCAAAACTGTACACCTGAATCCTGGCCAGACAGCCACCGTTAACTACACGGTTAACATGCCGGCCAATACAGTGCCTGGCGGCTACTATGCAGCGGCTTTTGCAGAGACTAAGCTGCCACCTAAGCCTAATTCGGTAGTCTTGAATGAGCGCGTGGGCGAAATATTTTATCTGCAGGCAGCCGGTCCGGTGGCCAAAAAAGGCCAACTGTTAACTTGGAAATCGGGTTTTTTCCAGGCGCCGCCGCTAACTTCCTCGCTCAGGTTGGAAAACTCTGGTGGCGCACACTATCCTGCTGCTATTAGCTATCAGGTTCAAGACGCTTTTGGGCACAATAAATACCAGCTTAAGACGGTTAAAGAGGTGTTGCCGCAGACTATTCGCCGGGTCACTATTCCCTGGCAGAAAACACCTCCGATAGGTATATTTAAGGTTAAAGGTACGGTAAGTTTTTTGGGCCATAAACAGTCTCTGGGCACTAAATGGGTGCTAGTTATGTCGCAGACAGTTAGAGCGGCACTGCTAGTTATAATTGTTCTGATTGTTCTATTTGTAGTCTTTCGCAAACAATACGGGCGCCGGCGAGCCAAAAAGCCTAAAAAGTAAGCCATGATTAAGCGGCTTATATGCTCGGTTGGGGTGCTGGTAGCAACAGTTGCGCTGACATCTGGTCTGGCGGCTGCTTACGCCACCGGTACCTACGGCAGCGGCAGTTACGGAACTTGCACTTACGGTGACGCCTGCAGCATTACTCTTACTAGTAACGGCGCTATCAGCGTCGATATTACGCCTACTTCCAGCGGCCGTTGCACTATTCAAAAAGACACGGCTTTAGTGCAGACCGATGATACGAATGGCTACACCCTGACGCTGGCTGACAGTAGCACCAACACTGCCCTTTCTGACGGCAGCGGTACCATACCGGCCACCTCGGCTACATTCGCTAGCCCGGCGGCTTTGTCGGCCAATCAGTGGGGTTATAGAGTAGACGGTTTGGGAAGTTTTGGCGCGGGCCCAACCACTGCCCAATCCAACATAGCTATACCGAGCACAGTGTTCGCCGGTATCAAGGCTAGCAACCAAACGGCTGATACTATCGCTACAACTTCGTCTGCGGCTAATCCAGCCGTGGGCACTGATGTGTGGTACGGTGCCTGTGCTGATGTCAGCGTTAGCAGCGGTGCTTACACTACTCAGGTAACTTATACGGCAATAGCCAACTGAGCCTACGCTATACATATTGTTGCCAAAACTTGTCTTAAGGTGTAGTATTAGCATTAGCATCTAAGTGCAAAATAGAAAATCAAAAACAAAAAAGCCATGTCGCGGTTTGACGAATTATTGAGTAAAGAAATGACGCGCCACCAATTTCTGGTAACGGTGGGGCTTGGCATAATTTCAATCCTAGGTTTTTCAGCATTGATTGGCGCCTTTTCAAGCGAAAGCCACAGCAGTGCCATGAACGGCTACGGATCGCGCGACTACGGCCACTAATGCACTCCTCTACATAACATTTAATGCTTGTTCTATAAACTATTTGTTTTAAAGTCCAGATAGTTGTAACATCATATAAATGACCAAAGAACAGGGAGAGTTAGCACTTTTGCCAGCTGTGCAGCAGCGCGAATACCAGCAACTGCTAGCCAGCCAATACGAGGCGCTACCTGATTATTTGACAGAGGAAAACCTGTGGGTGCCGTATGTGCACGAAGCGGCCCATTACGACCGATTGATTGAGGTTCAGAAAGCTTTGCAAGTTGGTGCTCTGGCTATTTTGGACGCTGCTCAGACCGATAAGAGGCTCCATGCCCTGCTGTCAATAAGGGAAGCCGACCGCGAAGAACTTAATAGACTGAAGGATATCCCGCTCAGTCCGCAGCTAGTTCGTCCGGATTATATTTATGACCACGGCGGCCGCCCAAGAGTTTGCGAAATCAACACCCGTTTTATCTTTAATGGCAACATTGCCTCGACGCACATGGCTGCTTACCTAAGTCGTCGCTACGATATTGATACTGAGCCATACCAACGGCTAAACGACTGGCTGGTTAAGACCTACGGCGGCTCTGACGCCGAAGAGGGCCCGGTAGTGTTTGCTCAAGACAGCGAACCGGAGCACGACATAACTCTGCAGAAACAGCGATCAGAAGCAGTTTGCTCGGTGAGCTCTGAAGCGCTCAGATTGTTGGATCCTGGCAAAATTGGCCGGTTGGTTCTGGAGCTGCATCAACACGAACTGGCTGGTGCGCTAGAAGACGTGATATCGCTCAAATTGGCCGGTGTCCCGGTTCACAACGACCCACGCGTAATTATGCTCTTGCATGATAAACGCTTGTTGGTGCCACTCTCTGACAAAGAGTATATGGCTGACCTAGTAGGCGAAACTAACGCCCAAATCTTAGCTGACGGCATAGTGCCCTCGTATCACCCGGGTTGGGAGGGGCGCGAGCCGGAGCGAATAGCGGCCAAATCGGCACTAGCCAAAGGTGCTATATCCGGTAAAGGAGATAGCCTGCAGGTTGTTCGCTTAGCAGATTACGCTGAGCGGCTTGATGATCCTGCAGCCTATGTTTATCAGCCTCGCATATCGCAGCCTAAACTTATATCTCCCAAAGGCGAAGAACTAGAGATTGCTGGCACTTTGCCGATGACGTTAAACGACGAAGTTTTCGGTCCTGGTATTGTTCGTGTCTATCCGCGCCGCCGGCTAAAAGGTTTCAAGGGGCTTACGATTGCCGTAAAAGGAAGTGAATCATGAAGAGCATAGAGGAGCTGTCAGACAGAATGCCTGAATTAACTGTTTTGAGCGCAGACTTCCCTTGTCAGGAGGTCGGTGTATTTACTATGCACCGGTCTGTCGATTTAGTTGCCTTTGGCCGGGAAATTGGCTTACAGCCGGCTGCACATAATGCAGCTGGCGACTTACTCTGGGATGTCAAGGCGCAAGCGGCGGCGGCTCCAGGGGTCCCGCGTTCGCACACGGCTGATGAGTTTGTCTGGCACACCGATGCATCATTCGAGGAGCCGCCGCCCCGCTACTTTATGCTTCAAGTTTTGCATGGCGACCGCCGCGGCGGAGGTCAGCAAAAATTTTTACCGCTCAGCGCTCTTATAGAAGGATTGAGCGAAGACGACCGTAATGTTTTATCTAGCACCTTATATCCGTGGAAGGTGCCGCTGGAGTTCCAAAAAGACAGCAAACAAAAGGACTTACCCGTTATATTTGACGGTGAAGATGATTGTCGGGATAATATTCGCTATCGCCACGAATGTATCCAGCAGGGCGAGCTGAGCACTGAGCAGAAGCTGGCGCTTTTAGGTCTGGATAGAGTTATTCGCTCCACGCCGTCTATTCGGCATATGCCGCAAGCCGGTGAGTTGATTCTGGTGGACAACTGGCGCGCCCTGCACGCTAGAGATAATATTTTAGATCCAGAGCGCCATTTACAGAGAGTACGTTTTAATACCTAGTTCTATCGCGTAGCGACCTGTTGTCGAATATTAACTGTTTGCATCCAGTGCCAGGAACCGCGAGCAGCTATCATTAACTCGTCATAGGTGCCGTTATTGTCTATCACGTAGTCGGCCATTTCTGCTCGCTCTTCATTGGTCATCTGAGTGTTTATGCGGTCCCAAGCCTGTTCAGGCGTAAAACCGCGCATAGCCAGCCTTTCTACGGCTAGTTCGGGGTCGGTATTAACTACAACTACACCGTCAAAAAATCTAGTGTGCTCAGGTTTTAAAAGAGGTATTTCTAGTATGGGAATAGTGTTTTTGTCTAATTTTCGCACCTCTTCGAACATGTTGCTCCAGACCAGGGGGTGAACCACTCGCTCAACCTCCTGCTTCAGGACTGGACTACTGAACATCATTGAGCTCACTTTGTCTTTGTCTAGCTGGCCATCGTCGGCAACAACCTCTTGGCCGAGTATATCGACCATAGCCGCAAACCCCGGCTCGCCAGGCCGGTTGAGGTCGCGTACGATGTTGTCGGCGTCAATAACACCGGCGCCCAGCTTCAATAGCTCTTTGCCGACAGTAGATTTGCCGGAGCCCATGCCGCCCGTTAGGGTGAAAAGTGATGGTGAGGTTTCTGCGCTCATATCTTTTGTCTAATCTATATACACCATACCACTGGCTTGCGTGTATATCTAGTTTGTTATAAATTTAAGAAAGCAGAATTTTAACTTTAAGGAGCGAGCTATGGCAAATTCCACCGGCGAAGTTAAACCTAAAGTACTGTACGGAGGCTCGTTTGATCCCCCTACCAGCGGCCACCTCGATATAGTTAGAAGGACGGCCAAGATCTTCCCGCATGTTGAATGGCATGTGGCTGTGAACTCTAAAAAGAAACCCTTTTTTGAAACTCCAAAAAGACTTGAGCTTATGGAAGAGCTCACGGCCGACCTGGGAAATGTTGCCATTGGCCATTCTCCTGATGGTTTCTTGATGGATTATGCTCACGAAAACGGCTTTTCAGGCTTAATCCGCGGCCTTCGAACTGAGCTGGATTTCGGCGAAGAAATGACGTTGCTTAAAATTAATAAGCTGATCATGCCAGAAGAGGTCGAAACCATCTTTATACCCTGTAATCCTAACTACGAGGCGGTTAGCTCAAGCGCAGTCAAGCAAATTCTAGATGCTAATTCGCCCAACTGGAAAAAGGTTGTAGCGGAAATTGTTCCAGAGCCTGTGCTTGATGCGATCGTGGAGCGCCAGGCTGCATTGTAAGCCCGCGGATCTCTTAACCGGCTCGCAAACACCGACTTAAAACCGGCTAAGGCGTCGCTCTAGGTTAGCTTTGGCCTGATCTTCAAACTGTTTGTGCGCGGCGTCGGTTATAAATAGCCGCTTTTTGTCGTAAAAACCGCGCAAAATACCTTCACGATTAGTATTGTAGGTATCTAAATCCACAATTTCTTTATATTCTTCCCAGATATTATCGTCGAATTTATCAAACTCATCTTCTGGCGCGCCCAAGATTTTAAGGTCCGCGTCTAATAGATAAGCTAGATCCATATCCTGGCCATCCCAGCTATGGTCCGCCGTGGCTATAATGTACGCGCCAGAGGAATCTACTTCTTCGGTCGGTAATAACCCATCTAGGCGCTGCTGATTAAGTTGTGCGCTGCGCCTTTCATTAGCGCCTGGCGCTAATGAAGCCTCCGGGACATAAACTATATCGTGATCAATCGCCGCCCACAGAGTGCGCCGCGGATTATCTAATTCGTCCACATTCTCTAGCAAAAACCCGATCACATCGCACATGTGGTCAACTACGTGGTGGCGCCGCCAAGGTTCACTGTAGCGCTCCATAGCATCGAGGACTAAACTCCCCGCTCTAGTTGCACTCATATCAGGACCTTGTAAGTAAGGTTCGGCATTGATTAGGGGTTGTAGCTGCTCAGCCATATTATGCCGCAGCCCGCTTAAGGCGCCTGTTGATACGCCATTGATCAAGCATAAAATCGCCTTTGGCGAGAGGATTGCGGGTATAAGCCTTACATACATCCAGACCGGCTTGAGCCGAAGCTAGTTCTGCTTGGCTTAACGGTCTTTTGGCGGCCAACAGGTCCTTGTAGTGCCGCTCCAGCCAAACTTGTTTAATAAACCCGCGCGAGAAAAAGCCGCTCGTGATTTCCATCAGCTGTTCATATTCTTTGGTTATTTGCTGAGTGTCCAGCGGCTCGCCCGCCTCTACTTTGTACTGTGTGAGTGAAAATAGCCCTACTGCTCTAGCTACTTTGGTATGATATCTGAATACTGGCGAGAAAGCTTTCTCTGCTGCCCGTATTACTAGCCTCCTCGCCGCAGTTGACGCTTCGAAAGACAGAGCATCTTTACCGGAACACAGGTCAATAAGATCTTGATCATTTAACGTGTCTTGGCTGGAGCTGATTAAATTTTTGCTGGATCGTGTGCCTGGCTGCTGTTGACCGAGGTATTCGGCGCAGGCTACAGCACCTTGTAGATCATGTATATCCGAACTCAAAATAAGCTCCGG
The DNA here is from genome assembly GCA_029288485.1 of Candidatus Saccharimonadota bacterium. Lineage (GTDB taxonomy): Bacteria > Patescibacteriota > Saccharimonadia > Saccharimonadales > UBA4665 > JARIHC01. Next base: position 192,925 of record JARIHC010000004.1, on the reverse strand, counting down.
ATATTGCTCTTGCACGAAAGATATAGGCTCGATCGCCTCTGCGTTATTAGCCATACTCATCGGTTAATTGTATAACTAACCCGGATATTTGCAAGCACAAGCATGGCGCGGCGCTAAGGGTGTTAATTACCTAAGCGGCTATGGCTGATCTGGTTTCCGCTAGACCAAGTGCTTCTAGCCCGCTTCTAGTGGCAATTCTAGCTAGTGTGTCCATGTCGTACATGTGCGTAGCTTCCAGCAAAAAGCGCAGCTCGGTCCACATGTCGCCGTCGCTGAAAGGCTTGTAGATATCGGCGATATTATCCGTACCGATCGCTACGCGTATCCCGGCTTTGACCATTTCGTCTACAGGCGTGATGGCGTTATGTGTCGGCGTTAGGGTTTCGCTGCGCCGGTGGTCAATCCAGGCTGTCGGACAAGTTACTACACCTATATCTTGCTCAGTCAGATCGGCGTAAATGCGTTCGCGGTACGGCTTAGGGTGTGCCGCTAGCGATATGCAGTGGATCAGCGTAACCCGGCCGGCGTAGCCGTGTTCGCGGGTTTTGGCTATAGCTCTCTCGGTTTCAATCTGGGCCGGCGTGTTGTGCTGGTCGACGTGAATATGCAACGGTTTGTCGTGCTCGCCCGCCAGTCCGAAGATGGTGTCGAAGTGTTCGTCCGACCTGTCGAGGGACGGGTCGTGGTGGCCGTCGCGCTCAGGCAGCCCACCGATTATGTCCACGAATTCGGCGGCATGCTCAAACCATTCCCGCTCAACCGGGTCGCTCAAACCTTTGATTGGCTGGCTCATAAAGACTATCTCTAGCTCATCCGCGTAACGCTCTCTGAGTTTTTCGGCGGCACGCAGGCTTTTGTCGCGCACCACACTATCGCAATCTATGAACGAGCCTAACGCCTGGCCGCCTTGCATTAGCAAGTGTTCGGCTGCCATAGACATATGTCCTAGAATTTCCTCGACACTTGCCGAGCGTTTATATTCGTCCGTTAGATCCCACTTGGTGGCCAGTGCGTCGTTTGTACGCGCCCAATTATCGGCGTTAATAATATAGCTGCGGTCAATGTGGGCGTGGGCGTTGACCCAGCCTCCTCCCATCTCGACCATGGTCGTTAGTTGTTGTTTGGGGTCAACTGCTTGCCAGCTCACCTTGCCTCCTCTCGTTTTAATCTGTTAAAGGGCCTAAATTGAAGGAGTTTAAATATTTGAGGCATAAAAAAATCGCCCCTTTTGGGGCGATTCCCTGCGCTTTGTTTATTGCGGTATTGCGGTGGTCTTTTGATCACACTGCGAGAGATTATAGCACGTATGATATTAAGCGCAAGCTTTTACTGGCGCTACTGAGTGCATGACGCGTCAATCGTCAAACGTGTCGAGCCGTCCGGGTTCGGACTGCCAGTTAATGCGTACTTCTGATCTTGGTCTAAGAGTGTTAGCGTGTAGGTTCCGTCCGGATGTGGAGTTGGGGGTGTTACAGCATCCCTCTTAGATTCATCGTACCCGCTGTAATAAGTGAAGACTCCTTTGCCGAGCGAAGTGATCGTGAACGGCGCATGGATACTGTACTTATTAGTGATATTTGTTGTCCCGCCGTCTCCGGTTTTGATGTCTTGACCTAGCCCAAAAGACTGCCCTTTAGTAAAATTTTGCAAGGTTATTTCATTAGTTTTGGGTCCTTCTTGACAATTCACTAGTTCCACTCCGGCTAAACCGTGAGTTTCGCCGTTGCATCCTGCTAACGCCAAGCCGCCTGCTACTATAGCTAAAAAAGTAGCAATTCGTTTACTGCGAAAAGACTCTTTCATAATACTCCTAATAATTATTGTCACTATAACACATAATTAACATATGATCACATAAAGTGTGAGGCTATTTATATGTTATGATAAGTAAAATATTAATAGAGGTAATTCTGCATGAGCGAACAAGGTGAAACAATCAAAAAAAGTAGTCAGTCGCCGTATTGGATAGGCCGGCATAAAAGAGGTTTCTTTGGCAGCTTGGCGGTGCTCGGTATTGCCGCTACGGGTCTTTTTGCTGTAGTGGATAACAACCGAGCGCAAGATAAAGCCGACGCAGGTCTAAAAGCTCTTCGCCAAGACCAGGCTTGCGAGCGCGTTATTAATGATAAGTCCGGCCCAAACGCTAATACAGCAACAGTTCGGTTAGGCTCTCTGACCACAAAACAGCAGATAGATTGCCGAGTGGCTGATATACTTTCTACTAGTAATGTAGGCCGCGGTTACGGCGAACCGCGTTTGTCTGCTAAGGTTGTTGACGCAACGGTAGAGCTCCCTAGTCACCATGATCTTAATGCTGCCATTGAACAAGATCTAAGCGAGAGTCAAACTAAGGAGTGGGGAGACTTACCTATAGATGTTGCTATGGGAATGGGCTTAGTGCCCGTGATGGCTCTTATGCTAACTGCTTTAGCCTCTGGCGATGTACTTGTTTTTAGTCGTAGACAAGATGCGCTTGCTAAAGCACAGGCCAACGCTTCTGCCTAATATAATCTGGTAGCCAATTTAGGTGTATAGTAAAAACTATGACGCCGCTTAGCGATATACCTTTGGATTCCGTATCGTTCCTGATAGGCGCGGTTGCGTGTCTTGTGCTGGGCGGCAAAAGTCTCTGGCGTTATCGCAGTTCCCGCGACGATTTGTCAAAGTATATGACTTGGTTCGCGCTGCTCATGGGTATGGCCTTAGCTATGTTTAGCGCCGCAGCATTTTTTACGTTGAATGAAAGCACGCTGTTATTTTGGAGCGTGGCTGGCGAGTTCCCCTTCTTTGGGGCCATGGTAGCCCAGGCGGCTATCATGTGGTTTTTGATTATCCGGCCGCGCTTTCCAGTTTATTACCTCACCGTACCTGTAGCATTGCTTGGCTTGGCGGCGTTTATTTATGCTGTGCCGTACACCACTCTATCCGTTGAGACTAATTTTATTGTGTTTCAGAATCCGCGCTTTACGTCTTGGATAATAGCGCTTCTTATGTTTGGTTTATTTGGTCCAGTTGGCATCTATTTTCTTAGAATGGCACCCAAACAAAGCAGCTTTAAAGCCATGCTGAACGCCGTGTCGCTCAGTTGCGCTTTCTTGGGCGTAGGCGTAGTTGGTGCCGGCTTTGAGGTGGTCGTTGGCTCCATAATGACTCATTTCTCGGTTATTACTAATACGATTTTCTTCAGTTTCTTTTTAGTGGGCGTGCTCTGGCCGCGCCGGGCAGACGCCCGTTTGCCGCTGCAGCTTTCCAGTGCTCCGCAGCAAACAAAAGGTCCGCCGCACGCTATCTGATATTGTTGACAACCATTTGTAGACTATTTTTATATAAAATGATATAATAGTCGTCATGCAAGAAATTAACAAGTGGCTGCGCTCCTACGGTTTAAACGATACGGAAATCGCTGTTTACACCTGTATTTTAGAGCACCCCGGGCGGAAAGTGTCCGATATACAGCGCCAGACCGGACTGGTCAGGACGACTATTTACTACACTCTGTCGCAGCTTAAGGCTAACGGGCTAATATCCGAGAATACCCAAAATAACGTGCGTACTTACCGCTGCGCGGACATCGATGCGCTTAAACGCAATATTGAATCCACAATCAAAACAGAGCGGCAAAAAATCGAACAGCTAGATAGTTTAAAAAATGTTTTCCAAACGCTTAATGCTAAAAAGCCGCAGCAAGATTCCTATGTAGCTCGTTACGAAGGCACAGAGGCTATTAAGCAGGCTATCGAGCAAGCTATGCGCTGTGATTCCAAACAGTGGCACATTATAGCGGCGCGCGATAACTTTCTGTACCACATGAGCAAACAGTATCAGAAGTATTATTTAGAGGAGCGCAAACACCGGGGTATTACCGCGAAGACGTTGTGGGAGCCGACAGATAACATCAAAACCCCTTCGGTAGAAGACGTTTTTTATCGTAACCCGCGGGTTTTGCCAGAGGAATTTCGCGGCGCCTTCAATAGCTTAGTGATTTTATATGATAATACGACACTGATTATTGACCCCTATAACCAAAAAACAGCTCACGCTATACATAACAGTGCCAGCACCGAGTTGCTTAGACTAGTCTTTAACTTCATTTGGCAAAATACTAAACCAGCTAAATAAATTTAACTAACAGCCTCAACGATGTTGTCTATGCGGGCAATTTTCCCATTGCCCTCGTAGCCGCAGGCTAGTTCGCCAGTCCTGGAAGCAATGATCGTAAAGCTGTCTTGATCTAGTTGTTCTAGATTGCGCTGGACGGATGGCTGATTCAGCATATTGCCGTTCATGGCCGGAGCTACGAATCGACGCGCCTCTGGTTTTAGCGCCAAAAAGCTTTCCGCTAATAGTCCTTCGGCGATACCGCAGGCTAGTTTGCCGATGGTAGCGGCGGTGGCTGGCGCAATCAGTGCTGTGTCGGTCCAGTCGGCTAGCTCTATGTGCGTCGGGCGCCATATATCAGTTAAGGCGTCGCTGCTTGTGTAGACTTCGCCGCGCGACATCGCAGCAACGCTGGTTTTAGTTACAAACTGCTCTGCCGCGCGGCTCAGCACCGTTTTAACTTCAAATCCGGAGCGTCGCAGCTGGGCCGCTAAGTCAGGCGTGCGATAAGCAGCGATGGAGCCGCCAACTCCAAGCAGCAGGTGGTTGCCTTGCTCAGACACGGCTTGCCTCCTGCTCTATTGGCAGCGCGACGGCTATCTGTTCGGCTACGGCCCGCGTATCGCCCTGAACTGTCTGATAGCTGCCATCTGGCGCGACGATATGCAGACGTCTGGTATCAAGCAGCTCCTGTAGATCGTTGGCTATGCAGGCGTCAGTCTGGCAAGTTGCTATCTGCTGAGTAGCGACGTCGATCAGTTCTGTTTCGGCCACGTTGCTTAGAAGCTTAAAGCCGACTATCTTAGCCCTAGGGCCGTAGTGCTCGCGCAGCTGAGGCAAAATTTTAGGTGTGCGCCGGCAGCGGATTACCAACTCCTCTTCATTAGAGGAGATCTTGCCTTCGAGTTTATCGGGTGTGTAATCGGAGACAGCGGCGCCGTGGAGCACCAGCCGGGCGGCTGGCACAGCCAAGAGCTCGGCTTGCAGATCAGCCGCCGAAGTATACGGCTGGTGCTCCACTCCATTTATTTCGCCATGCCGTTCTAGTACGCAATTTGGCGCTAGCAGCAACACCCGCTGCCCTAGTTCAGCGTAAGTACTGGCTAGAGCGTGTCCTAGCTTGCCCCCGGAAAAGTTACCTAGATAGCGGACGTCATCTACATATTCTCTTGTGCCTCCGGCGGTAATTACGACATCCGGACAGTTGTATTCCTCGGTTTCCATAGTCTTATGCTCCTCACACCGCCGTCGGCAGTACATAGCCGCCGGTTTTCTTAGTTAGATCGAAGTTATCACGTATGAACTCTATGATCTTGGCCGGATTTTCTTCATGGTGAAAGACCACATTCGGGCCATGGTTGTCTAGCATGACTGCTTCAATACCGTCATCAACCAGAGCCAAGCCATCAGAGGTATTCTGGCCACATTCATGGCTGCCGCATTCATATTCTCGCTGCGAAACCACAGGCACTTTAGAACCCTCTTTTGGCGGACAGTGGAAGTGAACGATGCTGTCGCGCTCCGGATGATGCTCAAACACGATCCGCTGGGATTGACCGCCTACGGACGGTTTGCCACCCATGGCGACTACCTTATCCGGTCCGTCGGTTATTACCCTGACCAGTCCGCTGCTGCCCAAGTCGTTAAAGTTGGTTTTGCGCCGCGACGTTAAGAACTCGGTATCGCCGACCTTACAAGCAAAGTGTCCGGCGGTGACTCCCATGAACGGCTTGTAGGCGCCGTTCTCGATACAGTAGTCGACGACTTGGCGCAGTGTCGGATATACTTCTGGACCATTCCAGTCAACCGGCTCTCCACCTATAACGGTCGAGCGCGTAAAAGTAAGTTGAGAGCGTAAATAGGACATCTCCATCAACCCTCGCAGTACCATATCGAATTCGGTACTTTCTTCATATCTGGATTCTTCGGGGGCTACGACCATACCGTTTCTGGTGCCGTAATCGTAAGCTAGATCTAGGTTCGCGCTGGCGCCTTTCACGAAGTTTAAGCCTTGATCAAACTGTTCCGCGCCGGCAGCACCTTTGGTGGCTGTCATGCCGACTAAAAATATGTCTTTACGCGGCGCCATACCATCCACCTGTTCTTGCCGGAAGATTGGTGCGATTTCGCGGGCGCTGGGGCTATCCGGCACCCAAAAGACCATTTTGGTCGGATAGTTGGCGGCGACTTGGTGGGCAGCGTTATATAGATCCTCGTCAGTTGCTATACCAAGTTCTCCGCCAGCCTGGTCGGTTAGATGCAGACGGGTATCAAGCTGTGGCATAAACACCTGGGTCAGCTCGCCAATACGCTTGGCAATCTGCCCGCTCAGGGGGTTGTCGTTAGTTGATTCTGTCGTAGCGCCGCCAAATATGTGAATCTGACGCCGTTCAGGCGTGGCTGGTGCAGCAAGTACGTCCATAATGACTCCTTTCGTTAGCTACACCCGCAGCATACGCCCGGTTTATGCTCTGTGTAAATATCGTCTACAATAACTTATAGACAAAAGGTATATCTCTTAAGCTAAGAAGTTATGATACTGTCTGTAAGTTATCTCACAAAGACCGTCGCCGAGCTTGTTTTAGTATTGCAAAGGGTGCTTCGGCAGTCAGACGACGCACTTCATACAATGTATCCGATCTTCGTGTAATTGGAGGCTACTGGTTTGAAATTACAATCCAAACTTTTCTACAGCTACCTAATATTTCTGCTTCTTTACATTGCTTTCGTGCTTTTGCCGGCTCCAGACCCAGCAATTCTTCTGCATTATAATCTCAGCCCGCTTACTCTTCGGCTAATTGACGTAACTATAATTCTCTTGTTAGCTGGCATATGGTTTGCTGGGTTTTACGGCTATGCAAAGCTTCAGGACTATGCTCGCCTGATCCGCCAAGATAAAGACGGCCAACATGTCAGCAAGCTTACCAGGGGTGTCTTTTTCTTGGTTATGTGGCTGCCTGTATCGTCTGTAGCGTCAGCGATACTAAACTATATTGCTATAAAACACCATGGCTTGTTGGCGGCGGTGAAAATCATAGAGAACTACATTAACTTACTACTTCCTCTCGTTGGATTCATTTTTATCGGTATCGGAGCGCGCGGCTTGAGCGAACTTGCACAGCACCGACCAACGTATCGCTCGGCCAATATTATGGTGATTGCGCTGGTATATATAGGTCTAATTTACTATCGATTGGTGGCTACGACTTACCATCGGGCTGATGTGTACCACATGCCTATCTGGCTAATACTTACTACTATTGTCGGGCCCTACGTTTATATGTGGTTTATCGGCATGCTAGCGACATATGAAATCTACCGATATCGGCGGAAAGTCGCAGGCGTAGTGTATAGAAAGAGTTGGAACCTTCTGGCTCTGGGGCTGGGCTGGTTAGTGGTGATGTCCATCGGTTTTCAATACTTAACTACCCTGTCGGCGCGGCTTAACGGGCTGTCATTATATTGGCTATTAGCGATTGTTTACTCCGTGTTGCTCGTACTCGCTATTAGCTTTGTGCTAATCGCTCTTGGTGCTAGAAAACTACAAAAAATAGAAGAAGTATAGCTTGCGAATGAGTAGCAGGACCGACAACGATCTCTATAAAAAAGTCGTAGAAGTGTCATATGTTTACCTAGGGCCTGCTGCTGATCGGTTTATTGTTCGCCAAATTCGCGGGCATCTCAACAAAGAGCCTGAGCAGCTGCAGAAAAACGATCTAATAAATCTGATTGATTGGATCAGCCTAGCGATGGCAGTACTAGTTGAAGAGGAAGAACTAGTCAGCCAATACCAAACCGAGCTAAAGAGCCTAGTTAGCTAACAGGCGACGTCGTGGTCGAGGTTGCTGCCGTCGGGGGTGAACTGCATCATCTTGGATGGGCCGCCGGTGAATCGGTGGCCAGTGCAAAATGACATGGCGTCACTGGCCGTGGTCCAGCTAGTAAAGCCCCAGGAGTCCCAGCCGTTTTGCCAGCCGCCCGTAATATCGTTCCAAGCCGTCGTGTAGCTGTAAATGCCAACGTTCGTGGCGCCATTATCTATCAGCGCGTCGTGCTCGCCAAGCAGGCTTTGCTGATTTTGCTCAGTGTCTGTCGACCAGGTGGCATCTGGCTCAACGTCTTCAAATACTTCCGTGTTCATCGATATACCAACATCTATGGCAGCGTTGGCGGCGGCTACACCAGCGTTATAACCGTAATTATAAGCCAAGCAATTTTCGTCGCCTTCGGCGCACTCAATCGGGCTGTCCGGGTTTATGTGGCTGGATTCGCTGTTCCAAGCAGTGTTTACGTATAGTTTAAGCTGTTTGCCGGCAAAATTGTCGGCCTCGGTTTGCAGGCATGGATTAACGGAGTATGTCAGGCCGGCGTTTATGCCAACTACACCAAAATCATAACCGCTAGGCGTCATGTCGGCAGTGCCGCACTGCGGCCAAGATACATCGACGCCCACGTTGCCTGAAGCGTATGGGTCGCCGGTTTCGCCACCACCACCGCCACCACCGGTGCTGCCGCCTTCACTGCCGCCAGCGCTGGCTCCCCCATTGGCAGATCCGCCGGCTGGCGTTTGAGCAGGCTCTTCGTTGAATACAAAGTGGTTGTTCTTGCTGTTCGTATGGGCGACGCGTTTTAGAGCGCCGGTGGTCTTATCGGTGACTATCACGGAGCTGCCAACATCGCATTTGCCTAGCGGCTGGTCAGGATGTTTATAAGCCACCTGGCGCTTAACCTGATGCCCGCTGTCCTTGCATTTTTCTAAAAATGTGTGAGTGCCGCCGCCATTTACGGTTACATATTCTTGAATCAGTTTAGGGTGACGTTTACTTGCATGAGCCGCGGGCGCTTGGGCGTTTGCCTCGGCTGCATCAATTAAACTTTCAACAGCTGTACCGACAGCGCTCAGCGCCAAACTAGCGGCTAAAACTGTAGTAATGCCTCTAACCCGATTGGATAGCTCATCTATATGCTGTAAAATTCCAGGCGATTGGTCAGTTGCCAGGCGGCTTGTTTCGCTCAACACTAAACTCCTATAAAATATCTAATCATAATACAATTAATACGATTAAAAGTCAATGGATGGTTCTCTGTTATAATAACTAATATGAGCGGTGTTAGTAGAGCTTTGCGCCGGCGCTGGCCGAGATCAGGCCACGAGTGGTCTATGTTTGCTAGCGGCGCTTTGATCATCCTTGTAGGGGTTGGTATTGTAACTTGGATGCACCATTCGCAAACACCATTAAAACCAGAGGCTGAAAGCATAACCAGCCAGTGGATTCCTTCTACTGTTAAACACTGGCAGACTCCTATCGACCAAAATGCCAAGAAATATAATATCGACCCTAATTTTATAGCTATTATCATGACCATGGAGTCCGGCGGTTATGCCAAGGCTAACAGTGGTCAGGCGCAGGGGCTAATGCAAATTACCCCTGTAACAGCTAAAGATATAGCCAGCAAATACCTTAAAAAGCCGGTCGCCAAATATAATCTGTATGATCCGGCTATCAATATTGAATTCGGTACGGCTTATCTTGCCTATCTCCGCGACACTTTCGGGACATATAAGCAAGGCCCGTCATGGGACACCACCGCTGAACTAGTGGCTGCTAGTTATAATGGCGGCCCGTTGGCGGGGCTGCACCTAGAAGAGGGTAAAGGGCTGCAGGACGCCCAAACAGTAGTGTATTCGCGAGATGCTTTTAACATGTGGCGCGAGCGGCACGCTGGCACTAGCCCCACTTATCAGCGCTGGTATGAGCGCGGCGGCTCTGATCTTATAAGCGCCGCTAAAAAAGCGCATCAATAGATGTCGCATATGTCTCCACTTTTCGCTCTTTTAGAGCTCGTCAGCGCAAGTACTTAACTTACGGAAGTGAAAGTATAGGATGAGAAGTTCGATAAGCGGGGTGACATAGTCACTAAGACCAACTTATTAACTGCTATCCTATAGCCTGGGTATCCAGGTCTTGCAACCTTGCGGGGTGAGTCCTGTCCAGGACGGATTAGAATCCTTTTCTACCTGGACAGGGGTGTGAGATGCTGGTTTTTGCTTACCAGCGGGGCGGTTTTCTGGCCGCGGGTCCTCCAAGGAGGGGTCCGTCTTGCCGGTTTTGGTGTTGGCGACGACGCCTGAGCCATCTGGGCGGGCTTCCAACAGCTATGAAATAGCCAATGCCGATGGCCAGAAGTGCCAGCACCCCGATCACTGAGTCGTAAACCACAATCTGGATAACGCCCCATGCAATTTCGTGACCATCCGTGGGATGGGCGTTCACGCCGTCCACGATCTTTTCAATGCCGCCGATGAAAAAAACGACGACACCGACGTAGCCAGCCGCCAGCACACCGGCTATACCGATGAGAACACCTGCTACCTTTCTCACAAACTCTCCTTTGTTAAGGGGCTAGCCCTAATGGACAAATCTACCCGAAGGTTGGTAGTATAATAACATATTTTGTGATAAAATTCAATACTGCGCTCTTGATGATTTACGCTTATGCTATAGTTAAAACCATGCACTACCTGGGTCTCAGGCATAAACACGAACATCACGAAGAATTCCACACAAAACACCAATCACGCTATCTAGTTTTTCTGGATAAATTGACGTTCGTGGTCGGTGTTATCGGTCCATTTACGGTGTTGCCGCAGAGTATTAGCATCTTTCGTCATCATGCGGCCCCGGGTGTATCGCTGGCTACCTGGGGGCTGATTTTCGTTGTCACTTTCCCCTGGATTTTGTATGGCCTAGCGCATAAAGACAAAAGCATCATAGTTAGCTTTTGTCTCTGGGAAGTTATGAACTTATCGGTTGTTATTGGCGTGCTGATGTACGGTCGGTAAACGCCCAAGTAATTGTAATTTATTCATAAATATTGTATTATTAACATGATTATGGAATCTGTTGGTAATACCCCTGAATTTAAACTGGCGCCAAACATAATTGTCACGCCGCCGGTTAACGAAGTTTTAGGCGATCCGTTGCAAGCCGCCCAAATATGGCCTGAAATAGCTAATGCCGACCCTCTGTTTGCTGATCAAATCCAGCGACGCACTGAACAATCTGAATCAATTCAAAGTGTAATTGACCAACTTGAGGATCCTACTGTCACACTGCAGGAAGCTGTAGAGTCAGGTGGCGTAGAAGAGACGCAAGCTACAAATTTTTATGAAGCCCTAAGCGATCTGTTAGAAGATGACGAGTATAAGCGGTTGACGCTGTATCTACCGGTAGAATACATTCCTGAAGCTTCGTGGTTGCCAGAAAACCCTAGCCTTAACAAGGCGCTGAGGCGCTTCAAAGAAGCCTATATGCTTGCTTGGCGCGATCTACTGGGTGTGCACGATGTGCGTGCCAACTTTGTAGATGGAGACGTCCTAGAGCTAGAACATCGCGATACCGATCCGCTTCGAGTGGTTAAGGCTGCGCATATAACACCGTTTTTAATAGAGCGCGGTTTGATTGCCGAGACGGAGGTCAACAGCTGGTTTAATTCGATTGATGACCCTGTGCTGTGGCAAAGCTTATCTGAGGGTTTGGGGGCTTATCATGGCGAAGATATCACCGATTATAACCCCAGACCTCAAACTGCTTCGACTTCCTCTGCGACAACTACGTCCCGCCACAGGTGGCTAATGGAAGAAAGACTAGAAAAACATGTTATATCTGGGGCTGAACAGGTCGCCGACGGCTTATTGAACGGAGACCTAACTCCTGAGCGGCTACACAAGAAGTTGTCTAGCGATACATATCGCGCAGAGGAAGTGTTCGTGGAAGGCGTGTATAGGGCCGTGGAGGCTTCACTGATCGCCGGTAACAGAGATCGAGCTGCTGAGTTATACGCAGTTTATGAAGAAAAATTAGCGATGCTTTGGGAGGGCGCTGATCCTCGTCTTAGAGAGCGGCTAGCGTCCACCGCTCGGCGCTATCATCAGATGCACCTCACTCCTTCTGCTTCTATCGATGACCAACCGATCACTACACCTTCTCTAGAAACCCCTTGGTCGGAAAACTTGCCCCACATGGCTGATGCGGTTGAGCATCTAAAGCAAGTTACTGCCGAGATGGCGTCTAACACAGAGCTCAACCGATTATTCTACCCAGTTGTCCTAATGGGCGGCTCGCGCTTGAAGGGTTACGGAGAAGATCGTTCAGATATAGACATCGAGATATTCGTGAAGCCGGGAGTGCCAGAATCTGACCGGGAGCGGATTCGCGAACTGATGAGCACTGTTCTAGGATCTAGCCGGCGTTATGAATTGACTGAGTTTTGGTTAGAGGATACTAACGAGGGCCAGTTGCAGATCCGAGACTTCGCTGATTTCGACCGCCATACGGCTGACAGCTGCTCAAACCATCTGTTGTTCGGCGCGGCTTGGGTAGGTGATGAGCCAGTTATTGCTGAGTTGCAAGCTAAAGTGCTTCCTGCTTATTTTTATGACAATTCTAATCGCCAGCTGCATTTGGAGAAGCTCGAACAAGATGCTCTACAATACCGCTTAATGCATAAAGGTTACGCGCGGCACTTTCCTTTGGCTGCTAGACCGGATTGGACGCGGAGTTCTGCAGTAGATGGTGATAGTTTATTTTGGGACGCTGGTTATCGCCGGCTGGCCACTAAGTTATTTATCGATACTATCTTTTTGCCCAAGCTCGAAAAACCTGAAAATTAGGTATGAAAAAAGGGGCGCTGCTCGAGAGACACTGGTAAAGTGTCGATCAATCGAGAGTGCCCCGTAGGTGGCCCGATGCAACCGTACGCTGGTTGCGAAGGTTGCATCGGGCCGGGGTCGATGTTTAAGAGACCTTAGAGGTCTTTACGGCCACCGATTGCCGTCACTGCACCACTTCCGCCGCCCAGCTCGCCCCAAGCGATCTGGTTGCCGAGTGCGTAGAGCGAGAAGAAGTACTGCGCCTCCTCGTCACCTGCCGGCACGTCCTTGGCCTTGATGCAGCCCAAGACGAACTTGGTCAGGCTTTTCTCCAGCCTGGTGTAACTGGAGCTTACTCCGGCGTCCAGCTGTTTCAGCATCTGGTCGCGGTTGGCGGCACCGATCAACGCGGGGAGACGTGAGTCCTCCAGCGTTTTCTTGATCTGCGTCGCCTCGTAGGCCACTCCGGCAGTGATCTGCACGCCGGTGCCTGCGAACACCCTGTTGAGCGCGTCGTTGACAGCTTCAGCGCTGGCTTGGAGCACGCCCGTGTCCGGCGGTTGCATCATGGCCTGAGCCATGGGTGCGCCGGCGATGATCTGTGCCAGCATGGTGGGGTTCATCCCCTGCTGCTGCCACGTCTCGACCCAGCCCTTCAGCTGTTCGTTGAACGTCAGGATGGACGGCCACAGGTAGCTGTCGATCCGCTCGAACAGCTGCTGCTTGCGGGCATCCGTGACGTAGTTGCCGTCGAGACCGGGAACGGCCTCGAAGACCTCCGCGTAGGACCGGCGCGTTACCTGCTGGCGCAGGTCGAAGAACGCGGGGTCCACTTGCTCGTCGTTGGTTTCGGCGAATGCCTCCATGGCGTCCACCAACTTCTTGGGGAGCTGGTAGAGACCAACGCGGGCTGCCAGGGCTGCCCGGATGGCGGAGATGACGGTCGAGTCCTCGACCCTCAGTACGCCACCAACCTTGAGTGCCTCCAGCCAGGAGCCGTCGTCCGGCACGCCGGGCAAGACGCTCTCGATGGAGGCCGCACCAATTGCTGCCGCCTCGCTGGCCGGGCTGGCCGGTTGGAGCTCAGCGAGCAACTTGCGCGCTGGCACGACCTTCATGCCGGCACTGACGAGGTCTTCCTCGGTCAGCACGGCCAGGTCGTCGAGGCTGGTGGCCCCGAACTCCGTTTCGATCTTTTTGACGCCCTCGCTGTCGAGGTCGTACTCGGTGAGCTTGTCTGCGACCGTTACGGTCGTCGGTTCCTCGCTCATTTTTATTTGTCTCTCTTTCTATTTGTGTTTTGGGTAGCTTACCTGCAGAGCTTGTCTAGCTCCGTAGGCCCAGTAGAAACCATCCGCACCGGTATGTCGACATGCGACTCCAAAGTGCTAGCGCAGACGCCGTATAGCTCGTCTTTGCTAACATCTGCGTTAACCGGTAGTCGAGTGATTTCTGGAGAGCAGTCCAGCAATTTTCGCCCGAGAGCGTGCTGGTGCTCAAGTTGCTGCGCGCCGCCGCTCTGACTAGTCTTGATCTTACCCGAAGGTTCGAAAAAGGCCGGATCATCGGCATTGGCGTAATGGTCGCACATCTCCCAAACTCCGTCTGCCAGGATTTGATCGAACCAAGTAACAGCCAGCCCGTCAAATGAGCGTGGTCCGCCACAAGCTTCAATCGCATATCTAAGCAGTACGAAATCCATGGGTCCGACCCTGACTTTCCCCTGGTAACGGTTACCATGCTTGGCGCTGCCGTCAAGCAATCGTTCGGTCATTCCAGGGTCAGCGGTCGGCAAGGGTCCGGCGCCGTGCCTGATGGCGTAGGCCCGGGTTACCCCTAGATCCACAATTTGCCCCTTGTAGCCAGCATTCCTTAGCATTCCGTGCGTGAAGCGCGGTAGCGTCCGGATGGCGCTGGTATGAGGGTGGAAGCCTGCCAGGCGGTCGGTTAGAACGCCATGCGAGGTCTCCACCACGGCCGCTCCCTCTTGGGCGAGAATAATCTCTCCCAAGTATTCGTGGCCTACTACGCGAACTTGTTTCGCGACCTCGGCAAACCGGTCAATGATGTAGTTCAAGAACCCATCATCTTCTAGCAGCCGAACTTCTTTGGTTACAGCAGTCACATCGTCGGCCAGAAAGTCGCCGGCGATGATCGGTTGGAGTTCAGACCGTACTTGGTCTCGAATAGCAGCCAGCCGGTCTCGCAGGTCAGGAATCGCTAGATCCCTAGCCTTGATTGCGAGCTCCGGCAACTTCTGATAGCTGCGGTAGGCCTCGCCGACACCAGTGCCAATCGTCCCGCGGGGGTTATTGCCTCTCGCCAGCTCTCGCAAGCGGGATGCTACTCCATGGAACGGCGTGGCGCACAATGCCTCTTCGTCTACGGTTAGCAGACTGAAGGCGTTCTGGATGCCGTGGAGGTACTTCAGGTGTTCTGCCTCGTTGAGTAGCCCTTCCGGAGAGATTATCATCTGCTCCGATATGTGCGTCGGGATGCCGCTAAACGTACCGCAACCCCATTGGCTAAAAGCGAACTTCTCGCCGCTTGAGGTGTGGACGCCGTGGCTTCCCTGGGCTCCGCCGCGCTTTATGACGGTATGAATCTGCGACATGTCGCAGATTTTGTGAATCACACCGCCCTTACCGCCGTCACCAGGTCCGAGATCGGTGACGACATAGACTTTGCTGGTCACTATCGCCACCTCTCTCGGTTGCTGGTTAACGGATTAATGGCTTTTTACAGCCAGTCGGGACCTTTCTCCGACTCCTCTTCGGGATTGGCCTGCTCTTCCGATGGAACTTCGCTCGGGCTGATGGGCCAGAGGTCGGTCTTCTCTTTGAACAGGTCGCCCTTCTGGGGTCGTTTGTCGTAGCCCGGCAGCGCCGCTTGGGCACCAATCGGGATGTTGCTAACGGAACGGATGATCGCTTTCGCGTCTTCCTCTCCGACCTTCTCCTCGGCCAGGAAATCCTTCACCTGGTCGAGGCCGAAGGTGCCCTCGGTGAGGCCAATGATGACGGCCTGCACTTGGGTCAGCACCTCGATCCTCGGGAGGGTGATCACTCGCTCCGATCCGTACACGCCGTTCCAGAACTCAGTGATTTCCCCGCTGTACCAACCCGGCACCTCTAGAAAGAAGGCATGGGTCCGTTTGAGCAGGTCCTGCACGACCTCATAGATCGTGGGCAGGTTGTCGGGGGTGATGTCAAAGCCATTGGCCTTGACCTTCTCGTACACCTCGTCGCCGTAGATCCGTTTGAGCTGCTGATCGACGAGCTGAACCCTTGCGGGCTCGTCTGAGATGGTGAAATCGTAGCCCTTGAGCCCGATCTTTTCGATGTAGCTGTCGGTGAGGTAAGCACCGCCGAAGAGCCCGTATTGGGGGTCCTCACCGCCGTTACCGCCGCCGTTGCCCTCTGGCACCATCAGCGTAAGCTGATGAACCAGTTTTTCGGCCTCCATCTCGAACTGCGGCCGGCAGAGCACGAACGTGTCGACGCAGTCGCCGAAGATGCCGGTGGCGATCTGTAGGTCGTACCCCGGCAGCACGTGGCTGCAACGCTCGTGCAGGTCCGGCAACGCGGCCATGGCCTTGTTGACATTGCCTCCCATGCTGCCAGTGGTGTCCAGCCTGGTCTCGATCGGCAGCGGAGTGCCGACAGTGAGTTCGAACAGCTTGTCGCTCTCGCGTTGCTCGAGACGCGGCAAGGAACGCCGGATGAGGTCGTACCCCGACGGGTCGACCAGCGGATCCAGTTTGCCGGTGGCATGAGCCTCCTGCTCTGCGCGCCGGGTTACGGAACCACTTTTGGGGACGCCGAGACGAGTAGTCGTCGACTCGTAAGAACTGCGTGAAAAGGTCTCCCTTCCCATTGCGATGTTCTCCTTTGGTCAGGCTGCCTTATAGGGGCAGCATTTTGGATGGACGGAAACCGCGGCCGAAGACCTCGTCTACCAGAAGGTAGAAAATGACGTGGGCCTCCTCCGCGTTACTCTCCTTGCCGCGCGCGAAGCGCTCGAGGAGTTCGACGTACCGGCGATCGTCCAGATCGTACGGAAAGTCGAGGGTGTCTGGATTGCCGCCAATGGCCGTGAATACCGCTTTTGCGGCGTGCACGATGTCGTCTTGGCATGCTTCCCTGGGAACATCTTGCTGGTAGGTATGCGCTGAAGTCCAGTCGAAAACCACCGTGAAGTGGTTGTCGGGTTCGATCAGCACGTTTTTCCCCAGCAGAGTGCGAACGGCTATGCCTTGGCTGTGGGCAAAACCCAACAGCTTCAGCAGCCGACCCATGATCCAGGCGCTGGTTGGGAGATCGACGCGCAACTTGTCTCTTTCGGTCAGGTTGGACAACGGCACCATGTTGGTGATGGCACCGACGTCCTTAAGCGACAGGATGTTGATCCTGCGGTTACTCTGCTCGTTAGAAACGAAACTGTCGACGACTTCCGGGAACAAACGGTCGTAGTTGAGCTGATTGTCCGGGTTGTCTTTTGCGTACTCCGCCTCTAGGAGATCGGAGGTCTGCTTGAACTCTTTCAGCACGAATGCTGCCCGGTCAAGACTGCCGTTGTATTTGGTCTCTGAAGCGATCTGAAGCAAGTGCTGCTCGCCCGTGGCATGATCTTTGCAGATATACACGCGGTACGTAGCAGCCTTCGCGACCAATCGCTCAACTTCGTATTGCGTTGTGCCGTGTGTTAGGATCACACCAAAGCACCCTTTCCGTGGTCGATATGTATGGTTTGGCTAAGAGATTAACATCTCTAAACTCCTTAGTATTTTTTGTTTTGGTAAGTAAATTGTTAAGGGGCAACTGTCCCGCAACACTTAAAGCAAATAAGCGTCCTCAAGATTGAGCCCACAGAACAATTCAATATAATTATACTAATCTTTCGCTTAATTGTCAAAAAGCTTTAAGGTGTTAAGCGCAACTTTACAGCAATGCGCTAACTTATCGGGCTGCAGCGTTAGAGCCTAGTCTCCCGCTAGCTACCGCATCGGCGAAAGCTCTCTGTTGTTGACGGCCTTCCATAAAACGATGCAAAGAAGGGTTGTGCGACCGCGAAGCCTCTACCAAGGCTTTTGCTGCTCCGTATAACGCCATGCTGACCTCAAGCATTTCGCCCAAAGACTCAACTCTGTAGATAAAAGGCGATTCGCTATTCTCCATATGAGTTGACGCCAGTTTCCGAGCGCGCAGCGATTCTTTTCGAGCGACTTCATCTGTTAAGGAGTCGTCCAGCTCCATTGCTATCATTGGAATAATGAACTTAGGCAAAGGTGACGGCGCTCGCATACTGCTAGCTATGGAATACCCCTGTTCGGCCAAGCTGCCGGTTCCATAAGTTGAACCGAGCACCGGCCAGCATTGCACAACATCAAAAGCTAAATGATCAGATTCTATGTCTGCTAATTCGGGATTCCAATCGTCGACTTGAGGATTAAAATAATCGACTCCGTGTTTGTCGTATGCGGGAATAAAAAGCTCCTGCCTAAAGGTAGAGTCGCCGCATGTTCCAAATAAACCAACACAAGGCTGTTC
This sequence comes from Candidatus Saccharimonadota bacterium, assembly GCA_029288485.1. Classification (GTDB taxonomy): domain Bacteria; phylum Patescibacteriota; class Saccharimonadia; order Saccharimonadales; family UBA4665; genus JARIHC01. The sequence goes on along the minus strand of JARIHC010000004.1, from coordinate 174,625 downwards.
TTCAAAGGCACTCACCGTGTTGCTCCTCGAATTTAGAGCGGTCTTCCGGAGACATATGGATAAGAGCGTAACGACGGACTTCTGCCTCGTAAGTCTCGGTTGTCCACGTTGTGCCTCGGTTGTAGTGGGCGTCTTCTCTTGCCCAGTCTGCGACTACACCGCGCGCTAAATTGAAAGCTTGAGGTGCGGTCAGTCTTGGCGGACTAATATCATCTAGCATAAACTCTGAGGACTGCGCCATATTGCCATATATAATCTCATAGACACAGTAATTATACAAGGGCTGTTGCTGGCTCTATGGTCGATTTATGGTTCACAAATCGACCATAGACCGAGCGAAGCGAATGTCGGTTGGCTTGCGTGTGTCGGGGTCAATATGCTCTTCGCTGTCCTCTAGCGCAAACTCAGGGATGTCTATGCGCCACCCTTCTTTGCCTAAAACGATCGGAACAATGGTCTTAGAAAGACCTGGCTTGCTGTCGAGTCGGAAGTAATGGTACGCCTCTGGAGATACCTTTTTAAAGAGCAGGTACACTTTAACGCGGAGTTTATCAATAAACTGGGTGCTTTTAGTTATAAACACTTCCTCTTCGGCGGCTTCGACTGTGCAGCGGTGGAGTCGCCGTCCCATATAGCCCTCTTCTTTCAATATGTGCAAAATATCTAATCCGTTAGGGCTTTGCATAAATCCGAAATGGGCGCTGACCGCTAACATGTTGTGCCCGAAATCGGTCACTTTTACGCGCTTTTTAATACTGACGAACGGTACTTTATCCTGCACTATAGTCAGCAGTACTATGTACTTCGGTAGAGCGCCGTGCCGTTTCATAAAAATACGCAGAATAATCGGAATATTGTCTGTGGGCTTGGATACAGGTTTAGACACCAAAAATACTACCGCCCTATCCAGTTCTACAAGCCGTCGTGGCCGTGGGCGCTCGATGTACTCCACGTGCTTTTCCAAATGTTTTTTAACTTTTACCAGCCAAGCAATATCGCGCGGCGAAGCGTAGGATAAGTATGCCGAGTATGCGCCGCGCACCAGATCTCGACCCCAGTCCCAAGTAAGAATAATAGCGAACAATAGCAGCCCAATAGAAACTGGAATATAACCGCCGGTTAAGAACTTCAAAGATGTGGCAGTCAGTAGAACAAGGTCAATAATCATAAAGCCGCCAAACAATAGTATTGTGCTCCAGGTTTTCCATTTCCAACGGTGGCGGGCAATATGAAACATTGCGGCGGTGGTCGAGACCATCACGCCGGATACGGCTAAACCGTAGGCGTCTGCCAGTTTAGTACTAGAGTGAAAGACCAAAATTAGGGTTATGCAGCCGGCGTAGAGTATCCAGTTGATAGCTGGAATATAGACCTGTCCTTTGTGTCGGCGGCTGGTATGAATAATATTAAGCCGCGGCGCCATATCTAGTGCAATAGCTTGTGAAGCTAGCGAAAAGGCCCCAGTTATCAGGGCTTGGCTGGCAATGACAGTGGCGGTAGTGGCTAAAAACACCATCAGATATATCGGCGCGTGGTTTAGGAGCTCCACGGCCCAAACCGGCAGCGTGCCGGCTAATTGAGTGCCTACGGTGGTGTGCGGCAGCAAACTAAAGAAAACGTTGCCACTGGCAATCCTCTGGCCGCTTAACAGATACGCGCCCTGGCCTAGATAATTAAGCGCTAAAGCCCAATAAGCCAGATAAAACCACCCTTGGCGAATGGGGCGTTTACCAAAATGTCCTAGGTCGGCGTATAGCGCCTCGGCGCCGGTAACGGCTAACATGATAGCTCCCATGGCGACTAAGAAGCGATGAATGCCTATCCGGCTGGCGAATTCCAGGGCGTGGGCTGGGTTAAGGGCTGATAATATTGCCGGAACTTGTATGATTTCCACCAAACCAAGCACGCCTATAACAACAAACCAAAGCGCGGTCACCGGGCCGAATACTTTGCCAATTCTAGAAGTACCTTTTCGTTGCACTAAGAACAAGGCAGTCAGAATTAAAGCGGCAATTGGCACGATGTAAGGAGTAAAGAAGTTAGTAGCTACGTTGAGGCCCTCGACCGCCGACATAACAGATATGGATGGGGTGATAATGCCGTCGCCCAGCAGCAAGCTGGCGGCAAATACTAATAACAATAGTAATATCGGTGTGCTCCAGCGTTGCACTGTTGCTACCAGCTCGTGCAGGGCAAACACGCCGCCTTCCCCTTGGTAGCTGGCGCGTAACACAAAGAAGATGTATTTACAGGTAACCACTAAAGTTAGCAACCAAAATATCAGGCTGATGACTGCCAAAACGTTGTCGTGCGTAGCCGGTATGCGGCCGATTCCAAAAAAAGCCTCGTTAACGGCGTATAGCGGCGAGGTGCCAATGTCGCCGTAAACAACGCCTATAGCTCCAATTACTAAAGCCAGGTTAAGAGGCAGACGCTCTTCTGGCGTCTTACGTTTCCCAGGAAGTTTTAGTCGCACAAATATAATAATAGTCTCGCTGTATTAATTCGGCAAGCTTAGGAGCGTAGTAGCGGTCTTTGACAAATTAATACAGATAGTATAATATAAGCTAAGTTTGCAGAGTGCTTATGCCTGAGTTAACCCCAGAAATTACAGCCCCAGAAGTTTCTTACCCCGTATACGACAATATGCCGCTCGGGTCTAGTTCGCATCATCCGCAAAATGTGCAGCATCATTGGCGCATACGTATAGACAGCGTCGACCAAGATGAGCGAGACCGGCGCTGGGTGGAGTCCCCTATGGAGCAGATTCTTGCTAACTGCGCGCCCTATCCGCCAATCTCGCATGAACAGTCACTTGAACTGGTGGATCGTTACCGGACAGGCGATCTAGATGCCAAAGCTAAGTTAATGTTGCACTTCCAGCGTTTTGTAGTCTGGAACGCGAAGCAGATGTATCCGCAGTCGAAACGTCTGCGCATGCCCATGGAAGATATGATTCAAGAAGGCATGCTCGGGCTTATGCGCTCGATTGAAAAGGTAGACCCCGAAAAAGGACGAGCCCAGGAAGGCACTATCGCTTCATACTTTAGGTGGTATATCTCTAACGGCATGCACCGGTGCTTAGCGGATAAGAGTCGCATTATCCGCCTGCCGGCGAACTTGCATGAAAAAGCGCGGGACTTAGTACAAGTATCGAGCGTACTAGGCGCGGAGCTTGGGCGTGAGCCGACTACCCATGAAATTGCTGAGCGGGCGGGCATGATGCCGCCTAAGCCGCCGGAGTTAATGGGGCGAGGCGGCCCGGAAGAAGAATATGATGAATCCAGCGGTCCTTATCCGGAATATGTTATTAATAGAGCTCAACGGGCGCATGATGAGGCTGTAAAAAAAGCAGTTGATGATACCGAAGATATTCTAAGGGCTGAAAGACCTATGATATCTCTTGACGGTTTTGTATTGGACCGGCAAGGAGAAGAGAGGCCGTTACATGAGGTTGCCGAAGACGAAGCCGCAGGTGAAGAGGTTATTGAGCAAACATTCTTGAGCGTACTCCGCGACAATTTGGGTGATGCTGTCGAGCTCCTACCCGATAATTATCAAACGGTGATAGAGCTGAGGTTTGGTTTAGACGGCAGCGAGCCCAGAACACTTGAGGAAGTCGGCAGAGTGCTAAATGTTACGCGTGAACGAATACGCCAAATCGAAGACAAAGCACTAAAAAGGCTGCAACATATGACTGGACTGCGCTCGAACGACCGAGAAGAACTAAAGCTTGAAGGTGCGTACACCCCGCCGCTACGAACATATATTGACCACGTATCGGATACGATTTCTGCTGCTAACCGGCGCGGCCAAACCCCTGGCTATTGGCTTAATAAAGAAGCTGAAGAAGTTGAGTGGCAAAGGCTTGAGCATTTGCGGCGAGAGGTAGCTAAGCGCCGCGCCGAACTAGTCGCAACGGCGGCTGAAGGTAATTTAGAAAAGCTGGCTCAAAGTTATCTATCGCGCTGCAAAAATAGCTCACTGTACGCCAGTACGCCAGAAGAGGAAGCCAAGTTCATTGTTAATTATCAAGAAGACCACAAGAATCGCTTTATTAAACGCGCTGCGGCCAAAAAGATACTTCGGGAATACGGCGGCTTGGCAGCTTACGCCGCCTTGTGTCTAAAGAGCGACGAAATGTCTCATGAAAAGGCCTGGGAGGTAGCGCGCAACACACTTTTCTCTGCTGTCAGGCACCTTAAAGTTGGTGACCGTTTAGCTGACATTTATTGCCAAGCGGCGGAAAAAGCTTTTGCGCGGCGTCCGGTATAAATCAGATCTAGAAAGTTCGTTTTTCTTTTAGCAAAATTCTACCTTCCGGCGTGAGCTTTAACGCATATACGAAAGCTGGTGCGACCCGAGTGACGAGTACTCTTCGTTCAGATGGTCCAGCTTGCGCATTTCGTTATCGTCGAGTTCAAAGTTAAAGACGTCAATATTTTCTTTCAGGTGCTCTGTTTGATTAGCTTTGACTATCGGTACTATATCCTGCTGCAGGTTCCAGCGAATCAAAACTTGCCCGGCGGTTTTACCGTGTACCTGTGCTATCGACTGCAGAGTAGGATCCTCTAGCCGCTCGCCGCGGGTTAAGGGGCTGTAGGCTTGAATAATGATGCCATTTTCTTGGCAATATCCGAGCATTTCTTTGCTATGACCGAATGGCGACCACTCAATTTGATTAACAACCGGTATCTCGCCAGTTTTATCGATCAGAGTTTGTATCTGCTCAATTGAATAGTTGCTAACACCGATATCTTTGGCTAAGCCATCTTCCCGGGCTTTTATTAGACTGCGCCATAAGCCGTCGCCAACACCGTAGCGCGGCGGCCGGTGCAGCAACATGAGGTCGGCGTATTTAAGATGCAGTTCAGTCAAGTTGTCTTTCGTGGCCTCGTAAGCTATATCGTCTTCCTCTACTTTAGTAACCAGGTAAAAATCTGATCTGTCGAGACCGCTTTTTCTAACACCTTCGCCTATACCGGGCTGAGTGCCATAGTCGCCAGATGTGTCAATCATGGCATAACCTAACTTAAGTGCTCGTTGAATGGTGCTGGCCGTATCGTTATTTAGCTGCCAAGTACCTAATCCTAAGATTGGCATTTCTCGGCCTGTATGTAATGTAATTACAGATTTTAAATTCATAAACCACCTCCTTTTAACGACTCGTATCGTAAGCTAGCATCCCGGCTTCGCGCAGTTATTTAATTAACAGCTACAGAGGTCAGGAACATATTTTAAGGAAGTGGCGAATTATACCACGACCTACAAGCGGAGAATCTTACTGCGAGCTTTACGTAGCTTGCCTACACTAGGTATTGTCGACGTAATTTTTTAAGAAAGGAGTATGCGTATGGCAGACGAAGATCAATCAATGTCCCCTAGTGAGGCAGAACGCCGGGGAGGACAGTCCCAAGGTAAGGAGAATAACCCAGGCAATTTCGCCAACGATCGCCGCAAGGCTAGCGAAGCTGGCAAAAAAGGCGCTCAGAACCAGCCGGTTGAGGCAAAGCGCGAAGGTGGTCGGCATAGCCACCAGAACGACTAGGCTGGCTACCTCAATCACACTTACTTAGGGCGGGAGCACCTCATAGCTTCCGCTTTACTTATTAACAAACAACTAATTTCAAGGTCAGAAAGGAGGACATATGGCTCGCAAGTATGATCCCAGCGCCCAAAAAGACGTTGAAAAAACCATGCACGAACACAAGCATGAAGGTAAATTTAAGAACCGTAAACAAGCAATCGCAGTCGGTTTAAGCAAGGCCAGGCAAAAAGGCAAAAAAGTGCCAACCAAGTCAGATTAATTCTTACTAAACGCTTAATCAAACCATATTACCCGGTGCCGCTTACTTATACGGAGGAAAGGATTCATTAAAGTGACGATGTACGCATTTGAGACAAGCGGTTGCCGAGAACCGGATCCAAGCGGTATTTTCCCTTTTGGTGCCGCGCCGCATCCGGTAATAGACGATCAAGTTATACCAGCATAGTAGTTTTGCTCACTGCGATTGGTTTGATAGTTAGCTACTATGATTATGGAAAGGAGGTAAACGCCATGGACGTAGAGAACAAACTAGCACAATCAAGAGTGGCTAGCGTGCTCATGATAGCGGTTGGAGCTTGGATGTTAATTACGCCGCTAGTAATCTCAATGACAGGCGCTGCTTTGGTAAGCATTCTCATCACCAGTGCTGTTGTAGCCCTGCTTGGCCTGATCCAGTTATTTTGGATTAATGCCCTGCCAAGTTGGCTAAACACTGTCGCGGCCGTTTGGCTGTTCATATCAGCATTTGCTTTTACTATGAGCACCGGCGCGGCTTGGAACCAGGCAGTGTTCGCCGTCATCGCATTTGTGCTGTCTGTATGGGACGGCGCAGAAATGAGCGAAGTAGAGCGCCAGCATCACTCACACGCATAAGCGCTGTTATTGGCGCCGCAAACAAAAAACTTAGACTCTCGGGTAAAACCGGGAGTCTTTAATTTTAGAAATCTTCTATAACAAGTTTCTTCATTTTCATGAGTTTGGCATATGCATTCGGCCGCTTCATAAGCTCGTCCATATTTGCAGGCACAACTTGCCAGCTCAGGCCGAATTTATCTTTGCACCAACCGCATTGTTCCGATTCGGGTACGCTAGATAGTTTTTCCCAGTAGTAGTCGATCTCTTCTTGGTCTTTGCAGGAGATAGCAAAGGACACAGCTTCGTTAAATTTGAACTCTGGGCCAGCGTTGATAGCCATAAACCGCTGACCGGCAAGCTCAAAATCTATTACTAGCGGCTTACCAGCTAGATCTTTCTGAAAGTCCGCCAAACCTTCTTCTGTGCTCTTGGGGTAGTATTCTGTATTTACTACTTTGCTATCCGGAAAAACTGATACGTAGTAATCGACTGCTTCCTTGGCGATGCCGTCAAACCATAAATTTGGTGTAATTTTTTGCGCCATAATTTAATCCTTTCTGCGCGGCTCAAGCACGCCCACGCGGTTACCTTCACTGTCGCGAAAAGCTACATATAGTCCGATACCAGGGATCTCCATAGGTTCTTCGTGTATCAAATCGCCGCCTGCCTTCTTAATATCTTCCATGGCTTTTTTGATGTCTTTAACGCTGATGATGACTGAAGGTTCCTTGGAGTTGGGCGAGTCGCTTAGCTGGTAAAAACCGCCATTGATGGTGCCAGGCGTCTTGACCATACGATTCTCGTCGGTCTCAGCTGTGCCAGCTACTATGTAGTTGCCCATCTGGCCGCCCATATTATTCATGTCCCAACCAAAGACCTTTTTGTAAAAGTCTGCCACTCTCTCGGCGTCTTCATATGGCATTTCAAAATGCACCACTGGATTATCGCTCATAATTCCCCCTATTTACCGCTTGTTTACAGCCGCATTATACACCCGGGGTATGCGCCGTCAATGCGATATATTACTTGGCGAATAGGTTTATATGGCAGCTAAGTTTTGCGGGCCGACGCGAAAACGCACTGTTTCCTCAATGTCGTATGGCCTGCCCTTCAACTTTTCGAGAAAGCTGGCACGCTTCCAGACATTTATAACAATATCAATTTCTTCAATGTCGGGGTCAGGTGCACGGTTTTCTTCCATGTATTTCATCAAGCCGTTATAGGCGCGTTCACCATCTTCTTCCGGAGAGCCTATAGCCCAATCATCATCTCTTGCCTGCACAAACTGATCTGCGAATAAGTAATATATATGCGCGTAGGCGTCCCTTGGTCTTGTTTCTGCTAACTCTTTTAGATTTGAACCGGTAGAGTTAATCACCATTTCTTCTAAGGTTACTAGATAAGACATGTTGACGGTGCATTTCAGTAAACCTGGAGCGGCTTCGCTAGCCTGGCGAGTTTGCCTAGTCCAGCCTAATGTGGGGTATTCTTCGCGCCCTAAATTGAACATGCCGGGCTGCCTTTAACTCTATCAATAAAACTCATAACGCCTAAAATAACACAAAAGCTAATATTTTACCAATGAGTGGATTTACTTAGTGGAAGTTTGTGGCACTAACAGCGCACCGCCTTTTGACACTTCAGGAACGGTGCACATAGCACGGTTGAAGCAACACGGCCGGCGGGTTCCATGCTTGAGCTTAGAGAGCGCTACGTTAACCCGGTGTTGGCGCGTTTCCGAGTTGGCGGTGGAAGCTATCCAGCGCAGCCAGTCCCAGCGTGCCATAGGAGTGATGTCTTTCCATATGCTGCGCGCCTCGCTGTCAGCGGACAGGGCTTTATCTAGGTCTGCTGGTATTTCCGGTTCGGGCCACTCTTTTGAGGGCTCGATAGCTAGCTTTGCTAAGCTGCCCTCAGGGGCATTCATGCCTTCCTCAATTCTTAGCCAATGGCTTCCTCTGCCGTCCGGCTCAAGCGGAATTTTAAATTTTTGGCCATTGATAGTGCCTTTAACGAGCACCATTCCGCGTGATGGCAGTTTAACGCTTACGCTCTCCGGTAATAGCAATATATTCCATGATCCGATCTTAAAGGGAGTTGCTTGAAAATTCATCATAGGCATATTTATATTTTACTCCAAAACTCTACATACGTAGAGGTTTCATGGTACTTCACGCGCTATTGAATGATCGCGAAACGTGCTATGATGCTTATGTTAACTGATAAGACTACAAACATGTCCAGCACTAACCGTAAAAAAGACCTCGACGAAACCCTTTCAGGACTTGTTTTGCCCGGTCTTTTTATTTTGGCCTGGGTGATGGCTCTGTCTGGCTCGACAGCGCCCGGTTCCATAACCGGAGAGCCCACTACTCATGCTGATATTCGCTGGCTTCTGTATTTTGCCGGCTTCGTATTTATTTTTTCATCTATAATGCACTCTCTTTTTGCCAAAAAGATGGCTAAATCCATTGGCTGGCAGACCAACGGCTTTCAGTATGAAATCGCCGCGGTCTCGCTAGGGCTTGGTATAGGCTGTTTCTATGCCGTGAGCCACGGTGTGGAATCATGGATAGCTATTTCTTGGCCGGTTATGACTTTTCTATTCTTAGCCGGTCTAAATCATTTGAAGGAAATTATCCGCCAAAAAAACTATGCGCCGAATAATACTTTGATCTTAATTTGGGATTTCGGCCTACCAATTTCGCTAGCCCTTTTGCTCTTGTCTATTACCTCATAAAGCGGTTTAGTACGGACATATTTCGGTCCTGGTGTTCTTTTCCATTGACTGTGTATCTAAAAGAAAGGCATGGTTTGACCAGTATGTGCGGCTTGCCGAGGTTTCGTTTTGACTGCCCGGCCTGGGTGGTTTTAGTCGGCCCATCCACGTGTCCACAAGATCATAGCTACCGTCTTCTTCACGTTCAAGAGTAACCGACACGTACTTTGTGTGCATCGGTTCGCCCTTTCTGGTGAAGCGACTAAAGAGATCGTCGTTGAGCAGCCGGGCGTACAAGACTCTCTCCTCCGGCGGCGTTTCTACCACGTTCTCATAACCTACTATATGGCCAACATTATACTCAAATTTGACGCGCTGGTTCTTTGTTTTTATATGTGCGATTGCTTCCCCTGCTAATCCAAGCAAGTGGGGATGGGCTGCTATGTGGCGGGCTGCTTGAGATTTAATTAGATCTACATACACAACCTGGCCGTTCTTCGTGTAGCCGGCTATATGTCGCATAATATTGCTCTTGTTATCTCTAGAAGAAAAAACGTTTGGGTGGGCTAGCGTCGCCGAAAGCCGCTCCGGAAGTTCTTGCTCCGTTTATCGTAGTTGCTTTTCTGCGGCGTGCTGTTTGGCGGCCTGCTTGTCTGAGGCCGCGCCACGCTGACCGCGATGGTGCGGCCGTCAAGTTCGTGCCCATCCAGAGCTTTAATGGCTGCTTGAGCTTCATCGTCGTTTGTCATTTCGACAAAGCCGAAACCCTTAGACCGAGTGGTGACGCGGTCGGTTATGACGTGGGCGTCGGCGACGGCACCGTGTTTTTCAAAAAAGGTTCGCAGTCCCTGGTCCGTGGTGTCGAATGATAATTGCGCCACGAATAGTTTAGTTGACATAATTGTAAGCCTTTCTATGAGCTAGTATTGGTGCGAGATGCAACGCGTGCTTTAGCCGAGAATAGGATTAAGCTCTTTAGCTTACAGCGTAGACTTGGTCAAGTAGTAGTATTACCTTGCTAATCTTTATTATACCACAGAAGTTAGCGTAGTGTTGTTGGCTAGCAACAACTGGCTAATAGCGCAACTGTTGCGCTAAACCCCAATGAGAGAGCACTGCTTTTACATAACCCGCGCCAGCTTGCAGGGGCGGTTCAAAATCTACTTTATGGGCTTTGAGAATCGGTGTGGCGTCCGCGGTTGGCGCCGGTACTTCTGCGATTGAAGGAGACCCTAACTCTGGGTCAAGTTTGCCTTGAGCAGCAAGTCTTCCGGCAAGTTTCTTAAATGCGCTTATACTGCGCATGTCCTGGAAGTCCGACTCGTAGACCTGCAGGGCTCCATGTTCGGTTTCGGCCGCCATTTCAAAACCGCGATTGCTGCAGTGGTCGCCGATTACGCATGATTCGCAAATACCGTCTTTGGCGCCAGTTGTGATGACTATTAAATCATCTTGACCAAGCTCTTCAAATGTTGTAAAAAGAGTTCTGTAGCGGCTGGCGACTAGTTCGGCTTCCTCTTGAGTGGTGCCGACAACGTCTTGAGAGTAGGCTTGCTTTTCTTCGCTTCCTTGGCGTTCATGGAGCCGGCTCTCTACGAGAGACCTTGCTAAAGCGCGAGGGTCTGCTCTCCATGACGCTAACTCCGCATAAACACTCAAATGGTGGCCGCGTATCAAAAAAGGCGTGCTTGTCACAACTCTCTGTATCCCGCTTCGCTTAAGAACCTATTTCCCGCTTCGTCTCCTGCAAGGAACGATATTAAGCCAGCGACAACGTTCAGTCGGCTAATTTCTTCGTCCGGTATTGCCCACTCATTTGGACGGGACTGAGGCACCCTATAGACATCCAACAAAGGACGCTTGGTGTTGTAAAACTGAATTAACTCTTCCCCCTTTTGATAAACGCGTTTAATTTGTTTTTCTATTTTTGGAGCTATCTCTATAGGCAAGTTTTTGTCTGGATTATGCTCTGCCCATCTCAACACTCCGAAAACAGCTTCGTCAAACCCCTTGCCGCCCAAGTGTTCTTCGTCCGTGCTAAATTTACTTTTTAGCTCTTCCGGGAAAGTGGCGGCGTCAAGACATTGCCATGCCAGTAAAGTTAAAGCCGATCGCACTGCCCAAACTCTTATAAATTCTTCCTCGCCTAATGTCTCTGGTTTCTCTTCTATAATTACTCTTTGTTCGTCGGCATCGCTCAGATCCATTTTTTTAAGGAGCTTATTGACATAAGACTGCACAGAGGCTAACTCGGTTTGTTCGCCATGCGAAGTTTGATATACCTTCCAAACAAGTTCAGCTTGTGGAGTTGCGGCTAAGTGGTCAATTGCTTGCTCTGCAGAAAAATCCATATGAGCCGCTAGGTTAAACTTGCCTTTTGCTATATCGCTATCGATTACATCCTGAGGAACGTTAACTCGAGCTTTTAGCTCGGGGATGAACTTAAAGTGCGTTTTGTTATCAGGTAAAGGCAAATCTACGTCTTGGTCTAATATTTCCAGAAGGCTGAAGTTGGGCATATCGTAAGTGAATCCGGACCTTAACAATACGTTATGACTTTCGATGTTATTCGAATGCGCATTGGCGACTATAGACTTGAATCCAAGGGTTTCTAGTCCGTAGGTAGCTAATGCTCTGACCGCAAGAGTCGCATAGCCGTTACCAGTATGTTCGCTAGCCAGCCAGTAGCCTATCTCGGCTGCTGTTTCATCTGCCGGGGTAATATTAATGCTGCCGACCATTGTGTCGCCAGCCCATATGCCGTATCTTTGGCGATCTGGATTCTCTGGAGTGGTTATGCTTTCTTCTAGGGCCTGCAACGTAGGATACTTATCTGCGGTGTCGTCGTTATGTTGGCTAAGGTGTTCGCGGTTTGAATCAATTAGAGCAAACATAGCCGGCGCGTCATCAATTGTAAGTCGCCTCAGAACTACATCTGATTCGGTTAGTATCTCTTGTTGGCCCGGTGCCATAGAACTAGTTTCCATAATGATAAAATACCACAAAAATACATATTTGGCAAATAAGGATCCTCTTAGCGGATGCAGTCTTACTGTTTGAGTAGCTGGTACGCAAACTGTTCTGCAACTTGCTGCGCGGTTGCGAGATCACGTTCTGTGAAGTCATCCTTGTTGTCACTGCGCACCAATTCAAGCGTAGCAATAGTCTGGCCCTTTCTGAGCACAGGAACGATCATTACGGATTCAAGGTGATGTCCTTCCAGCAGTTTATTAAGATGGTTCGTTATGGCGGGCTTGCCGGTTTTGTAAACCTCGACGTTGCCGCCAGGTACTTTTTCGTCGAATGAATTTTTAATTGCTGTCCATTCCAGCGGCATATTGTAGCTGTCATAGCAGTAGTTATACCGCTTCTCTTCGTTAGGGACCATCAATGCGGCGGAGTCAGCGTTAATTTGCTTAGTGATCATTTCTAACAAATTCATTGAGTTTACTATAACAAACAAAACTTCTTTCTAAGTGGGTATTTGTTGCAGCGTTGCCTTAAGCTTTAGTTAAGATTTGCCGTTTAAATACTTGCCGGCGATACTAAGCGCGAACGAGGGCAATATAATAAACACGTTTATAAAAAGAAGTCTTATAAGTATTTCGCTTAATTTAGAATCCGGCTTGTCCGGGCCGGAAGCCGTCAGGACTAACAATATACCTATGATCCCAAATGTGAGAGAAGCGTAAATAAATATACGAGTGGCTATTTTTTGCATGACTTTAAGTATATCAAAAAAGGCTAGTTACGTGTATTGCGGCACTACGTATAACGGAGTTAACTGCCTGTGCAAGAGTCTTGAAGCCCAGAATCCTAGCGGCTTCTCAAGTCCATCATCTTTTGTGCGCGATATGCTGCCGTCGCGAAAGAAGGTAAAACGAGGCATACCGAACGGTTGAACGTCAATTTCTATACGGCTTAGACCTTGAGCGCTATACACTTTGTTAAGCTTTCCGGTCCGAGTGTAGTCAAGCTCAGCCTCTTTCGCAATGTGCCCAAGTCGGGCACTGTACATCAACAAACCTTCCGCTGTAATTTCTATATCGAAGTCTCCGTTTACAGCTGCTTCCAGGCATAATCCGCCAACTTTACCTTTTGCTAGTGCTCCAGGATCAAAAATGCGGGCATGCATAAGCCAATCGCTATCTTCCGCGCTGGAAGCTCTAGCAGCTGCATCGGTCGCTAAATCTGGAAATTCAGGGCTAAGTTCAGACATATTAAAAATAATACAATATAAGTATTATTTGTCAATATAAAGCTCGATTGATTCTATATTTGGGTGTTAAATTATCTAGTCTAAAGTAAGATTTTTAATCTTGAGTCGGCAATTACTGCGCCGCCCATCACTACTATGAGTGCGTAGATTAAGTTAATGTCGTGTACGTATAACTTGGCTATGGCTATGATGACGCTAGCTGCAAAGACAGTTGGAAACACTAAACCGCCGCGGTAACCGCTGGCCTTCGACCAGCTGATCGCAAAAAGCTTCATAATAAAGATCCAGGCTAGCCCCCAAAACCCAAGCGAGGCAGACTGCTTTAGCATTGGTCCGATGGAGTCGTTACCGGTAAACTGCACTAGCGACCCGCCTAACAGGTACAGGGCCGACAAGCCGGCGGCAGCTACCAGTCCGCGTAGCCACCATTGCCCGCGGCCTGTTAGTCTGGAGACTGCGGCGGCGCTAATATCATGAATCGTACTTAGGCCGTAAGTCATCGCGCAACCCGCAAAGCCCAAGGCCGCTAATATGAAAATAGTGCTCATGTCTATGCTCCAATCGTAGTGAGGCAATGCGACATAAGCTGAGTTTTTTAACCTTCCTAGCACTATCGCCGTACTGCCAGAGGCAACAATACCGACAGCGATGAGGAGCGGCGTAAGTTTAGCTCCCATCTGTTTCTTAATTAATAAAAGCGACAAAACTCCAACCGCAAAAGAGTTAAAGAATGCCGCCAATAGCGCAATAAAACCGGCGGCACCAAGCAGGTTAATTGCCGGTTTGCTATTGCCTAGGAAATTCTTCCCTGCGTACTGACCGAGCAGAATGCAGGCTGGCACCAGAATAGCCTCCGGTCCGAGTGACGCTCCGGCTAGCAGCGACAGGAAGCCTATGCCAATAATTTTAATGAAATTAACGACTGACGGAGGCGGCGCGCTGCCCAAGCCGTGACTTTCTTGTTTTTCTGACTTTGGGTCAAAAATGTGTTGGGCTCCAAAATATAGCAGCGTTAATGCGATAGAAAGCGGTAAAACTAAAAGGCGCCGAGAATCAGTATTAAATAAATCGTGCCACACATATTCTGTAGAGTGCCGTACAGCGTATTCGAAATAAAAGTAAGTTATGGCTACGCCGATGCCAACAAAAACTGTTGCTGCCAAGATTTTTAAATTCTTCATCTGGCCTCCAATACCATGCTATATCCCCGGCTCACAGTACACAATAGTAGCCGCCTTTATTTCTATTGTGCGGCTCGTTAATTAGAGCTTAGCCGCTAATTTGGCCAACGCCTGCATGGTCTGGATCGGCTCCGTGCATCACGTTGTGCGCTCTTGTAAAAGCGGCGCTAGTCACGCTAGTTAAAGAGAAATCATCGGTAATCGAATCACTAAGATTATTCAAAAAACTACCAATTACCTGCTCTCTCTCTTCTCCGTTTGACCAACGCCAGAGTAGATCGGTCGCACGAATGATAAACGCTGCTCTACGGCTGTCGTCGCTTATATCAAATTTCGGTTTCAGCAGAGGATCCATATCAGTAAAAGTGACGCATAGCCGTTCATTTTCAGCGGAGGCGATCATGAACATTCCTTCCTGTATTATCTCAGGACTAAGAGCTAGCTTAATGAGGCCGCCGGCGCTAGCGGTTACTAGTTTGCCGAGATTGGCGGCCATTTCTTGCTTTGCCCCGGACGGTGCTTCAGCAACCGGCACCTCGTCTTCTATATAATCGCTAACTATCACAAACTGATAATCTTTCACGTCTTCAAGCAGTACGCTTGGAACCGTAGGGACCTTCGCTCGTGAAAAAGCCGTACGAAATGCTCTCCATACCTGCGGGAAATCCGCGTCTCCCCAACTGTGCTCGCGCATTTCCATATCATTTACGGCGTCAGGAGTATAACAGCGAGTGACGAATTTTTCTCCATCTTGCTCCTCGACTACCTCTAAGAGCTTAGTAGAGTCGTCGCTTAGGCGGCTGAAAGTTATGGCGTCTTCGACGCGCGCGTACAGCTCTGGGTTCATGTCTTCTGTAATAACTGTATCTTGAGACAAACCTTCAAAAGTGACCATGATTTAGCAACTATACATTATTATGCAAATATTTTCAACGATACCTGCTTAGCGTAAGGCCTATTGGTGCGGCACGTTTTCTTTAAGTGTTAGGGCTGCCATTGACGACGTTTTGGCTTAGTCTAGTGCCAGAATTTGTTGATTACCTTATGGTGTAATTGGCTTCAGACACAGGTAAACGCCTAGGCTCGCGTATCGATATGATCCCTGCCCCGCATTTCGATGTTGGGGATATTCCAACAAGTCTGGCGAGTTTGCCGGGCTCTGTAATGATGGGTTTTGGACATCTTTGCGTGGCGTATGCGGCTTCGTCTGCTAGTTCATCTAGAGTTTCATCTCCGCTAACACCTAATAGTAAATATTTACTTTTACCACCCTTCCAGGTTATGAGTCCCACGAGCCATGCCTCTTGTTCCGATGGATAGCGGGGGTCGTCGGCTTCATGCGAGAACTCGGGTATAAAATGCACAAAATAATTGCGTGGATCTTCTTTTGCTTCTTCCTCCATCGCGGCGATCAAAGGGCAGCCTGGACAGAAAGTAAAGAACTCCGGCCCTAAACCGGTTGGCGCCTCCTTGCCTGCTTCAGCTCCCAAATCTGCATACATTACAAAAACTATAAACTAATTCAGCGCAAAAGTCTAAGTCAAGCAATTGTTTGAATAATCGTATAAAAAGTCACGCTCAGCACAAGCAGGCCTAGGCTGCGGCGAAAGTAGCTTGCTCCCCACCCAATTTCCAATATTGACCAAACTAGCAATGAAACTTTGCTTAAATACCCCGCCCAAGTGTGCCAGTTGCCGGTGTGCAGCAATTTGGCCAACATAAAGAATGCCAACCAAGCGACCAGGGGTATATTAGGCGTTTGCCATATTACAATTTTGTCTTTTTTGTTGGTGAATAAATCTCTAACGCTGGTCACTAATAAATCATAGCAAAATAAAAAGCTTAATCCTTAGTGACCTCATTGTTGCGCTGTCTTATAAAATAAGATCTCGAGTAAACCTTTTCAGTCGTACTTGATCGCAAGGGGCCGGAGTCTACGGGCTAGTGCGTTTTTTGCAAATAAATCTGCAAGTTTTTCTTTACCATTAATAATGCGTGTTGTTCTTCCAGTCTCTTGATCAATTTTATATGTAGGTCACCCTTTAGTTGTCATATCTACAACTGTTTCTTGCCGGCCGTCTTGGCTCAGCGTGCCGGTTTGGAACTTTTTAGAAATAGCAAAAGTAGCTAAACAAAGTATTGTGCGCTGAGCATCAAACTAGATGTTTGACATCTATAAATAAAAGTACTATAATTATGATTTGTAATACAGAATGACATTATAGATCATGGAACTTCGAATTAACGGTTTAGATGTGCAAGTTGACCCGGCAGAACAAGAAGATGCTCAGCTTATTGATTTTGCTCAGGAAATGGCGGAAGTTGCCCGTAAACGCGGTTTGGAATTACCTTTTGAAGCTGGCTCAATTGCAGTAGAGAACGCCGCCCAAACGATAGATGGTCACGTTGAAGTACCAATTATTGATAGCAAAGAGTCTCTCGCAAAACAATTGCCTGCGGCAATAAAAGGTTTAAAAGCCGTAGACACTGTGCTTTATGATGAGGACTTCTATCCCGAAACATTTAATGAAGATATCGAAGCCGAGTTTAAGGCCTGGTTCACAGACGATAAGCTAGCTTATGTTATTGCTGCCCAAGAAGCTGACCCTGCTCTTCGCTTTACGTTAGTGGCGACACGTAATATAACCGTAACTGATTTAGGGCTCGTTGAAATTGCTAAGTCTTTTGGCAAAAATCAATCACGCAGGACTTTTGTGACAGGTAGGCAATTATATGAAAAGTACACTCCCGAACAAATCTCGGGCACTAATCCTGATAACTGTAACATAGCGGTCTTTAGCTTAATTCCGAACAAGCCGCATCCTAAAACACGTGGCAGCGTGGAGGAGCTGCGCGTTACATTATCAGAGCTACAGGTTGACTACCCGTACCTTAAAGTCCCCAGTCCGTTAGAATCAGTTACCTATTGGCATGTTCTTCGTGCTCGGGGCGATCGGTTCGTCGGTGTCTCTTCTCAATCTTTTGCAAGAGCTGATATTATCCACTTTGATCTGCCTGAGCAAGAGGTACACAGCGGAATATTTAGAGTGCCATGGACCTCTATTCTGGAAGGTGATGGTATTGGAGTGCCGCAGTTGGAGCAAGTTACTACTAAATTTGAGCATAAAGATGCTGCGCCTAATTGTCCTGCTCGCATTGCTTTAGGTTAAAAACTCCACCCCCTAACCGTTATAATTTTTACGGTTTGTGCATAAAACTGTGTGGCACTTAACGGATTACATTCACCTTGGGCGTCTAATTTGGCTCGGCGTGCCGGTCTGGGAGCTGGGAGCTGGGAGCAAGTTACTTAATATTGCCATACACCAAGTATACCGGTATAGAAGTATAGCCAAACATAAATTTTAATTGCCGCACCAGTTAGGTGCAGTGAAAGCACTTACAAACCAAAAGCTTAATAAACCAATTACCACTCCAAGCAGTAAAAGTATACATATTGCTATTCGCTTGCCGAGAGGGAGTCTGCCGAATTTTCTCAATAGCCAAACTGCTAAGCCAACGTAGGTAACGCCAAGCAACGTGAATATAATATTAATTGGTCTTTGGTGGGCCGAAGTCTCTACGTGCTCAGTTGGGGTGCAGTAAAAACCCGCAAAATATATGTTCATATGCATACTGTATCAGAGCATGTGTTTGTGTAAAATTGCTCTCATATTGGCTCAGCGCGCTGATCTAGAACATATTTTCAGGAACCGGAAGACACTGCATCACTTCGATGCGTGTTCCGTGGAACATTGTGGTGTGAGGGTGGGTCGCAAATATTTCGGCTGCTGCATCATGGGATTTGGCTTGCACGATAGTATAAGTGACTAAATCATTTGTAATATCAGAGATATTGCCGTCCGTCACTTGCTTCGTCTTGCTCAGAGGGGTGCCCGCATCTACGATGGCTTCTTTATTCTTTTGCGCCCATTCTTTCCACGCGCCCATAAACTGTTGCTCCTTTTCAGGGGTAATTGCATTTTTATCTTCTTCTGAAGCTGGGCCGTGAAAAATCGCAAGATATTTATTCATATTACTAGCATACCAAATTATTGTCTTGGCTCCCCTTAGTGGATATACTTCGTGACCTAGAAGACGATCCTGCCTGGGGAGTCCCAACTTCAATCTTTGACAAAGTGGTATCACTTTGGTAACATTTAAATCAGGCGGTTAGCCGATACCTTAACAACTAGGACGCGGAAACAACTACATTTCAATATGAGCTCTAAAACTTTTGAATTGTTTGTCGGTAGCAATCAAAAAACCGGCAACTTGGAAACTGAAAGACTAATTGAAATTACACTTAAGCATTTTGAAGCAGCGACACTTAGCACAAGTCTAACTGAGTTACGCCGCGATGGTCGAGACAAAGGCACAAGTGTAATCGTAAAAGCAGAACAGCAAACGTTAGATAAGTACATTAGGGAGCTGAAAAAAGTACTGAACCTAGATGAGGTGGCATATCATCAAATTAACAAATTTAAGAAGAAGTAGTTAAGGTGGCTAACCGTCTAGCGTCCAAACAGAAAGGAGAAGAATATGGCGATGAGCGATAAGCACACGCCGGTAAGAATAGAAGAATCTCTATATGTTGAGATTAAGGATCTATCGGTCTCTCTCGGCATGTCTACAAAAAAACTTGTAGAGATATTACTAAAAAAAGCACTGGAGGATTTAAAGCAAAATGATTCTATACACCTTACTATAAGTAAGGAAAACAATTCTAATAGAGTCGCTCTTAGATAGCTTTAAAGCTCATTAGAACTGTAGTGACCCGCCGGTTATGCCGGCGGGTTTTTCTATGGTTGAGGAGCTGAGCTCTACGAAACATCAGGTTTGAAAGCCCTGCTTATAGTGTCACTTCTCCATATACGTAATAATTGACTCGAATTTAGCACAGAAATCTTTATATTCTAAACTAGCGGTTTTAGGGTTCCCGCTCTCATCAAAGCAACCTGTTTTATATTTGGTTTTTGCGCTGCACTCATTGTATTTTTGCGCCTTACATTTAGTGCATTTGTAGCAAGGTCTAAGTTTGTCGCGTATGTCATTGGCATCTAGCTGGCAAAGTAAATAGTCTGGCTGAATTTTTTTATCGGAATCCATCTTAGCTTTTTCGTTTGTTCCATTATCGTAAATTGCAGCCGCCTTTGTTAGGCCAAGATCCTTCGCAAGCTTCAAATATGCGGAGTAATTGCCGAATCCACCAACGCCATAACCAAATAGGTCAAATTTGATTTCTTTCGATGTTTCGGACAGCCATTTTTTGGTTAGGCCTACATCTTCTTGTCCCTCCAGAAAAAGAACCTTATCGGCAAATAAAAGCTCTTTAGCGGTTGTATCGAGTATATATGGTCTCTGCCATTCTTGAACGTCATTAGAGATTAGTGATGAATAATCGGTACTTGGATTTAAGCAATTAATAATCGTTGACTCGCTTTCCTTTTTAGCGCGACCAACTTTTGCTCCGTTTGTATAGTCTTTCCAGCCGACAAAGTACGGAGAATGAGTAACTAAGAAGACTTGCTCATTTGCAGCAATTTTTCGAAGAGATTTTAAGAGTATTTTCTGAGACTGAGGATTTAGGTAAAGTTCGGGCTCATCAATAAACAGAAAAAAAGGCTTCTTTGACTTACCTTTGTTGAGCGATTTTGCATACACCTGAATAAGGGCAATCATAATTGCCCGTTGAAGTCCGTTTCCCTTTTCTGTGATTTCGGTTTCGTCGCCATCATGCACAAGAGTGCGAATCTGCTTAATATATTGGTCAATTTTTGGCGGATCAGCCTGAAACTTAATACCAACATCGGCAAACTGTTCGTGTATAAGTGTTGAGACCTCGTTAGATATAGTTGATGTTTTGCTGCCCAAAACAGATTTCTCATCGCCACCAAATATCTTTTCAAATTGTTTATGTAAGTCAATGTAGCCCTTATCGCTTTGAATTTCCTCGACGATCTTTCCCAAGAGCTTATTAATGATACTCTTAGCGCTGTAAGTAGCGACTTCTTCTGTGCTGGTATTAGCCCACAAAGGCAAGAAAGTTAACCATGCTTCAATAGGACCGTCTATACCAGCAACATTTTTGAAACTCGAATCTTTTTCGTGCCATATGTTTATATATTGAGCTTTAGTATCGTATATGCGCTGAATAGAAAATGTCTTATTGCTATCTTTTATGTAGACCAATTTCTTAAAAGCCTCTTTTTTGTTTTCTTGCACGTACTCATCAATTGAACTTTCAATGTCTTTATCTTGAAATTCTAGCTGTACAATAGCATCAGCTTCGGGTCTTTGTTTGTGCTTCACATTCTCCGTGCCAGTTTTATTGAACACAAAGTCCATTGCATGAAACAGGTTCGACTTACCTACGTTATTTGGCCCCACAACGACAGTAAGTCCACTCCCCGGCTTGCCGTTAGGAATCGCAAAGTCGAGAGTATAGTTATCATTCTTTAACGAGCGATAGTTGCTGACCGTAATTGATTTTATAAACATTTTTGCAAAACCCCACTTTTATGTAAGTGTACCTCTTTTTCTACTCGTTTGTCAGATAAGTACTCTTAATTCTGATCTAGAGTAAGAGCCCCCTAAACCTTATATTAAAATAATTAACTATTTATTAAATTTGCTGTTGTAGTGCTCACAGAATAATTATTTGTGTCAACAACTTTTAATAGAGAAATATACACTCTTAACAGAGGGACATGCATTGTCGCGCCCGGCTTAGGTGATAACTTTCAACGTAGTAAAAACTACTACCTATAGCTAATATCGCAACGCCTACGGTACCGCTGGAGCTGGCTTTTTGTATATACTACGAAAAAACATCTTCACCTCTGTTATAATAATATATAAGCTACTTTTGCAGCCTCGATCTAAAGCCACGCGCGAGCGAAGGTATGATCATCAAAACTGCATGGAAATAATAAGCTCGTCGTCAGAGCACTATTTCCATGTAGTTACATTCCGAAAGGTCTGTAGGTAGCTTCGGCTATCACTGGCGGCGAGCTTTTTAGTTGTCGTCAGGAATTACTAAATAACTTTGATGGAGATCTTCAGAATGACTGACTTCGACATTAACAACAATGAGATACAGGTGAAAATTATGGTTCATATCACCGGGCTTTTTAAGCGTATTATTGCGCTTGAAGATATAGAGCCTTCAAAAGAAACTTATGGTCGCCTCATCAAGGAACACCAAAAACTTCTTAAGGATCTTCTCGTTGTGGCCAGTAGTATCAGTGCACATGCCAATTCTGACTTTACCAAAACCACAATAGGTATGCTTGACGCTATGATCAATTCCGTTTCCGCAGAGATGGAATACGTAGCTAAACTTAAAAATAATGAAAGCGGCGATGTTGAATACAGTGACGCGCAGCAGAAGCGCGATACTTATCACATAGGCGAATTAATCAAGGAACGCCAGCGTTGGGGTACAAAAATGAACAAACTTAATCGTCAGATTATGTCAGGGGAAAATTCGGAATGATATACGAAAAGCTTATCATTGACATGTCAAACATAAGCGTAGTAGAATCGATGCACAGTAAAGGGAACCTGGTCCGGCAACAAACAGGCTCCTCCTTTCTGGGGAGCACTCCACTGTTAGATGAGGATCAGACACAGTTTTACTTAACCCGTGCATTGCATGGTTATCAGCTCTGGGAGATAGAAGCCCCTGAACCTGGTACAGCAAATATTAATCATCAAGGATTTGTATTTGCCGTGCCAGGTTTTTTGGTGTCGGCGAGTACATACGAACGTCATGCCAGAGCCCGTCAAGAAGAAAGATCGCAGAGAGGAAACCCCGGGGTTAGCTCAACTGATAGAGTTCTTTCGTATTCTTATAGAAATCGACGAGATGGATCGGTGAGGTAGTGAGATATATGAAAGCATATCTTATAGCACGAGTTTCAACCGAAGATCAGAAGGATGCACTACCAGCGCAGATTTACAGGCTTAAGGATTATGCAAAGCGAAAAGGGTTTGATTGTGAGTTGATTGAGTTAAGCGAAAGCGCATACAAAGGAGACCGCAATAAGTTTAAGGCCGTAATCAAGTTAATTAATGATTCTGAGGAAAGCGCGGCCGTGGTGTTCGACAAGATTGATCGGTATACACGGGATTCTGCGTCTGATGAGGTGAAAGTATTAAGAAAGCTGTGTAAAGCTGGCAAGATTGAACTACACTTCCCGTCTGAAGGTTTAGTAATAACACAAAACTCACCTGCTACTGATCTTATGAGACTTGGGTTAGGTGAGGTGTTGTCGCAATATTATTCTGACGCCATCAGCGATAACGTTAGACGTCGTTTTGAGCAGAAGTTGAGAGATGGTGAGTGGATAGGTCAAGCACCTTTGGGTTACAAAAATGTTGATTTACCTAACGGGAAGAAATGGGTTGAGATAGACGCTCTTAAGGCTGAAGCTGTTAGATCTGCATTTGAATGGTATGCGTCTGGCAACTATTCATTAAAAATAATTAAAGAAAAATTGAGGGCAGAATTTACTTTAGAACTAGGCACTAGCCAGCTTGATAAAGTGCTCAAAAACCCCTTTTATTGCGGAGAAATGCTGGTCAAGGGTAAGCTCTACCCGCACAAATACGATACCGTTATTGGACTAGAACTATATAAACAGGCCGAAGCTGTAAGGCGGGGTTACAAGGCTAAGCCACATAGATGGGGTGGTCTACCCTACGCCTACAGAGGCTTAATTACATGTGCCGACTGTGGTTGTCGTATTACCTTTGAGAAGAAGAAAGGTAAATATATCTATGGCCACTGTACTCAATACCGCGGCAAACATGGTGCACAGTACATCAATGAAGACCTCCTGACCAACCAACTCATGAATGTCTTTAAGAGCATACAGGTGCCCGAGGTGGCCTACCAGGAGGTCAGCATGGCCCTCAGGACCGCGCAAGAAGACAAAAAGACGCTACGTGCTAAAGCCCTGGGAACGCTCGACACAGAGATCGAGAAGTATCAGAAACGTATGGATAAGGTGTACGAAGACTATCTTGACGAGACCATTCCTGAGCTGCTCTATAAACGTAAGTTTGAACAGTATCGTAACGCCCAAAAGACGCTACAAAATAAACGCTTGAATGTCGAACAGGTTGAAGACGACTACTTCGCTACCGTTAATCACCTGTTATCACTAGCTAAAAAGACTCCTGAGTTGTTTAAAAGGGCTAATAATGAGCAGAAACGCTCATTAATCAATCTCGTACTTTCGAACTTGCAACTCAAGGGCAAAGAACTGGGGTGGGAATTAAAAAAACCATTCGATACAATGGCTTTTTGCTCCGAAAATGGAAATTGGCTCCGGGGACTGGATTCGAACCAGCGACCTAGTGGTTAACAGCCACCCGCTCTACCGCTGAGCTACCCCGGAATATCAGTACCAAACTATTCTATAGACTTCCGTCCAATCTGTAAACATGCGGGCGTATGGTTGACGGCGGCAGCCTCAGCCACTACTATGGGGTTAAGTTAAACGTTAGCGTAATATACTTTATGGACAGCGACTTTAAGCCAAATCAACCTCCTGCTGGGCAACCGGAAGAAGATCAACCAGCCTCTGGAGGGATCGGTGGTAATAATACACCTATAACTCCCCCCCTGCCCGGCTCTACAGTAACAACTGGTAGTGATGGAGCTATTGGTGGTCCGCCGCCGCAAGCTACTGTTGGCGGTTCTGGTGGCGGTAGGCGGTGGCTCAAGGTGCTGATTTTACTGATCGTTATAGCTTTACTGGCTGTGGGCGGCTGGTTTGCTTATCAAAAATGGTTCAAAAAACAGCCCGCCACAACTGCTACATCAAAAAGCAAAGACGTAGCATTATTAAAAATCGGTATTGATAGCGCGGACTTTGGCAAGCTCTACCCTGATATGTCGGTAAACGACTATAGTTATTCCACCAACGCCCAGATGTTCGAAGGGTTGGTGCGCTACGAAAATATCAGCAAAATAGCCCCAGATTTAGCTAGCGACTGGAAGAATCCTGACGACAAAACTTGGATTTTTACAATCAAGAAGAATGTAAAGTTCCACGATGGCCACACATTGGCGCCAAGCGACGTCAAGTATAGTTTAGACAGTATTATGGCAAGCAATTCCGACTTTGCTCAAACCTTTGCCGATACCATATCTTCCGTTGATGTAGTTGGTAGCGACCAAGTCAAAATTACTACTAAAGACCCCGATCCGACGCTACTCAACAAGCTGACGTTTTTATATGTTATTGACGCTAATTTGCCCAAAGGAGCCGAGCCGAGCCAGGCTGGCACTGGTCCGTATTTCATTAAGCCCGGCACTGCGCCAACTGACACTAAAGTCCAGATGGTTGCATATAACAACTACCACGATGGCCAACCGCAAACTAAAGCTTTGGAATTTTTCGGAGTTTCTGATGCCGACAAAATGGTTAAAGATTTTCAGGCTGGCAAATATAACATAGTCGGTTACGCGTCGCCCGAGCAGGCTAAATCCTCTTCGGCATTCCGTTTTACCAGCACTGGACCGGATGTGAATTACATAGCTTTTAATACCGTTAACCCGAGTCCGCTCCAAAACAAACTGGTCCGAGAAGCTATTCGTTACGCGGTTAATCCTCAAGCTATCGGTGCTGCCAGCGATAGCCAGGTAACGCCGCTTAGTCAGATGGTACCGCCCTCGGTCCCTGGTTATAACCCGGCCATTACGCCGTATAAACAAAACATCGACAAAGCTAAACAACTTTTAGCGCAAGCTGGCTACCCGAACGGTCTCGCTCTTACGCTCTCTGTATCGGCTGATGCTACTAAAAGCACCAACGAAATTGTTAAGGAACTTAAACAGGCCGGTATCACCGCCACAGTTGACTCGCACGCCGACTTTGACGAATTCATAAACTATTTCAGCACCGGAAAAGCACAGTTGTTTAGCGTCGACTACACTAGCGATACCCTAGATGGAGTTGATATATACAATACCACTTTGCCAACTGCTAACTATAATAACCAGCAGTTCACTGATCTGCTGAACCAAGCTAACACCCAGGTTGATCCAGCTAAGCGCTTAAAGTTACTGCAAGATGCTGCGGTTATCGCGGATAAAGACGTAGCAGTTGTTCCCCTTAGTACCCAAAGTTACCTTTGGCTAATGGACAAGAACTATGTGATTAAGCAAGACATGCCAAGTGCTTCGTTACCGGTCTACTTTTATAAAGTCCATAATCCATAACTAAGCTGCGAGAATGATAAGGCTTAACCTGCGCGCCAAGGTTATCGCTACTGTCAGCTTATTCCTTACTGTTGTTTTTGTGCTGAGCATGTACTTGGCGCTGACGCGTAATATTAACGAGCAGCAAGCCAGTCTTAATCAGCAGTCCAAATCGTTTGCGGCGTTAGCCACCTCGCCGATCGGCAACACCTTTTTACTCTATAAAGACTCCGGCAGCATTAAAATTACCCAACAAGTCGACAAGTATCTAGCGCTTGATCCCGATGTGACCAGCCTGCGAATTGTTTCGCTAGAAGGCAAACCACTATACAGCAGCCAGGGCGGCTCCAGCCAGCCTATATCGGCTAATTTAGCTGAATCGTTTGATCCGCAATATATTCGCAATAAAAATGGTTATGTACGCCAAGTCATAGAGCCGTATTTCGAGGATTCCGGCGCTCATAGGTACTCAATGGTTTACGAGATCTCTACTAAGCGGATTGAGCATAGTATTAGTGATGCGGTCCGGGTGGTTTTGTATACAGGTTTTATAACCCTGGTGCTGGGCATCATAGCGGCCAGCTGGGCGCTGAATGTGTTATTTATAAAACCGCTGCGCGAAGTCAGCCATTCGGCAGATGTTATTAGTGCCGGCAACTATAACCAACAAATAATTTCTAGGGACAAAGACGAAATAGGCAAGCTCGCACGAGCCGTCAACCGGATGGCTGACGCCCTAAAATCCGACATCGTTAAGCTGCGCGAAGTTGATAAGCTCAAATCAGAATTCTTAATGATTGCGTCTCATAATTTGCGAACGCCGCTGACTATCATGCGCGGTTACCTGGAAGTGTCCAAAGACGCTGAAACGGTCGATGAATTAAAAGCTATTATTACTAGCATTCAAGACGGTGTAACCCGTTTAAACCTGCTCTCTGAGGATCTAATGACGGTTTCAACGCTGGAGTCCGGAACCGAAATAATGACTAAGTCTGAAGTCAAACTGTCTCGCTTTTTGGATAAAAGCACGGCCGATTTTAAACTTTTAGCCGAGAAAAAAGGCATAAAATGGCAATTTAAAAACGATATACCAACAAGTTCAGTCGGTCAACTTAACGAGCCAAACATGCGGACTGCGCTGGGTAACATTTTAGATAATGCTATTAAGTTTACTAAAGAAGGCGGCTCAATTGATGTTGGTGCCGCACTCGAGGCTGATCAGCTGGTATTTAAGGTAACTGATAGCGGTATTGGCATTTCCACTGCGGAGACGCCCAAACTCTTTACTAAGTTCCACCGCGGCACGGATATTCTGACATACGATTATGAAGGTGTTGGGCTAGGCCTCTATTTAACCAAGCTAGTTGTGGATCAGCACGGCGGCCGGATCAGCGTAGAAAGCGAACCAGGCAGAGGCTCTGCTTTCACCGTGCGTATACCTCTGAAAGCACCTGCCGGTTAAGCATTAGTTGACGGCGGCCAGCGCAGCCACTACTATGGGGTTAAGTTAAACGTTAGCATAAACATACATTATGAATGATGATTTTCAACAGCCGCAGCAACAACTTCAGCAGCCACTGCCTGCCGAGCCAGAGCCGATTGCCCCGCCAATGCCTGGACAGATAATTAGCGGCAGTCCAAATGTCTCAAACGGCCCGATTAGCCCGGCTGATCCGGTCGGCCCCAGCAATCCTATGCCGCAACCTGGTCCGGTGGTTTCTGGCGGTTCTATGCCCCCTATGCCTGCCGGCCCGCCGCCGAGCAATCCAGTTCCGCCAATGCCTGGCGGCCCTATGGCTCCAGCCAGTGCTCCCCCGTCCGGCGGCGGCAAACGCTGGCTCAAAATAGTAATTTTTATACTTGTCCTAATTCTAATCGCCGCAGGCGGATGGTTCGCTTATCAAAAACTAGTCGCTAAAAAGTCAGCAGGCAAAACGACAATCAAACACTCCGACGTAGCCAATTTAAACATCGGCATTCTAAACGCTGACTACGGCAGCCTCTACCCGAATATGTCGACCAGCAGCTATGCTTATCTGGTCAACGCCCAGATGTTCGACGGCCTAGTTAAGTACCAAAATCAAGGCAAAATTGTCCCCGACCTGGCTACCAAATGGAGCAATCCAGATAGCAGTACATGGTTATTTACCATCCAAAATGGAGTCAAGTTTCACGATGGCCACACCCTAACACCGGCTGATGTTAAATACAGCCTTGATGCTGTCAAAGCTAGCAACTCTGATCTAGCCCAGACCTTTACGGACACTATCGCTTCGGTTGATACCGTTGGCGATAATCAGATTAAGATCACCACTAGCAAGCCAGACCCGGCGCTGCTCAATAAGCTGACATTCCTGTACGTTATCGACCATAACTTGCCGGCTTCAGATGAACCTAGCCAGGCCGGCACTGGTCCTTACGAAATTAAATCTGGCACCACGCCAAGCGCAACCAGTGTTCAAATGACCGCTTTTAATAGTTATTTCGGTGGCCGGCCAACCACGGCAGCACTTAACTTTGGCAGCGCAGCCGACTCCGACGCTCTGATTAGCGGCCTAAACGACGGCAGCTATGATATCGCTGGTCCAGTTTCGCTCAGTCAAGCCAAAGCGGAAACCAATGCCACACAATTTATTACCAGCCAGCCAGATGTCTACTACGTCGGCTTTAATACCGTTAAGACCGGACCGCTGCAAAACAAAAAGGTGCGCGAGGCCATCCGCTACGCACTGAGTGCTCAGTCTATTGGCAACGCTCATAACACTCAAATAACACCTAATAGCCAATTAGTTCCTTCGACCCTGGCCGGCTACGATCCATCTATCAAGCCGTATAAACAAGATGTAGCTAAAGCGAAAAAACTACTCGCAGAGGCGGGTTACTCGAACGGCTTGCCGCTTACTCTTTCAACCGCCGAATCGCCGCAGGCTACTAATGAGATTGTTAAGGAACTGAAAAGCGTTGGCATAACCGCTACTGTCGACCAGCATGCCGACTTTAATCAGTTCGTCAGCAGCTTCAACAGCGGCCAGGATGCAATGTTTGTCGTTGATTACGGCAGCAACTTTATGGATGCCGGCGACATTTACGCTAACACGCTAGTCAGCGCAAACTACAGTAGCTCTAAGTTGGCTGATCTGCTAACCCAGGCCAGCACCGAAACTGACCAGTCTCAGCGGCAAAAACTGCTGCAAAGCGCTGGCAAGGTTGTTGATCAGGATATAGCAGCCGTATCGCTCTACACTATCAACGACATTTGGCTGATGAATAAGCCTTATGTAATAAAACAAGACTTGCCGAACGCTGGGATATCAGCCAACTTTTTAAGAGTACAGCAGTAGTTACTGGCGGCTTTTTATTGCCGCTTGGGCGCGCCGGTCATCTTCACGGCGCTTGAGTGTTTGCCGTTTGTCATAAAGTTTTTTACCCTTGCCGGCTGAAATGCGCAGTTTAATATAGCGTCCGCTGGTTAAAATATCTAGCGGTACAATGGTTCTACCCTGTTGCTTAAGGGCTATTAGAGCATCAATTTCACGCCGTTTAGCCAGTAATTTACGAGCCCTGGTTTGATCATCTTCGCTAATCTGGATGCCGCTGCTGCCGGCTACAGTAGCGTTGATCAGGTATAACTCACCGTTTTTAACCGTTACATAAGCGCCCCGCAAGTGACCGTGGCCCATTCTTAAGCTTTTAGTCTCGGCGCCGGTCAGCTCTAAACCCACCACCAAAGAATCGTCGAGTTCATAATCGTGCCGCGCCCGCCGGTTCTTAATTTGTTTGGGCTGTTGCCCGCTCCGGGATTTGTTAGCCATAACAAGTATTGTATTCAAGTTTACAAAAGATGACAAATGTCAATAACGATGTTAAAGTAATCATCGATGAGCATATTAAATGGCGAAACCTATGATGACCAGTCTGCGGCCTACGCTGCGTTTGCCGATAATTCTTTTTCCTGGCTGCATATTGAGCGGCCTGGCATGGATGATTATTTAGGTGATTACTATCAGCGCGGCCAAGATACGCAAACGCTTGACATCGGTTGTGGTAGCGGCCGCGCGATCGGGCATCTAATTGAGCGCGGAGTTCCGTCCGGAAACATCACCGGGCTTGATCCAAGCATAAATATGTTAGATATAGCCGCGCGCACCTTGCCCCAAGATATGAGCTTGGTAATGGGTAAAGCTTCGGAAATGCCCTTTTCTCCAGGTGGTTTTCATTTGGTAATCGCGACCATGGTGCTGCACGCTATGGATGATCAGGAGGCAGAGGCTACAATTGGCCGGGTTAGTGACGTTTTGGCGCCTGGTGGCCACTTTTTCTTTATAGATGTAAACCCTCAGTACAACGACGAAGCCGCAAGCCTCAAGAGGTGGACAGAGAGAAAAAGCCCTTGGGGTACTACTCTACGAGTGTTCGCTCACGATGTGGATGAATTAATTCAAACCGTTGCTCCGGTGCATGACCTAGAATGTATTCGCAGCGGACCTCTGCCTATAGATGAAGCTGGTCAGTCAGATGATCCTGCTGAATATGAGCGCTACTCAACTGGCAACTTCCGAATTGCCGCCTTGCTTCAAAAAGCTGAACGATAGCAGGCCAAGCCTCAGTGTCGGCAAAATTCGTCTTTAGCGACATTCCAAAGCGACGAATCGTGCAGCTTAACTTGTCGGTAGTACCAATACTCTCCCCCCCAGAGATAAATTTGGCGCATGCCGGTAGCGCGGCCGTATTCAAAGCGGTCGCTCAGGCGCTGGGCATCCAACGATTTATTTTGCTCTGCTAGGCTGGTCTCTTGAATGGTTTGGCCGTTCGGCGGCCAGGCTTCAGCTTGCAGTTCGCCAATTATCATGTTTTTGCCGGTAACCATCTTTTGTAGCTGGGCCAAAAAACCGTAGTACCAAGCCGGCCACGGATATTCGAAGTAACGGTGAGTAACCCCAGCATCCCATACTCGCTTATAAACAGAGATGCTGAACTCGCCAGTAGGTTGCGGCTGGCCAATAGGAAGGCCAATGGAGTTATTACTGCGAGGAATAACTATTGGATGGCTGGGATCGGCTGAACGAACCAGGTTGTTCTCATCTATTAGGCGCTGCCGGTTGGCGCTTGGACAGTAGCCAAAGCCTTTTAAGAAATATTCATTCTCTAACTGATATGCTTGCAAACTTGGCGAATCTTTGTACCTGTTGATTACGACCCGCATATAGTTTTCGAGCTGCGGCTGCCAGTCCTTTTCCGGCTGGTTTAGATTAACCCAATTGGGCGCGTGGCATTCCGGCCAGCGCGGCTGGCGCAGCCCGACCGCCAGAAGTATTTTGGCGTGGTGCGCCTCGGCTTTCTTGAACTCCCAGTCTAGTTGGCTAAAGTCGTAATGACCCGAGGAGGGCTCCATATCGCTCCAATAGCTGGTAAGCCGGAAATAACGCACATTGATGTCTAATAATGCGTCCATAGTTTGCTGCGGGTCTAGGCCTAGACTCTCGGCGTAGTCCGGGATAAAACTAACTCCTTGCTCTAGCGGTTGCTTGGTTTGACTTTGAATGTACCATTGGGCAACACCGTACATGCCGCCGACTAGCAGAATCACTATAGCTACTAGTATGGTTAGAATTTTGTGCCAGAAGTTTTTGTGCCAAAACTTGCAGCACCAACGAAAGACTTTTTTTAAGCTTTTTGCCAGCTGATTAGTATATGATCGTGAACGTTTTGCCATATAATAGTTAAAGATTAATGAAAATAAGCATAGTCATCCCAGTATACAACGAAGTTGATCACCTAGCGGCCTGCCTGCGGTCTATTTCCCGGCAAACTATCCAGCCGTTTGAGGTAATTGTAGTGGATAATAACTCGACCGATGGCACTGCTGCGGTAGCCGAAGCATTCGATTTTGTTAAGATTTTGAATGAGCCCCGCCAAGGTGTTATTCACGCTCGTACTCGTGGTTTTGATGCTGCCCGCGGCGATATTATCGCTCGGATTGACGCTGATACTGTTTTGCCCTCAGATTGGTTGGCTTCGGTCAGCGCAGTCTTTGCCGGCGGCGGCGTCGACGCCGTGTCTGGGGTAGCACTTTACTACAATGTGGCAGCTGCGGGACTATTCAACGCCATCGACCTCTTTTTTCGCCGCCGCCTAGAGCGCCAGCTTAAAAATCGGGTTTACTTGTGGGGGGCTAACATGGCTATGCGCCGCAGTGCTTGGTGCCAGGTCAAGCCGTATTTGTGCAGGCGGGCTGGCATGCACGAAGATTACGACATTGCTATCCACTTGCAAGAAATTGGCGGCAAGGTGGCCTTTGACGATCGATTGAAAGCAGAAGTGTCATCGCGCCGAATAGATGTAAGCTATCTGGAGTTCTTAAACTACGTATTAGTTTCGCCGCGGACCTACGCTCAGCATGGTATCCGCG
The DNA here is from genome assembly GCA_029288485.1 of Candidatus Saccharimonadota bacterium. Lineage (GTDB taxonomy): Bacteria > Patescibacteriota > Saccharimonadia > Saccharimonadales > UBA4665 > JARIHC01. The sequence goes on along the minus strand of JARIHC010000004.1, from coordinate 142,482 downwards.
AGCGCTGGCACATGTACTCGGTAGTGGCGGTCTGTGCGGTAGGCTACTTGCCAGCTAAGATTTTACACCGCGGCTATGATCCTAAACTTGAGCGTTTCTCGTGGAGCCGCTTGTTGGCGTATAGACAGATTCCCGCTCGCGTAGATCCTACTACTCATGTAGCTGAAGTTACCGGATTTGACTGGTAGCCGCCGCTATCGGTTGGTACGGGGTGGCAATGAGCCCACAACCCCTTGTGGGCGACTATGGCGGCTTGCTCGGCGGCGTTGAACGCTGCCGATTTGCTGAATGGAAAGTACGGATAATAAAAGCCGTACCCCTGGCGTATTATTTGCTCGTCTAAGTCAGTGCCATCTGGTAAATAGACGTATCTGAGGAGTCGGTCGTAACGGTCGCGGTCGGTGCTGAGCGGATCCGACTCAAGCCGTACAAGCTGATTGCCTATCGTGCGGCGTGTGAAGGCTGCTGCTTCGGGCCCATAGCACTGGACTGGAGTGTTGGGTTTATGAGTTTCGGGTGTATCTACTCCTATAAAACGGACTTTTTCGACGTGTCCATTCATGTCTACGGCAATTGTGTCGCCGTCCACAAAACGGCTAACTCGGTACAAGCCAGGCTGGTATCGCTGGGCAGCATTGCCAACATCACCAAGCCCACCAGACTCATTTGCATACGTTAAAACACCGCCCAAGATTATGAGCGCCGAAAAGCTGAATGCTACCAGGTGTTTCCGTTGCATGCTACTTACTAAGTAGCTGCATAACTTCGTTAGAGTCAATTTTTATACCTGATATTTTAATTACTTTTTCATCTTCGCGCGGCGGCTCCAGATGACTGGCGATCTTACTAAACTGCTCGGCACTCATTTTAAACTCGTAACCATTGCGCACTACGTTGGCGTGTACGGCACGTTCTTTGGCTACGTCGGTTGGCGTTGTTAGCCAGACTAGCTTGCTCTCGGCTCCATGTTTGGCGGCAATACCTCGCAGCAGTTCGCGGTCGTCAAAACGATTAAAATTAGTGTCAAAAACGACGCTTTTACCCTGTGATAACAGCTGAGCAGTGGTTTGATTCAGCTTATCATAAAGCTGGCGGCTTTCTGCTTCGTCGTGTGTTGGCTGATCGAATAACTTATGTCGTTCTAGATCGGCCCATATATGAACCGCTCCGGTATGCTTAGCGATTAACTGCGCAACGGTGGTTTTGCCGGCTCCAGGATAGCCAAGAAACAGATATAAAACAGGTTTTCCCATCGCTGATAATTATATAGGATTGATTTATATATAAAATAGTTGTATAATATCAAATATGGTAAGTAGCGAGCGTCAGGGGCGCGAGTTGCCCGATCCAGAACAAGAGCTTCAAGAAAGCACTGATTATAGCCAATTCGTTTCGGCTATACCGTTGATGGTGAATATGGCTCGGCACGGTGCCGAAAACGAAGCCTTTTCCTACCGTGAGTTTCATGTGGGCGCTAGTGCTTACGCTGTTAAGTTTGATGGCTCTAAGCCGCCTATTGTCATTGGCGGAGCTAATTATAAACCAGATCAAGACACGCCTAAATACTGTGCCGAGATGGACGTTATAGACCACGCTACCGAAGATGGTTACGACCACATTATCGGTATGGTTATAGCTGGTACCGATGATCCAGAAGAAATACGTGCGGTTATGAATCGGATAACTCCTACACTGCACCCTTGCGGCGCTTGCCAAACTAAAATGGATAATTCCAGGCTTATTACTCCTGAGACGATCATCGTTACTATAGCGCTCGATTCGGACAAAGCCCAAATCCACACCTTTGATGATCTAAAAATGGTTTACGAAGTCGAAGAACAGGCCGGTAACGCTATTCAGTCACCGGTAGCGGAGCTTGATTTGGCTAACTGGGGACAGCGCGAAGATGCCTTTGACGCTATTACTCAGGCTACTGCTGACGTTGATCCAGTGAGAGTTACCCGGATGGCGCTATCATCCACGGTCAGATTGGAAGATTAAAAATCGATTCCTTTGTTGGCTAAGTATTTATCGTCGAAGTGATGTTTCAGCTTGCTCATTTCAGTGGCAATATCGGCATATTTAATTAAACTTTTAGGAAAGTCGCGACCGGTTAAGCAGAGACTGGTCTTCTCTGCGCGGCTGACTATTAATTTTTTAAGTTGAGCTTCGCTTAGTAGGCCGTCGTGAACGGCGTTATTGATCTCATCGCAAATTACTAGATCGTAGTCGCCGTCGGTAACGGCTTTTAGCGCTTCGTCGTAAGTTTGCCCCGCGGCCTTTTTATGCTGCTCGTCGCTAATATGCTGCTCGCTGAGTTCGCCAGCTTTATAAAAGCCCTTTCCGCCTCTGTAGAAATACAATTGATCTTTATAGATTGGCTGAATGTCGCGCAGAAATACGTGCTCGCTAACACCCCAATATTTAATAAACTGGATAAAAGCCACGCGCGAACGGTTGCCCAGTGCTCTAGTCAAAAGCCCTAGCGAAGCTGTAGTCTTGCCCTTGCCTTCGCCCGTATACACGATCACCACCGACGGCTTTGTTTTAAAATCCTTAGATAACATAACTACAGCATAATGCTGAATAGCAAATACTAAAAGTTCTTAACAGTTTAATTAAAGACTAGGTCCGCAAATCGCCGCATGAGCAACGGGCTGGCGCCTTCTAAACCTATGTAAGTCGAACGCTTCTCTTCGAAGGCTTCAACCAAAGCTTGCCTTCGTGGGTGGTTACTGCGAATAGCGCCCAGTAATATGCGAGGCGTGAAGTTCCATGGCGTGTAAGCGCCATTAAGGTCGTCTAGAGTTTCAGCTAGCTTAATACAGTCCTTTTTCGCTTCGTCGGCGAAAGGCGGCTCTAGCTCATAATAAATTAAAGATATAGAGTTTCTGCCATAGCAAACTGTGCGAAAAGTTTGAGCTATAAAAATGTCTGATGCTGTTGATGTTTGTTTAATATTTTCTTTAAGAATGTCTTGGGCTTCAGAGACCGGTAGCTGGTCGAGCAAACCGTCACGCTGGGATAGCGCTTTATTATAATATTGCGCCGGTATCAGCTGGAGGCCGCTGTCGCCGGCATTTAATATATTAAATGCATGGTTATTTAAGCCGACTCGGGCAGCTCGCGATGCATCAATCGCTAGTCGGGTCTGTATCTCGCAGTCCATAAGTCTTGTTACGGTTAAAACCGGACGTTCTAGCTGCTCTATCTCGATACTCATCTCAATGTGACTTAAAATACTACATTCTGTGCTGTAAGTCTAATTGCTGGGATGGCTTAAGAGAAGTGACCGTTTAATAATTTATGCTATCATTTATTTAACAACTTAAAGGTATTTAATATGGCAGAAGTCGGCGAGCTAGCGCCATCTCTCGAAGAAATTTTACCTTCTGAAGCGCCTTTGTGGAGGCGCTACATATCAGCAATCGGGCACATTGCAAGCAGCGCTTTTGTAATAGTCGCAAGCGGTCAAGCTAGCGAAATATTTAGAGAGAGCACTAAAGCCTTCAGGTCTGATTAAGCTAAATTGTGCGCCTTGAGCGCAGCGTCAATTTTGGGCCGGTCGAAGCCGACTATAATATCGCCGCCAATGTCTATTACTGGTATGCCGCGCTGGCCTGATTTATCAACTGCCTCAAGTCCGCTCTTGGGGTCTTTTTCGACGTCTTTGTCGGTGTACTTAACACCTAATTTATCAAAATATTCTTTAGCGGCGTGGCAAAAAGCACACCACGTAGCCGAATAAACTGTAACGTTAGCATTACTCATTACAAACAATATAACAGCCTCGCTATACTAAGTAAAGTATAGATTTAGAGCCGGCTAGTCGTCGGCTTGTAGTACTAGCTGGCCGATAAAGCGCTCGGAACCAAGCTGGTAGCTGATAGTGTGTTCTATTAACTGTTGGCGGCCTTGCGTAAAAAGTTCTTCCCGGCGTCGGCGCAAAAACTCTTGACTGGTTTCGTTGCCGTAAATCCTCTCCATTGATTCAGGATCAGTGCCATACAGTTCGTCGAGCGCACAGGCTTCATCGCGAGCGCTAGACTCTTGCTGGGCCATCCTGTGGCTAGACGAGGTTAGTTTAACCAGCTTCGCGAAGTACACAGGCCGCCCAAACCATTTCATAAATCTCTCTTTGACCATTGAAGGCTCTTCGGGAACTGGACCATGGAAGGCCTGGTGCTCAAAATAATCAAGCATGATCATTTAACAATATATTAAATAAATGTTTTGTCAAGGGTGCCGAATCTTTACTTCTTACTTAAATTTCAGATAATTTCCTGGTTGCGTGAGATAGCTCACATCTGATATAATACAGGGGAAATGACAGAGACGACGACGCAGCAGACGCCATCGCCTAAACCATCAACCAATAACTCAGGGGTTACGGTCGGTAAGCCAGAGACCCCGCAATCAGTATTCGTAGGCATGGCCTTGGACATGAGTTGGCGATTAGCGCTGGTAGTTCTGATCCCTATCATTGGCAGTTACGAGCTAGACAGCCGTCTGGGTACCACACCTTTAGTGACCATTGTTGGTTTTGTGATAGCCATGGTGGGGTTTGGCCTGGTGCTATGGCGCACCACGCAAGTGGCAAGTCAAACGCCAACCCCAAAAGCTAGATCTGTTAACCCGACAGAAATTAAAAAGGAGAAGCAAGCTTGATAGGTGGGTTTTTTAGTTTGTTAGCGGATAGCGGCCCCAGCGTACATATAGCTCCGGCCGAAGTGTTTCAATGGGGCAACTTTAGTATTACCAATTCGATTTTGTACGGCTGGATCTGCTCAGTAGTGTTGATTATTCTATTTTCAGCCGTAGCCCGCCGCGTAACCGTTAAGCCCAAAGGCGGTTTTGTTCAAATCGTCGAGATTGGTGTCGATTTTATTGAGAATACAGTAATGGGTGCGTTTGATGACAAGCAGGTCGGACGCCGTTATGTGCCCTTTTTCGTCACACTATTCTTTTTTATCTTATTTAACAACTGGTTAGGGCTGCTGCCGATAGTGGGCGAGGGTCTCCAAACACACAACGGAGCGCCGCTATTTAGGCCCTTTACCGGAGACTTAGACGGTACGGCAGCCATGGGCGTGCTTACGATGGTGCTGGTTTACGGTGCTTCTATCAAGGAATCTGGCGGTTTGTTTAAGTATTTGCGCCACTTTTTTGTTGGCAGCCCTAAAAACCCTTTGTTTTTCGTGATTGGTTTACTGGAAATGTTTACCGATCTGACCCGTGTAATTAGCCTGAGCCTCCGACTTTTCTTGAATATAACCATCGGAGAGATCGTTATCGCCGTATTTGCCTACCTGGGACATGTGGCTGCACCGATTACTGCCCTACCCTTTACCTTGTTGGAGTTCCTGGTGGCTGCTCTGCAGGCCTATATATTTGTTATCTTGAGCATTATGTACCTGGCCATCGCAGTTAACCACAGTAGCGCCCACCCTGAGGAAGAATCTGCTGAAGACGCTCAGGGGTTGACCGATGGTACGCTTCCTGAAACAATGGAGCTAAAGGCCGGGAAAGCGTAATGGGCGGGCTTAATTTTGTTTTGGAAAGTAATAATTTAAGAAGGAGTCAAGCGAACATATGGTAATCGCAGACGCAGTAAACACAGCAATTATCGGCAAAGGTTTGATGATCGGCGGCGGTTTTATCGGCCCCGGTATCGGCATTGGACTGATCGGCGGCAACTACTTGCAGGCCGTCGGCCGTAACCCGGAGGCTGCTAAGTTCTTAGGGCAGGCCCTGATCTTTGTAGCTATTGTCGAGCTATTCGGCCTACTGGCCTTTGCCTCGATCTTCATTGTTAAATAAGGAGTTTTAAGACACAAGCATGCTAAGTGCAATTTCATTTTTCGGAGACAGTACGTCTGGCGTAGGGGCGCTCGGTTTTGATGGTAAGGCGTTTTTGATACAGGTCATAACGTTTGTGCTGGCTTACCTGCTGCTTCGGCGCTATGCTTTTGGTCCGATCACTAAGCTGTTGGACGAACGGCGCGAAACAATTGAGCGCGGTGTTAAACTCGGCGAAGATATGCAAAAAGAAAAGGTCGAGCTGGAAAAGAAAGTCGAAGAACAGCTGCACGAAGCTAGAACTGAGGCCGATAAGATGATCGCTGGCGCCCAAGAAACAGCCCGCGAAACTATTCGAGAGGCCGAAGAGAAAGCCCGCGGTAAGGCGGATAACATCGTAACAGAAGCTGAAGGCCGAATTGTAACCGAGACGGCCAGGGCCCGCAAAGAACTGGAAAAAGAAATGGCTGGCCTAGTCGCTGAAGCCACCGAAGCCGTAATAGGCGAAAAGGTTGACGCGCGAAAAGACGCTCAGCTAATTGAGCGTGCGCTGACTGGCAAGGAGAAGCAGGCGGCATGAGCGCTAAAGCCCCTCGCACTCGGCTGGCTAAACTGGTGGCCGATCGAACCCTAAAAAAGGGTTCATCTAAGCAGTTTAACCGCGAAATAGCTGCTTATTTACTCAGCGAGCGCCGAGTCAACGAACTTGATTCCCTATTAAGGGACATTCAAGCCGACTGGGCTGAAGTTGGGCACGTAGAAGTTGTAGCCCGCAGCGCCTACCCGCTATCAGCGTCGGTTAAAGCCGACATCCGGCGCGAGGTCAAGAAAGTGCACCCGAGCGCTAAGCAGATCGTCATTAATGAGGTCATTGATCCGGAAGTAGTCGGCGGCGTGCGCTTGAACCTGCCTAACCGGCAGCTGGATCTAAGTATTCGCAGTAAATTAAATTTGTTTAAACAGTCAGTAACCGCAGGAAAGGATTAACAAAGAGTAAATGGCTACCAAGACGGAATTATCAATCACTGAATTATCCGACGACATCCGGGCGGCAATTGCCGACCTTAAAACTCGGCCGGAAATAGAAAGCGTTGGTATTGTCACCCGCGTAGGCGACGGTATTGCTTGGATTTATGGTTTGAGTAAGTGCGGTTATAACGAAATGTTAGAAATCGAAGGCGTAGACGGTCAAAAGATAACCGCTTTTGCCTTTAACCTTGCTGAAGACGAAATCGGCGCCGTTTTACTGGGCGACGACACAGACATTAAAGCTGGCGCTAAGGCGCGGCTGTCCGGCCAAGTTCTAGAGGTTCCGGTTGGTCCGGAGCTAGTTGGCCGCGTAGTTAATCCGCTAGGCCAACCGCTTGACGGCGGACCAGCTATTAAGACTAAAACTACCAGTCCGGTAGAACGCCGGGCGCCTGGCGTGCTAGACCGCAAAAGCGTCCACGAGCCGCTGATGACCGGTCTGATGGCTATCGACACGATGATTCCAATTGGCCGCGGCCAGAGAGAGCTAATTATTGGCGACCGTCAAACCGGTAAAACGGCCATTGCCGTCGACACCATGGTTAACCAGGCCAAGCAAAAAACAGGCGTCATTAATGTCTATGTAGCTATCGGCCAGAAACTGTCTAAGATTGCTGCGCTTGAAGAACGCTTAAAGCGCGAAGGCGTTATGAAGCAGTCCATCATCATTGCTACTAGTCCGGCTGACCCTGCTGCCTTGCTATATCTAGCACCATACGCTGGCTGCGCTATGGGCGAATACTTCCGCGATAACAAGAAGCACGCCTTGATCATTTACGATGATCTTTCCAAGCACGCCGCGGCTTACCGCCAAATGTCATTGCTGCTGCGCCGCCCGCCGGGCCGCGAAGCTTATCCGGGTGATGTTTTCTATCTGCATTCGCGCCTTTTGGAGCGCGCCGCCAAGCTAAGCGATAAGCTGGGCGCTGGTTCGCTAACGGCTTTGCCAATTATTGAAACGCAGGCCGGCGATATATCCGCCTACATTCCAACTAACGTAATCTCCATCACTGACGGTCAGATTTTCCTGGAGACTAATCTGTTTTACCAGGGTATTCGTCCGGCTATTTCAGTAGGTCTTTCTGTGTCGCGCGTTGGCGGCTCTGCTCAAACTAAAGCTATCAAAGCTGTTGGCGGTGGCCTTAAATTGGCGTTGGCGCAGTTCCGCGAATTAGCTGCCTTTAGCCAATTCTCTACCGACCTGGACGCCGAAACCCGCCAGACGATCGAACGCGGCCAACGCTTGACAGAGTTACTTAAACAGCCCCAGTACAGCCCCTATTCTATTTGGGAGATGTATGCTGCTCTAACAGCTGCTAACGAAGGCTGTTTCGACGAAGTGCCTCTAGAAAAGGTGAAGATTGCCGAAGAGTCGCTACTACGCGAACTCAAGACCAAGAACGCTAAACTGGTTGAAGCTATCAACACCGGCGACAAGCCGACTGACGCCCAGCACGAGACCGTAGTTAAGCTAGCTAAGAAAATTGCTGAGACTTACAAAGAATCCAAGGTCAAGAAAGCGGAGGCCGAGGCTAAGTAATGGCTAGCACAATAACCTTAAAACGGCGAATCTCTTCCATTAGCAATACGCGCCAGATAACCAAGGCGATGGAACTAGTTAGCGCTAGCAAGCTGCGTAAAGCTCAGGCCTACGCTGCTAGAAGCCGCGACTATCAAGATATGGCTTACAATCTGTTGCGCCGCTTAAGCGCCATGAACGAGATCGACCAAACACCGCTGTTTCGCAAGCGCACAGTCAAAAACCGTTTATATATTATAATTACCAGCAATACTGGTTTGGCTGGCGCATACAACGCCAACGCGCTCAAGCTACTCACCCAAGGCTTGCAAGAAGACCAATCTAAGAAGATCAAGAGTCATGTTATTACCGTTGGCAGCAAGGGCGCCCAATTTATTCGCCGTCTTCACGACGTAGAACTAACTGCTGTTTACCCGCCATTTGGCGATGAACCCACTGCTAACGACATCCGGCCTATCCTAAACACTATTGTCGATAAGTATGCAGACGAAGAAATTGACGATGTACGGGTTATCTACACAGTATTTAAGTCCAACCTGGTGCAAGTAGCTACAAATTTGCAGCTGCTGCCTGCTCCGCTGCCGGCTGACGAAGAGCCTGACGTGCCCATCAGCAACTTTGAACCGGATGCTGAAACGGTCGTTAACGAAGTCACTACTCGCTTAATTGAAGCGCAGGTATGGCAAGCCGTGCTCGAGAGTATGGCTAGCGAGCACGCTATGCGTATGATGGCCACCAAAAACGCCACCGATAACGCCAATGACCTGATTAGCGACTACACGTTGGAGCTAAATACTGCCCGGCAGGCGGCAATTACCCAGGAACTGGCTGAAATCACTGGCGGAGCGGAGGCATTAAATGCCTAGAGGCAGATGGCAACCACCTACTCTTGTCCACTCGGGAGTTTACGGCGGAGTTGAATTTATAGTTGGCGCAGTACCCTCATTGACACCAGAGGCATATGATCCTTTGTTGGCTACAGAAGAGTTTGAGCAAGCCGAAGCTAATACCAGAGCGATTGAAGGCATCATAGAGATTGACGCGTTAGAAGAACAATTTAACCTTGAACTTGGAGAGGAGATTTAATGGCGACAGCAACTAAGAGTAAACCTAAGACAGCCAAAGGCAAAATCACGCAGATCGTAGGCGTGGTGGTGGATGTAGAGTTCGCTACTGACAAACTACCGGCAATTTATAATGCTTTGACGCTCAAGCTGAATGACCAAGAACTAACTCTAGAAGTTGCTCAGCACCTGAGCGAGTCAAGTGTTCGTGCGATCGCGCTAGGGTCTACTGATGGCCTGGAGCGCGGGACAGAAGTGACTGATACAGGTGCGCCAATTAGTGTTCCGGTCGGTAAAAAGACCCTGGGCCGTATGTTTAACGTGACCGGCCAGCCAATCGATGACAAAAGCAACGATTTTAATGAGTTCGCACCAATCCATAAAACTCCGCCGCCGCTGATTGACCAGTCTGGCACAGTAGAAATCCTTGAAACGGGTATCAAAGTTATTGACCTTATTTGTCCGATGACCAAGGGCGGCAAAGCCGGCTTGTTTGGCGGTGCCGGTGTTGGCAAAACCGTGTTAATTCAAGAGCTGATCAACAACATCGCTAAATTCCATAGCGGTTATTCGGTATTTGCCGGTGTCGGCGAACGTACCCGCGAGGGCAATGACCTGTACGGTGAAATGGAAGAAGCCGATGTGCTTAAGAATACTTCCCTGGTCTTCGGCCAGATGAACGAACCGCCAGGGGCACGTTTGCGCGTAGCCTTATCCGGCTTAGCGATTGCTGAAGGCTTCCGCGACAAAGGCAGCGATGTGTTGCTGTTCATTGATAACATTTTCCGCTACACTCAGGCAGGCTCTGAAGTGTCCGCCTTGCTTGGCCGACTGCCGTCAGCCGTTGGTTACCAGCCTAACTTGCAACAGGAAATGGGGGCTTTACAGGAGCGCATCACGTCTACGCACAAAGGTTCTATTACTTCAGTACAGGCTGTTTACGTACCAGCTGACGACATGACCGACCCGGCTCCAGCCACTACTTTCGCTCACCTGGACTCAACCATTACACTAAGCCGCGCTTTGACAGAAATTGGCATCTACCCGGCTATTGATCCGCTTGATAGTACTTCCAATATTCTTGACCCGGAAATCATTGGCGAAGAGCACTACAATGTAGCCCGCGAAGTTCAGCGGGTGTTGCAGCGCTACAAAGACCTGCAAGATATCATCGCAATTCTTGGTATGGAAGAACTTTCTGAAGAGGACAAGCAGCTAGTTGGCCGGGCTCGTAAAATCCAGCGCTTCTTGTCTCAACCGTTCTTCGTGGCTGAGCAATTTACCGGCAACAAGGGCCAGTATGTGAAGCTAGAAGATACTATCAAAGGTTTCCGCGATATTCTTGACGGTAAGTACGATGACTATCCAGAAAGTGCTTTCTATCTAAAGGGCCCAATCAGCGACGTTAAGAAAACTAAGTCCAAGTAGATATGTTTCACTTCAAGCTGGTCAGTTTAAGCGGCAAACAGTTCGAAGACGAAGTCTATGAAGTGATTTTGCCGACTAAAGACGGCGAGATCGGCGTTTTGCAGGATCACATGCCGCTGGTCAGCGTGGTTGATACCGGTGTGATCGCTGTCCGCCGGGGTCCTCGCGACGCGGACCGCGACCGTGAATACTTTGCTACTAACGGCGGCGCCATAGAAGTTGCCGACAATAATCTGCGCGTACTTGTAGATGAAGCCGACCACGCTGAGGACATCAGCGAAGCTGAGGCTCAAAAAGCTTTGGAACGCGCGGAGAAAATGCGAGCTGAAGCCAAAGACCAAGTTAGCCTGGAGCATGCACAGTCGCTAGTCGACCGCCAAGCAGTGCGCTTGCAAGTTGCCAGTCTAAAACGCCGCCACCAACGCCAGCGCTAGACATAATTGCACTATTTAGATAATTAGTTTAAAATAAGTGATAAGTTATTAACTGCGGGAGAAATGATCAATGGCTGAGATAACTGCGGTAGTGCCGGAAGGTGGTTTAGAACGAACCGGACGAATAAGCTTTAGATTCCTAGTTGAAGCCGATGGACTGCCAGATGAAACATTTGGTTTACCCTTCGGATTTTTATGGCGACACGCCAAAGATGAAAATTATATAGCTCCTTTCAAGCTAGCCCATAACGAACCGGGTGCGGTCGGCGATGACGGCGTTCCTCGCTGGCAGATAAATTTGTTCAAGCAAGGTCCTGTTCAGGGAGACAATCTGTTGATGGCCGGTGGTGTTGACTCCGTTGATGGTGAATCGGGGCTTAACGAATTGCTTGGTAACATTGATGATGACTGTGTGGTCTTAGTTCCTGAAGAAGATATAGAGCCCGTAGAACTTGCTTTTGAGGGTCTCGGTCACACTCTACACATTGTCCGTCACGCAGGAAGCCTTAAAACCAGCTAAGCTTAAAACTCCTCTTAGTTCGACTAGGCAGCACCTTGTTGGTATAGTCAAATAATGACCAAGCATAAACCACTTGAAGACATACTGGTCGGCTGGCATGGTTTGGAGCGGCCCAAAGACGGCGATCAATACCAGCATTATAAGGGCGGCCGCTACGAGATAGTTGCCACTGGATTTTTAGAAGATAGCGAAGCGCCCTGTGTGGTTTATCGTTCACTTGAAAAACATATCGTATGGGTTCGTACGGCTAAGAACTTCTTAGAAACTGTCGAATACGACGGTAATACTGTGCCACGCTTTTCTAAGCTCTAAGCTTTATAGTTTGCTAGTGCAAAAGGCGCAGCGGGAGGCGGCTTTAGGGATATCGCTGAGACAAAATTCGCATTTCTTCTCGGAGGGATCTTCAGGGGTTTTGCGCTTATTGGCGTACTCGGTAAGCTTGTTTATCGGTTGGATTATCAAAAAGAAGACGACTGCTGCCAAGATAACAAATGAAATTACGGCGTTTAAAAAGTCGCCGTACATGAACTTGCTGCCGTTAACTGTGAAGTAGAGACTAGAAAAATCTGGCTGGCCGCCGATAGCGGCTATAAAGGGCGTGATCAGATCTTTTACTAACGACGTTACTATGGCGCCAAAGGCTGCGCCTATCACTACGGCAACTGCTAAATCTACGACGTTGCCGCGCAGTATGAATTGCTTGAAGTCTCTTAACATGCCTTTATCATAACAGATGCGGCTAAGGGTTGCATATCTGTTTCATAAGAGTTAAGATATTTGTTGGCTTTGTGATATAAAACACAACTCAAGGAGGAAGCCTTGCGCGAACTATCCCCTGCTGTATTTGAATTTGAAACCATCCGAATTAGCGATGGGTTGGGTTTTGGCGAGGGAGCTATTTCTGGCGAAGCTGATCCGCACGTTTTGGCCTTAGCCGATGAAGCAATCCGCTCTGATGATATTCTGGTCCCGATTAGCCGCGACGAACACGGCAATATTATAGAAGATGACGGCTGCGGTGATGGCCGCAGCGTCAAGCTGATCTTCCGGCTAAAACAGTTCTTTAACCGAAGTCTAAACCGGGCTAAGGTATTTGGCGGCGCGGTAGCTATGACGGCAGCTAGTTTGATTGGTGCTGGTCAAGCTGATGGCAGTAGTGTCGGAGAAACATTTAGTAGCGCCATAAAGTTATTAAATGAGCGAAATATGGACTACGGTGCGCATACCGACGAACATGCAAGCGGTGAAAATAGCGGTTGCGGGGCTATTGATAACGCACCAAAGATTATAAGATCTGCTGTAAAGTACGAGTCGCAGATTCGCGCTGTAATTGATGTGCTCGGTGCTGACACTAGCGAACTAAACACTGTTTACAAAAACTTCTACGACTACGTAGATAAACTGCCAGCCGCGGAAGATTACAGTGGTCGCCGGGTAATGGGCAAAATTATGAGAGCCGGTAAATTTGTTAAGCAATTAGCCGGTAAACACCATGAAAAATATATACTACTGAACGCTGTGCGTGATTATACGGTTGATCAAGAGCTGGTTCGCCGCGCTACTAACGGTCGGGCTCAAGTCTTTGCGGTTGATATTTGGCGTATGGAAGATATCGCCAGCGGTCTCAACCCGCATGATACTACAGCTGAATCTCAAACCTACTTAAGCGAGCTGATTTACACTTTAGCTACTTCGGCGGTTCTTACTAAAGGCGACCTGCCAGTGTACTTGATCAAGTAGCCCTTTACAAATATTAAACTTCACGGTAATCTTATGTCATAACACTAAAGTGGAGGTAATAATAAAATGTTTGGAAGACAAAAAATAGCTGCGCTGGTGGCTGAGTTTCTTGGTGCCGGCGTACTGACACTATTGGTGCTCAGTGTGCAGCGTTCAACTATTGGCGTGCCATTTTTCGTGGCCTTGGCCGCCGGCTTAGCAGTAACGGTCATGATGTTTGCTCTGGCCGACACTTCGGGCGGACACTTTAACCCGGCTATCACGCTGGGCCTGTGGACAGCTCGCAAGGTTACTACTGCTCGCACAATTGTTTACATCGCTGCGCAAATGCTTGGCGCATGGGGTGCTTACGCTTTGTACACCTATCTTGTTAATAACCATTTCCAGTCTATCGGCGGCCACTACAGCGGCCGTATTTTAGTAGCTGAGTCAGTTGGCACCGGCATCTTCGCCTTTGTCTGGGCTTCGGCGCTATATCAGCGACTGAACTTGGCTGTTCGTTCTTCAGTGTCCGGTTTGGCTTACGCTATCGGTATTGTCGCTGCTTCTTCGGCCGCTATCGGTCTGTTGAACCCGGCAGTAGCTCTGGGGGCCAAAGCCTGGGTTTGGGGTACATACGTGCTCGGTCCGGTAATCGGCGCTGTAATCGGCATTAACTTGTACGTGTTACTGTTCACTAAAGACGGGGCAAAAAACCTCGCTGCTGCAGTCAGCTCTGGCACTACAACTACTAAGAAATCCAGCGGCAAAAAGAAGAAGTAATCTTTTCTGCTTGCTCTAAGAGCCGCTCGGCATAAAGCGTCGAGCGGTTTTATATTTTGCCTTCAATTAAATCTTGTTCAAACTGCTGAATGCCTGTTAAGTTCTTGGTATATTTAGAAGTATCCGGAAAGTCCAGGTTCATGATGTGGGCCCACACAGCGCCAATCAACCGCATGAACCGCTGTAGCTCGACTTCGTCGAAGCTGAGTTCTAGGTTGTCGATCATTTTATTGTTTTCATCGGTCTCGATAAATTCCAACGCGCCTCTAACAACAGACAGTTTGCCATTAAAACTAGCTGAACCTTCTACTAACAGTTTATAAAATAGTAACTGTTGCCGGTATTTATGTAGCTTAATCTTCTCGTATTCGTCTTTGCCTTTCCAGGCTCGGGCGGGTTTGCCGGTCTTAAAGTCGCGCACTTCCACGCTAGATTGGTCAATAAAGTGCAATAGGTCGATCTTGCCGCTTAAATTAGCGCCAGCTACGACTACACCTTCGTTATTAAAGCCGCGTTCCACAAAGTCCCTGGCGCTCATATTTTTGCCGCGCTCATTCAAGTAGTGCGACAACGCTTCCTGGCCGCGCTTATCTAGTTTGCGATGGTCGGTGGCTTGCAAGTGTTTGCGAGCTAGTAAGTCGCTAAAGTAACTCTGGATTTTAGCGGTCACCGGCAAATCGCCTTTGGCTTTTAGTTCGGCGTGTGCCCACTGCAGGGTTTTGTGTACGGCGTCGCCGTAAGCGGCAGATGGAGTTGGTGCTTCCGGAAAGCGCAGCAGATTATGAACTAGGAAATACTCTGGCCCGCCCTCTTTGAGATCTATAAAGTTATTAAGATGCGTTACACTAAGCTTATAATTGGCCAAAATCGGCTCAAACAAGGTTTTTTTGTCGGCAATTATCTGGCGGAAACGATAGGCCCAATCGGTAGCTAGTATCTCAGCTGCTTCCGGCGCCGCCGGCTTGTCAATGGATTCTCGAGGCAATTCAACGTTTTCTAAGAAGCTGAGCGGCGGCGACAGCTTGTTCTCCAGGGTATGGCTATATCCTGCGATGTGCAAACTGTGTTTGGCGCGCGTCATGGCGACAAATAACAGACGTAAGCGGTCATTATCGCTTTCGCCGGTCGGAGCGATTGGAAGATTACGAGGCAAGCTGATGCGCGAAGATCCCGACCGTGCGGTTGGTCCCCAGACTTCGTCCTGGGCATTTATGAGAAAGACGGTGCCAAATTCCAATCCTTTGGCTTTATAGGCGGTCATAACCTGTATGGCGTTGGTAGTTTGGGTATGCGGATTGGTATCGACTATTTTTAGTCCGGCGCTCATGTGCAGCTCTACAAATTCCACCAGGTTATGCAAATAAAGCGTTTTATTAGGCTGCCATTGACGCAAGTTTTGGCGCAGCGTGGATAGTTGCCCCAGTAGCATTAAATAAGCTTCTGTAGCCTGTTCGTAGCGTTCCTGGTTAAAGTAGTAGGCTCTTAGCGGCGATGGCGAGCCTGCTTCACCCGTGCCAATCAGTTGGTCCAGCATATATTCCATGGGCTCAAGCCGACTGTTTTTAGCTAACTTTGCGAACCAGGCGGCAACTGCTTTCAAACTTTTGTGCTTGGATAAGACTTCCAGCCAGTGTTTATGCTTGTCGTAGCACTCTAGGCTAACTTGCATGAGTATTTCGGGCGGAATACTCCAAAAATCGTAGCCTAATACTTCGCCAAATAATGCATCAGCCTCGGTCTGGCGGTTTTCCGCCAGAGCTACTACAAGATCGGCCATGCGCGTTAATTGTGTGATTATGGGTGCTTCTAAGATGTTTTCACGCCGCTCATAAGCTACCGGGACATGCTTTTCGCCCAGATACGGCATTAGCCGCTCCAGATAACGGTGCCGCGGCGCGATTATGGCTATGTCTTCTGGTTTTGAACCGCTTTTAATTAACTTCTCTACTTCGTTAGCCACCCAACTATATTGCGCTAGTTCGCTCGGGAATGTGGTCGCGCCAAGCTGATTAATGTCATAGCTCTTTTTAGCCGTTAAATCCTTGTCGCTGCTTAAACGGTCGCTAATTTGCTTAGCGATTATCTCGCCGGCCTGCAAAATATTGGCGTTAGAGCGATAATTATCTTTCAGGTTTATTGTTTCCGGCTTTTTAAACAGTTTTAAAAAGGCTGCCATATTTGATACTTCGGCGCCCTGGAAAGCGTAAATAGCCTGATCGTCGTCGCCGACAGCCATAATGTTCGGTCGGCCTTCATGAACGGGGTTGTTACCCAGCGCCGTTAACATTCTTAGCTGCGCTTTGTTAGTGTCCTGAAATTCGTCGACCAAAATATATTGATACTTTTCTTGAAGGTTAAAACGCAGTTCATCGTTTTTTTCCATGGCGTGCACAGCCTCTATAACCATGTCGTCAAAATCATATAAGCCCTGCGCTGCCATATCATCGACCAGATGCTGATATATGTTGCCTAAAGCGTGCATCTTACGGTAATTCTGGCCGCCGTCTTTAAAAACGTGTTTACCGTCGGCGTCTTTTTTGCACCAATTGTTGCGCCAGGCAGTGATTGGTTTGGCAAAATGACCGGATGGGTCAGTTTCGGCTATGGCTTTTTCTAGTTCGGCTGCGCACTCTACTGCGTACTCTGGAAAACCAAAATATCTTTGGCCGCTACCGTGTTTTTGTATACTTGCCAGCAACTTTTTATACGCTGGCAGCTGTTTGGCTGACGGTGATACAGTAAATGTCTCGGTAATCTCCGGATCCATCGCCTTGATGAACTTTTCATTAGCATTTAATAACTCGTGTAGTTCTGTTGGCGCTACGCCGTTTTGTTTCAACCAGCCAATTATATCCAAAGTATTCTTCAAGAATATAAACTGCTCGCCGACCTTCGTGCTGAGCGGATTGTTGTGCGGAAGCTTTTCAAAAATTGCTTGCAATAGCTCGTACTGCCCTAGCTCGTCAATCTGCTGTAATAGCTGTCGATCGGTAAAATAATCCGGATAATGATTAATAACATCGGTACCGAAGCTGTGGAAGGTATGTATGGCAACATGATATGCCGGCTGGCCGATGATGCTAGTGAGCCGCTCGCGCATATTCCGCGCCGCATTGTCAGTGAAAGTTAAGCAAAGAATGTTGCCTGGCATTACATCGTTTTTGCGCAAAATATTAGCCACACGCATGCTGAGCAGCTGCGTTTTGCCGGTGCCCGGTCCAGCCACCACCAGTATCGGCCCTTCTGTGGCGTCCACTGCCTTTTGCTGCTGCGCGTTCAGCAACTTATACTCTGTCTCGTATTTGCCCATTGGTTATATTGTAACCTGTTATAGTGATGTCATGCAGCCTACGCAAAATATTTATATACTTCCACTGCTGCCTGAAACAAAAATATTAAAAATCGTTAGCGACGGGCCTGGTCATCCTGGGCCATATAAAGGCGCCGTCGATTTTGCAGTGGAACCTGACACCGACGTGTTGGCGCCTTTTGATGGCGAAATTATAACTGTTTTAGATGCTCACGATAAGTATGGCAATGATCCTAAATTTGCCAAATTTGCTAACTACGTTCAGATTGCTCATGCGAACGGAGAGACCTCCGACCTAATCCATCTAGCCCACGGCTCGATATTGGTCAAAGTTGGCTATAAAGTGCGCGCCGGCCAAATGATAGCGAAAACTGGATTATCCGGCTATATGACCGCGCCGCACTTGCATTGGTTTGTGTTTGCTAGGGATAGTTCTGAATATGGTTTTCACGGTCTGCATATTCGCATCAAAGATGACCTGGACATTTACAAATAACTATAAAAGTGATATTCTATGCTTTAAATGAGCGAGCTTGATAACTCTCAATATTTTGAAGATGGCGGCAATACTTGCATAGTGCCCCGTGTTTATCATGAATTTCCTTTGACGCAGACTGACCGTGACACCGAAACAGAGATACTGCTTTCGACTCACGTTGACTCTATCCAGGCAATTTTGCTGACGCTAGAGAAACACCGGGGCGAAGATTTATATATAAAAGGCCGCTGCGTCGACGAAGAGGGTCAGGTTATGGACATAATGACCAACGAGGTTTATGAAATATTTGCCAGCCGAACTTCTGATCGTCATGCGGCACTTCACATGGCTTCGCAGAGGATGGGATCAGACATTGGCCGGCTAGTGATCCGCACGGAGAGTGGGCTGGATAAAAACTTCCCTTGTAAATACTATGATGGCGACCAGCTTGTTGAGGACTGGTTAAGCGGCAGGGTGACAGCTAATCACTTAATGCCGGTATTTGGCGGCGTAACGGCACTGTCCATAGGCTCTAACGCATTAAGCAGAGATGAGCTGGAGGCAGTTGGCACTGAAATATCTGGTGAAATCAGCCGCTACCAAGTAAACGGCGCAGTTTTGCTGGGTAGCTAACAACGGCTTTTAGGCTCGGCTCGTATATCATATAGACATGACTAAACTTATAGTATTAACCGGTTTGCCGGGGTCTGGTAAAAGCACTATCGCTGATGGTGTAGCGTGCAAGTTGCTTTATCCTGTCTTTTCGGTGGACCCTATTGAGTCAGATATGTTGGCGTCGGGCATGGAGCGCAATTACTCGACTGGTCTGGCCGCATACAAAGCTGCTCAGAAGTTAGCTGACGAGCATTTGCAGTCAGGCCAATCGGCTATCATCGATGCCGTTAACGCTGATCCTGAAGCCAGAGAGGCGTGGGAAAAGCTGGCGCATAAGCACAAGGCTAAATTAATAATTATAGAGTGTATGTACAACGACGAAACACTGCATCAAGAGAGAATTGAAGCTAGAGTGCGCCGCTTACCTGGTTTTAGCGAATTAACTTGGGAAGAAGTCCAGGAGTACCGCAAAAAGTATAAGAGCTGGGACAAAGAACATCTTATTTTAGACAGCGCCACTGAGCCTGTTAGCAACATAACGACGGCGCTTAATTACATCCAACAAGCAAATTAGCTGCTGGGATCTTCGGATGTGTTTAGGCGTGAACTCACGGCTTTTACAGCTTTGCGGGCACCATAGGCAATAGCCGTACCTGCTACTGCTCCAGCAAAACCTATGCCCAGAAAAATGCCCATCCCGGCAGCCTCATTTATCTGGTGAGGCTGCTCGGCCTTGAGGGCTTTGATTTTATGATTGTTAGAATCAATTCGGTGCTGCACAAAAGTTGCCACGCTAGCTTTATCTCTGTATCCCTGAAGCAAGTTATGTTCGGTAACTTGTGATAGTGATGTGTTTTGATGGCTAAGGTCTACAATTCTATCTTGTAAAGGGGTGTAAACATCCGAATGGTTAATAACTTTTTTTAAAACTACAGCCCCAGCAAGTAGGCCAACTATCTCGCCGCTAAACATGCCGCCTACATAAGTAGCGCCTTCACCGAAAGACATCTGGCTAACTCGTTCATTATAGGCTGTCCTTATACTCATTAGCAAAACTATACCACTTAAAGTGAATGTTGGGAATGGCCAAATCGCGCGTAACTCCTTATACTGGAAGATATGGAGAGCAGTGTTGCGGAAAAACCTACTGTCCGGCGCAATCTTGTAGGTCAAGCTGGCAACTTAGAGCGCGCAGAAGTTATGAGAGATGTTATCGGCCCATATTTAGCCGGCTTGCTTCGACCTATATATACGGCCGAAATAACAGAAGCTGAAGCACAAAAATTGCAACAGTGGCCAGTTGAAGACTTTCACGCTCTAGAAGTCTTCCCGGATAGTGCGCACGTAATAGTCGCAGATAGATTAAAAGAAGCAGAGTTATATGATGATGATTCGCCCGGCTTGAGCGAGCTTGCCGAGCTAGACGCAGCCAGAAGCGATCTTTTTTATAATCATGGCAGGCCAAAACTAATCATTAATGAAGCTGTAAAAAGCGGCATTGTGGTGCCACTGACGATTGCCTCGCACATATACCGTATTGAGAATAAACTGTTCCATGCTTTCTTAAACTCGGCTGACCCGTTTGACCCTTCTGAATTTGCCGCAGTCATGGAGCGAGAAAATTTTGACTCAATTCTTCTTAGGCTCACTAAAGGTCCTAACGGCTTTTTAGAATCCAGAGCTACAGATTTTGAACTGCGTAAAAATATGTTTTTTGGCTTTCATGAAGACGACAGAAATAGACTGAGCGTAAGAGATGCTTATAGGGTGGTTGACGGCCAGGTTACGGACTTGAGCGATAAATACCATCTGGCCGCCGAAAGAAAACGATCTGAATTATTTAGTCGCGCTAGAGTATACGACGGTCCGCATGGAGCTAATAGCTCATCTGGCTGTCCTGTGCGCCACTCGTTCGAAGACGATGCAGACCAAAAACAGGAACCACTTGTGCTGACAGCCAAAGACTTTTTAGTCGCGGCTCTGCGGGCTTCATTTGTTGCTTAGATACTAGTTAATAACGAAGTAAGTAGGTCTTTACAAGTAACAGTATAATGATATTATTAATAAATGAGTGAAGCACACCCTGACTTATCGAGCATAGATACAAGTGACGAGATAAAGGTGGAAGGTTTTTACGGTCCCGGCGGAGAGCTGGATGTTACGGCGGTGCCGACTGAAGCCCCGGGTGTTTACGAGCTTCATGGGACTGTTCTGACCACACATTTTGTAAAAATTTCAGAAGCCTATCCCGATAGACCGCGCATTCCACTAGATTGGTGTTAGTTAGTGAGAAGTGGCTGCACAGGTTTCGCAGCTGTCTTCACTAGTAAATTCTGAGTACCACTGTTTAGCGGCTTCGTTCCACGGCTCCAAGTCGTGAAACCCCTTCATGTCTGCCGCTTCGCGCATAAACCATCCTAGCCAACCATATAACCGCAATTTGCCCCACACTACCGCAGCCCATTTTGGTCCGGCAGGCAGCACTGTAATGGGCTTTTTTACTTTATAACTTTTAAAGTCCTTGCCGCTAGCGCGCCGCCTAAGATTTTTTGCGATATATTTACCGTCTAATAAAGCGGTTTGAGCCATACCGCTGTATGGCGTATTAGCGTTATCGCCAAGTACGAAAACGTCTGGCTCAGCTTGCAGATATACGTCTGTAGCTACCTTGCCTCGGCCCGCCAGCGCAAAGTCGTTATCTTTAAAAAATGGGTTATTAGTAACTCCGGCCGTCCAAACCACGGTGTGGCTGCGGATAGGCTTGCCCCCCACCATTAGTTCGTCGGCTGTCTGTCCTTCCACTGTACTATTTAAATACAACCGGATACCTAGCTTAGTTAACTGGCGTTTAACTCGCCGCGATGTGTCTTTGGGTAAACGAGGCAGTAGCCGCGGCGCAGCCTCTACTAAATCAATATGGATAGCTCGATGCGGTAGGCCATGATTTTGCATAATACAGCGCAGATAAGCGGGTAAAGCACCAGCCAACTCAATGCCTGTGGGGCCGGCGCCGACTATTACGTAATGCAGGTCTGGCCGATTGTCATCTTGCAGCTGTTGATGCAGGTGTTTTTTAAACCGTTCTGCCTCGGCCTGGGTTTTAATGCTGTATGAGTACTCATCAAGACCTTTAATACCAAAGTAGTTAGTAACTACTCCAAGTGCCAAAATTAACGTGTCGTAGCTATAGCTCTGGCCGTTTACCGCAGTGATCGTTTTAGATTTGCGGTCCAGTGTTTTAGCCGATGCTTGAATAACTTCTACCGGCTTGCCCTCAAATATAGTTTTGAGCGGAATTGACGAGTTGCTACGTTTGCCGCCAGTTGCGCTATGGTAAAGCGTAGGATAGTACCGTAAATCGCTATCGTCGCTAATCAAAGTTACTGCAAATCGGTCATCATCCGAGAGTTCCAAAGCTGCTTTAACTCCGGCGAAGCCGCCGCCCACAACCAGAACTTTAGTTTTTGACATCTTGCTTATGATTGTAACAGATACTAAGCTTAAAGGTATGGACGACATAAAAAACGAGCTCAAAAAGGCTGGCTTTGGCGGTGAGCTAAAAGATGATCCGGCGACTTTGGATATCTACAGCCATGATGCTTCGATGTTTGAACTTAGACCCAAACTAGTGGCCGCACCTAGAGACGGTAAAGATGTAGAGCGTTTAGTTAAACTGGTAGCTGCTAATAAAAAAGCCGAACCTGGACTAAGTCTTACAGCCCGCTCGGCTGGTACTTGTATGTCCGGAGGCGCTATCAATGACTCTATAATTATTGATTTTCGCCAGCATTTTACTAAGATTGAGAAAGTTACTTCACGATCTGCTCAGGCTCAGCCTGGCGTACTTTACCGCGATTTTGAGCCGCAAACACTAAAACACGATGCCCTTATGCCTACCTACCCTGCTTCGCGTGATCTGGCTAGTATCGGCGGCATGGTTAACAATAACTCCGGCGGCGAAAAATCACTGGAATTTGGCAAAACTGAGGATTTTGTAACTGAGCTCAAATTCGTATTTGCGGACGGGGTTGAACGCACGGTAAAACCGCTCAGCAAGCTAGAGCTCGACAAAAAAATGAATCAAAAAGATTTCGAGGGCGAAACTTACCGAAAATTATTCTGGCTAATCGAGAAAAATTATGACCGCATAAAAGCCGCCAAGCCTCATGTCAGCAAAAACTCTACTGGTTATAATTTGTGGGATGTGTGGGACCGTGAAAAACAAATTTTTGATCTCACCAAATTTATCGTTGGCGCTCAGGGCACGCTTGGCTTCGTGACCGATATTCACTTTCGGCTGGTGCCAAAGCGGCCTCACTCGGGCTTGTTAATATTATTCATGCACGATATTGACGACCTAGGCGAAGTGATTCCCAAAGTACTAGAGAGCAAGCCGGCAACCTTTGAATCATTCGATGACGCTACACTCTGGCTCGGCATTAAGTTCATGCCTAGCTTTCATAAGATGTTGGGTTGGCGCGGTGTTTTGCGCCTATTCCTGAGCTTTATCCCAACCGGCCTGCGTTTTTGGCGAGGTATTCCTAAGCTAATTTTAATGGTGGAGTTTAACGGCGAGACTGAAGACGAGGTTCGCAGCAAGGTCCATGCTTTGCACAGCGAGCTCGCAAAACACCGCGCCCGCTACGAAATTAATGGCTTTGAAGAAGACCCCACCGAAGGTAAATCAGAAAAATTTTGGGTTATGCGTCGCTACAGCTTTCAACTGCTGCGCAGCAAAGTCAAAGACAAGCACACAGCGCCGTTTATTGATGATTTAGTAGTGCCGCCGGCGCGTCTTAGTGAATTCCTGCCTAAAATCCGTAAAATTATTAAAAAATATGATCTGTTCGCAACTATTGCCGGACATATGGGCGATGGTAATTTCCACATTATTCCGCTCATGAAGTTAGAAGATCCCCGCGACCGCCGCAAATTACTGCCAGCTATGAAAGAAGTTAATAATTTAATACTTAAATATGGCGGATCTCTAAGCGGTGAGCATAACGATGGTTTAGTGCGCGGTCCCTGGCTGGAACAAATGTACGGCAAGGAAATGATGAAGATTTTCCGAGAAGCCAAAAAAATAATGGACCCGGAAGATATTTTTAACCCTCATAAAAAAGTTGATGCAACGTGGGATTACAGCTTTGGCCACATCCGCGACCATTTTTAGCTGGATTCTTTTATAAACTTTCTTGAGGCGGCTAAAACACCGCTTAAAACTATGCTGAGATAAATCAAACCTGTTACGCAACTAGAGAGAAGTGGCGAATGTGTACTGATGACCAAATAAGTGCCGCTGGCAAGCGTTGCCCCAATCAAGCCGTAGGCGGCGTAAAATTTAGGCCGAGAAGGCTCAAAATATAAATAACTAGTCCAAGCTACGCTGCATAGAGCAATTAAAACGTGTAGCAAAACAATCATGATCTTATTGTACCCCAACTGCACCGGAGTGCTATAATAAACTTAAGCTTATAAGGCGAGTTCTGGCGTGAATAAAAAGTTAAAAATCATTATTTTTATCCTGTTAGCCTTGATTGCGGTAACTCTGGCGATCGGGTACTTAAAACACGCTAATATTCCAGTGCTTGAGCCCAAAGGCAGTATTGGCGAAAAAGAAAAGAATTTAATAGTTTTTGCATTGGTGCTATCGCTTGTAGTGGTCCTGCCGGTATATGCGCTTTTGTTTGCTTTTGCCTGGCGCTACCGGGCTAGCAACAAAAAAGCTAAATATAGCCCCGACTTATCTGGCAATTGGCTGGTTGAAGCCGTCTGGTGGCTTATACCGAGTATTTTGATAGCGATTTTGTCTGTGGTTACTTGGAACAGCAGCCATCAGCTGGATCCTTATAGATCGCTAGCGTCGGACAAACAACCGATGAATATCCAAGTAGTTGCACTAGATTGGAAATGGCTGTTTATCTATCCGGATCAGCACATTGCCAGCGTTAACTATCTACAAGTTCCAACCAACACGCCTATTAACTTTCAATTAACATCAGATAGCGTAATGAACTCTTTTTGGCTGCCTCAGCTGGGTGGACAAATTTACACTATGCCTGGAATGTCTACGCAGCTGCACCTGATAGCTAATAAGGCCGGCTCATATTACGGTTCATCGGCTAACATTAGCGGCAACGGTTTTGCGGGCATGACCTTTACCGCCAAAGCTGGCTCTGAAAGTGATTTTAATAATTGGATGAAATCCGTTAAACATCAAGACCAGCCGCTGACTATGAGCAGCTATGATCAATTGGCTAAACCTAGCCAAAATAATCCAGTTGTCGTCTACTCTTCTACTCCGCCTAATTTATATGATTCTATAATGTCTAAGTATATGGGCCCTATGACAACTGGTCACAGCGAACATGCAGATATGCAGGGCATGGGAGGAATGCAGTAATGTTTGCCAACTTGCTGGGCCGCCTGACTTGGAGCGCTATCCCGACAGATGCAATCACGCTGGGCGGTGTGCTGTCTATGGTAGGCGCTTCTGTACTGATAATCATACTCCTAACTTATTTTAAACGCTGGAAATGGTTGTGGCGGGAATGGCTGACATCACTTGATCCGAAAAAGATAGGTGTAATGTATATAGTAGTCGGTTTAATTATGCTGCTCCGCGGAGGCGCCGATGCGCTAATGATGCGCACACAGCAAGCCACTTCGGTAGGCGCGCATCACGGTATCTTGAATGCTAACCACTTCCAGCAAGTCTTTTCGGCCCATGGCACGATTATGATCTTTTTCGTAGGAATGGGTTTAATGTTTGGCCTAATTAACTTGGTGGTGCCGCTACAGATTGGTTCCCGCGACGTAGCTTTTCCATTCCTCAACTCCATGAGTTTTTGGCTATTCGCGGCTGGCATGGTGTTAGTCAATTTATCATTGGTGATCGGTCAATTTTCTAGTGCTGGCTGGTTGGCCTACCCACCGCTTTCTGAACTACACTTTAGCCCTGGTGTAGGCGTGGATTATTGGATATGGAGTCTGCAAATTGCCGGCATTGGCAGCTTGCTATCTGGTATTAATTTTATAGTTACCATTATAAAAATGCGCGCGCCGGGCATGTCACTTATGAAAATGCCGATGTTTAGCTGGAGCGTGCTGGGCGCTATGACCTTAGTAATCTTTGCCTTCCCCATCCTAACCGTTACCTTGGCGCTGCTATATCTGGATCGAGCTATGGGTATGCACTTCTTTACTGCCGCCGGCGGTGGTAATGCTATGATGTACGTCAACCTGATATGGGCTTGGGGGCACCCCGAGGTTTATATTCTAATTTTGCCGGCATTTGGTGTTTTCTCCGAAGTGGTGCCGACATTCTCGGGTAAAAAACTGTTTGGCTACACTTCTATGGTTTGGGCTATTTGGGGTATTGTGTTGTTGTCTTTCCTGGTTTGGCTGCATCACTTCTTTACTATGGGCGCCGGTGCGGACGTTAACGCTTTCTTCGGTATTATGACCATGCTGATTGCTATACCAACAGGAGTAAAAATCTTTAACTGGTTGTTTACGATGTACCGCGGGCGTATTCGTTTTACTACGCCCATGCTTTGGTTTATGGGTTTTGTGCTGATGTTTACGATTGGCGGCGTTGCAGGAGTTCTTATGGCTGTGCCACCAGCAGATTTCCAGCTGCATAATAGTCTATTCCTAGTGGCCCACTTTCATACTATGATTGTGAGCGGCGTAATATTTGGCTACTTTGCCGGCCTGACATATTGGTTCCCTAAAATTTTCGGTTTTCGCTTGAACGAGAGACTTGGCAAGTATGCTTTTGGTTGCTGGTTAAGCGGATTTTTCCTGGCTTTCGTCCCGCTTTACTTCCTGGGGCTTATGGGGGCAACCCGTCGACTGGACCACTACGCTTCCAACTTGGGTTGGCAGCCGTTATTTATAGTCGCCGGAGTTGGTGTCTTGTTGATCGGTTGCGGAGTGGGTTTTCAGGTACTGCAGCTAACAGTAAGCATTATGCGACGCAATCAAAACCGCGACTTAAGTGGCGACCCATGGAACGGTCGAACACTCGAGTGGACTACCGTTTCGCCGCCCCCAGAGTATAATTTTGCAGTTATTCCGGAAGCCGACGAACGTGATGCTTTTTGGGTAATGAAAAAGCCTGGTCGCCATAGCGGCACAGAGGAGCACTACAAAGCTATCCGGATGCCTAAAAACAGCGCGGCCGGCATTGTTATAGCCGGATTTGCCCTCTTGGGTGGTTTTGGCGCTGTGTGGCATATTTGGTGCCTGTGTACGGTTGGTTTATTGGGTGTAATTTGTGCGGTAATTGTTCGAACTTCTAATGAGGATAGCGAGTATACAATACCGGCCGCTAAAGTAGCCAAAATAGAAGCGGAAACTAAGGAGAGGTACGTATGAGCGATCCGGAAGCCGAATCCAAGGCCTTAACTGGCTTTTGGATTTACCTGATGACCGACTGTGTTTTGTTCGCTAGTCTTTTTGCGACGTTCGCCGTACTAAGGAATAACACTTATGGCGGCCCGGGGGGTGACGAATTGTTCAGTTTACCTTTTGTTTTGACCGAAACCCTGATACTGCTGACCAGCAGCTTTACCTGCGGTCTAGGCATGCTATCTGCGCGTATGGGTTCTAAAAAGCAAGTGCTATTTTGGTTTGCATTAACGTTCTTGTTGGGCGTGGCTTTCCTTGGGCTGGAATTAAGCGAATTTCACCGTTTGGCGGCAGAGGGTAATAACTGGCGCCGGAGCGGTTTTTTGAGCGCTTTCTTCACGCTTGTTAGTACGCACGGCTTACACATCACAGCCGGTTTGCTCTGGATGGCAGTGATGATGTATAAAACTGCTAGGCGGGGTCTTACTACCGGCAACGTTCGCAAGCTAACTATGCTAAGTCTGTTTTGGCACTTTCTAGACGTAGTCTGGATATTTATATTTAGCATTGTATATCTGATAGGAGCTCTATAAATGACACGTGTAATTTACGCTAAGCACGAAGCGGGCCAAGGCAGCCTAAGAACTTACGTTAGTGGTTTCATCCTGTCGATTATTTTGACTTTGACTGCTTTCGCCTTTGTGTATTTACATGTGCACTCCGAACACGGAACTTTTTCGCATCATTTGTTAATTCCCTTGATTGTTGTTTTAGCTGTTGCGCAGCTATTTGTGCAGCTCAGATTCTTCTTACATGTAGGCCGTGAGTCTAAGCCGCGTTGGAACTTGATGGCTCTAATTTTTGCAGTAATAGTGGTGTTGATAGTGGTAATTGGCTCGCTATGGATAATGTCTAACTTAAATTATCGAATGATGTCTTCGCCGCAACTCATTAATAAGTACCTAAAGAGTCAAGGCGACCTGTAGCGTGGAGCTGCTTAAAGCGTATTACTGGCTGTGCAAACCCGGTATTATATATGGTAATTTATTGACTGCTATGGCTGGTTTTGTGGTAGCGGCTGGGCGACATATTAACGGAGGGCTTTTAGTTGCCGTACTAAGTGGAACTGCGTTAGTAATTGCCTCAGCTTGTATAGTCAATAACTATTTTGACCGTCGAATTGACAAGGTCATGGAACGAACTAATTGGCGCGCGCTAGCTCTAGGGACGATTCCTGCGCGCAATGCTTTTGTGCTTGCGGCGGTATTAGGCCTAGCAGGCTTCACGATATTAGCGCTATGGGTCAACTGGCTGACGCTTTGGGTTGGCGTAATCGGTTATGTAGACTACGTAATTTTGTATGGATGGAGCAAGCGGCGCAGCTGGCACGGTACGCTTGTCGGCACCGTATCCGGATCGACGCCGGTGGTGGCTGGCTACACAGCCGTGACGAACCAGCTAGACACGGGCGCCTTAATCTTATTTTTAATTCTAACTTTTTGGCAGATGCCCCACTTTTATGCGATTGCCATCAGACGAATAAAGGATTACCGCGCAGCCCGCATCCCCGTATTACCACTTGCGCGTAGTGTAAGAGCTGCCAAATGGCAGATTATTGCTTACATGGCGGGTTTCACAATAGCTGTAATAGCACTGGCCTGGTATGGTTATGCAGGAAAATTATACGCCGCCATTATGGGTTTGCTAGCTCTAGGCTGGTTAGTGCGCGGTATTCAAGGGTTTACCACGATAGACGATACCCAGTGGGCTAAAAGAGTTTTTCTATATTCGTTAATTATATTACCGGCTTTTTTGGTTGCCGTTTTGGTTTAGTTATTTAAGCGGCTGCAGCGCTCTCTTGGGCAGAGTTATCGGCCGAGTCTGCCACATTCCTTCGGTTGTGCTCTGAGAAGAATAATAATTTTCTTAGTTGCTGAGAGGTTTTAGGTCCGTCTGGCCAATGCTCCCAAACCAGCCAAGAAACGGCATCCCACTCGTTTAGAATGTCTGTAATTATATTTTCTATGGGCTGAAGCGCAGGAACCCTGTTTTGTAAATGAGATAAACTTTTGCGGTCTAATTTCTCTCCAGCCTCCTCAAAGAAAGAGCTGATTTTACTGCTGGCGCTAGAGCTTTCTGACACGGCTTCATCAAGTTTCTTGCGAGCACGTTCAATGTCGCCGGCTTCAGTTATGAAACTGCATAAAAATTCAATGTTTGATATAAAGCTTTGAGCGTCAGACTTAGATCGGCCATTAATAATAGGCGCTCCGCTATCGTCCCGCTCGCCTCTCACTAAAATCGCGCGGGCTTCATCCAAACTGCGCCGTTTAATTTCTTTAGCTGTCAGCAAAACTGGTTGGCGGCAATTAATTTTATTAAGCAAATCATGGAACTTAGAGGCGTATTGGCTGAAAAAATCAGGCTTTTGCTCTTTTGGCTCGGGTCGGGTTGGTGGCGCTGGCTGGGGAATAATTTCCTCCTGGAGTGTTTGGTCTGCCGCAGCACTAGCTGTTTCTTCTTCAGCACGAACGGAAGGCAGTATAATTCTGGTCCCGCCGTTCAAACGAAAAGCTCGGCTATTTATAACGTGATGCAGCACGCTGGAGGTTTGTACATGACCGTGTGTTAGCTCGTGTGCGGCTCCAGTTATCTCATCAATGTATTGCATGACCACGCTGCTGTCTCTTGACTCAACGCTGCGTCCGGCAATTGCCTTAGTTATGTCGACCATGCTATCTGCAACTTCTTGCTGATTGATAACTTTTTCAGGCAGCTCTTTGTCGCTGTCGACAGCCAAATTAGCTAACTTTTTAGACATAGATACGGTTGTCCTGAGGTCTCGGTGGCTTCCAAATGCTAGACATACGTCTATTAACTGTGCGGATAAAGCCTGACCTTCTAAAAACATCAAAGCGTCAAAGGAATCAGCTATATTAGTTAGATCTTCTAGATTATCGGGGGTGTTTTCTTGCAGCATGGCCGAGCTTCCGCGCACTACATCCACAATAGGAGATTGGCTGTATAGGCCGGCTCGGGCGTAATCAAGTTCCCCTGGTTCTCTTTCTTCTGCAATAACTATTCTCTTAAAGTATTCTATCTCGTTGGGCGCTGTACGATATGTTGCGTCTCTCAGGTCAAGGAAGTCTCTTACTAGCTGAGCCTTGCCAAACTCGACTCGCGCCTGTACGTTTTCCTGGATACGACGTTGCTCTCTGACCGCTTGATACCCGCCGTAATGTTGTAGAGCCATCGTACTGCAGTGGGCAGTTTCTAAAATGCGTGACAAATCCGAGACGTCTTCGTTCAGCATACCTTCTTTGCGTAAAGGACGCTTTAGTTCGGGAGCGAGGAGTCGTGCTAGACCGGCTGCTGCTACCATTTGCTCTACTGGGAAGAGTTCCTTGCCGCTTCCATCGTGACATCTAAATGACTCGGCGGCTGGTGAGTCTAAAATTTCAGCACTCATTATAACCTAGTAAACTACCAGATGTAGGCCAAGAATGCAACCCGCGGCCCAAGCTACTGGCTTTTTTCACCTTGATTAACCGAATTGGCTGTCGGTAGAACAAAGCTGGCAGTAGTACCCTGACCGGGGCGACTTTCAAGCGTAATAGACCCATGATGTATATCGGCTATCATTTTAGCGATACTAAGACCCAACCCGAAACCATCCGACGATGTTTTGTTGCGGGAGTCATCTTCGCCGCGGTAAAACCTGTCAAAAACACGCTCTAGAGTTTCGCGCTTCATGCCGCTACCCTGATCTGCTACTTCGAAGGCAGTCTCGTCGTTTATCGTTTTGATTGATAAGGTTACTGTCGCTCCAGAGGGGCTGTACTTAACAGCGTTATCAAGCAGTATGACTAATAACTGAGTAAGGCTGTCTTTATCACCATTAACGAAAACTTGCGCTAAATCTGTTTGAATCTTAATTTCGCGTTCTTTAGCTAGTCTTTCAGTCTGGGTTATAGCTGCTTGGGCTAACTCTCGGCTATCTAGTGCTGTGAATTGTTGCTGTAGCTCGCCTGCTTCTAGTCGCGTCAATCGTAATAAGTTATTGATTAAATTTTCCAATTTACTAGCCTCTTCCAGGTTGCTGGTTAGTACCGACGCAAGTTCTTTTTTGCCGTTTTTACTGTTCATAAGGGCAACTTCGGTTTCCATTTTGAGGGCTGTTAATGGTGTCCTTAGTTCATGGCTGACGTCAGCCGTAAAACGTTTTTGTTGCTCATGAGCCTCTTCTATTGGTTGCAAGGTGCGCCGTGCCAGCCAGTAACTTGCCCAGCCAGCTCCTACTAGAACGATAATGTTAAAACCTACTAAGCGCAGTAAAATTCGGTGTGCCCCATTGTCATAATCCACACCTGGGCGAAGCACGGGATTTCCCTCAAATACGGGAAACTGGCGAGATATTCGCCGACTCTCGTTATTTAGGCCTCGGTCCAGTTCTCCGGTGGCAACGCTATAAAGCACGCCGCTAAAAATTAAGCTTATAGCCATAACAATAGCTAGATACCACATAGTGAGCTTGAAAGTGGCCGAGCGAAACATTGCTTAGGCTTCCAATTTGTATCCAAAGCCACGCAGAGTGTGTAAGAGCGGCTTCTGCTTAGAAAATGGTCGGTCGATTTTATTGCGCAAGTAGCCAATATAAACCTCAACAGTATTGGGCAAAATGTCGGCATCCTCGTCCCACACGTGGTTAATAATCATATCTTTAGTGATAACTTGTCCTGGATGATGCATTAAATACTCTAATAGCGCAAATTCTTTATGTGATAATTTTACCGGTGTTTTGCCGCGCTTTACGGCATAATTATTGGTGTCTAGGCTAAGATCACCTACTTTAAGTTCAGTGCCTACCTGATTGGCGGGACGGCGCAGCAGCGCTCGCACCCGCGCGGTTAACTCATCGAACGAAAACGGTTTCACTAAGTAGTCGTCGGCGCCGCTATCTAGCCCTTCGACGCGGTCGCCAATAGTGCCGCGGGCGGTCAGCATAATCACAGGAGTATTTATGCCATCGTCGCGCAGTTTGCGGCACAACTCTACACCGTCCATCTTGCCTGGCAGCATTCGATCCAAAACGACAACGTCGTAACTGGGATCAGTACCATAAGATAAGCCACTCTCAGCGTCGCTCACAATGTCTACGGCGAAACCTTTGAGCTCTAGGCCCTGCTTGACGGCTCTGGCGATCTTAGGCTCATCTTCTATAACTAAAATCCGCATACGTTCTTATTATAAAGTGTCAGATGAAAGTTAGCTGAGAGATTTTAAGCCGCGGATTTTAAGACGGTCTTTGGCGTGCGTAGCCAGCACAATCAAAAACAGCAATGCCAAGAAAAGCACATAGCTGGTGCGGTCTATGACATTGGCGCTAATAATGTTTGCAGTTGACACATGGTGCAGGTGTTGCGAAAACAGCAGGAAGGCCTCGCGGAAACCAATAGCGTCTGGGGTGAGAGACACGAATAAAGCGAAGTTGGCGGCGCCAGCATAAGACATAGCCTGTCCCCATCCTATATGAGGATTCACAGCTCTTAGCTCTACCCAATAAGTTATGGCGGTTAGTAAAACTTGTAAAAATGCCAGTATCGCCAGCTTTAACACCAGATTAGCTCTCATATGAAACTGCGAATCGGCAGGCTTTTTATCGTGCTTAGCGAAGTAGCGAAACACCAACCAGCTGCCCGCTGCCACGGCCGTCATAGCGAGTAGTGTTTGCCACCAAGGTCTGGTGCCTACCAGCAAAAATAAGGCGCTAAAGAAAGCAAACATGCCGTAATACAGCAAGGTGGCTAGCCCGTAGTCGCGTAGGCGGACCTTATGACGAGTTTTAAGATAGGCAGCTCGGACACCTGGCCCACTTTGCAAAGGACCGAAGAAGTTAATAATTGAAGAGTAGCTAGTTAGTAAAAAATTTTCTTTCCATTCCAAGCGTTTGCCACAGAGTGCCAAACATGTGTCGTAAATAAAGACCAATAAGCCGACCATAGGGATGTTTAGAGCGATAACCGCCACTATCCACCAAGGACTAACTCGCCTAAGGTCATGCCAATACTGCGGATGCGTAGTAAAAAAATGTATGAATGCGCCAAGTGTTAATAGCAGGATCAACACTATAAGGGCGTTTTTAATATATTTATTCTTTAAAAGTCGCATGATGCGTTAATTCTATCATGATATCAGCCGTTCATAAGTTTGGCCTGTATAATAAGGTTCATTGAGCCAAGATTATGCCTAAAAATACACACCAGAGTTTTACCGGTCGCCTGAAGTCTTTTGTTGCCTCTGAAAAATGGTTTCGGCTAGTAATTCTATTTTTTGTGTTAGAAGCGGCATGGATAGCGTTAAGCGGCCGCTACCCTATGGCTTTTGACGAGGATTTTCACCTCGGAATTATTAGGCTGTACGCTAACCATATCAGTCCTTTTTGGAGTGGCCACCCGGCTGGTTCGGACGCTTTTGGGGCGGTCGCTCGTGATCCATCATATCTGTATCAGTGGCTGATGAGCTTCCCCTACAGATTAATTAGCGCACTTACTAATAACCAGACATCACAAGTAATTTTTCTGCGGTTTATAAGCATAGGTTTGTTTGGCTGGGGGCTGTTCTTATACCGAAAATTATTACTTAAAACTGGCGCTTCGCGCAGCCTGGTACATTTTTGCTTAGCCATATTTATATTAATCCCTATAACACCTCTATTAGCAGCGCAAATAAACTACGACAACTTACTGCTGCCTCTGAGCGCTTTATTTTTGCTGCTAACCTTGGATTTCACTGGTGCATTTACTAAGCGCCAGCCCCTTGACGGCCGGTTATTGCTAACTTTGGTGTCGTTGGGGTTGTTGATCAGCTTGATTAAATATGCCTTCTTGCCAGTGTTGCTAGCAGCCGCAGTGTTTGTGATAGTGCGCTTCTGGCAAATCCGGCCAGCACACAAATTAAAGATGCCCTCCAAACTTACAACGTATTTATTAAGTGCGTTATTGCTGGTGTCATTCGGCTTATTCATGCAACGCTACAGCGTAAATATAGCCAGGTATCACAAGCCGGTGCCTAGCTGCGATGAAGTGCTTAGTGTTGATCAGTGCAGCGCCTACGGACCATGGAATCGAGATCACAAGTATGCCCAGATGAAACCTGCAACTGCTTCGTCCAGTCCTCTGGTTTTTACGGCTGACTGGTTTTATGGAATGTGGTTTAGAACATTTTTTGCAGTCGATGGTCCGGCTACAACCTTTGCGACCAGGGGGCCATTTGCAGTACCGGCTATTAGCGCCATAATCTTTTCGCTGTCGGCTCTGTTGGCCACGGTCATTGTTTGGAAACGTATCGGGCGGCATTATAACCACCATGTTTTGTTGCTGTTTATATTAGTTGCAGCAATTTACACGACCGCACTGTGGGTTGACGAGTACCATTCATTTGTGCAAACTGGCCAGCCAGTCGCCTTAAACGGCCGCTATCTAATACCAATTTATCCTTTACTTTTAGTGATCCTGGCGTTGGGTGCTAATACGTATTTGAAATCTCGTGTGCAGGCAAAAGTTTTTTTGGCAGGCGCAGTGCTCATTTGTATGCTATGGGGCGGTGGTGCGCTGACATACATTTTGCGTAGCTACGACATTTGGTACTGGCCTAATTCAACAGTTATAAACGTTAATCATGCTGTACAAAAAACTATCGGACCTCTAGTGCCCGGCAACAGCGACCCGACGGCCTTTATGGGCCACCATGGCACGTAATCTATTTGTTGCCGTCAAAGCGCTGGCGCTTGGTGTGTTCGAGGTTATCTTCAATAAGAACGCGGTTAATGCGAATTAAATCAGCTATAACGTTCAAAACAATACACAAAAAGGCCGTAATCATCAGCAAGGATCCAACTAGTAAGGATTGAATGTGGCCGGCTGTGGAGCCGTCGCGGAGGCTAAAAGCAATAAACCTGGCAAATGGAATTAGTCCAAGCATAAAGAGGATAAAGGCAAGCGAGCCAAACAACATATAGGGCTTATACATAATAAAGGCGCGGACAATAGTGACGCCAGATTTGAGTACGTGTTCGCTAGTTGACTTAAACAGGCGTGATTCGCGCAGCTTAGGATTGGTGTCAACCTCAACCGATTCTATATGTAGACCTTTGTTGCCAGCTTGAATGATCGTTTCGGTACAGTAGCTAAAACGAGTGATAGTGTTTAGGCGCATCAGTGATTCGCGGCTGTAGGCGCGGAAGCCGCTGGCGGCATCTGGAAGCCTGGTGGCAGCGGCCTTATTAACTACGGCACTGCCCCATCTTTGCAACACTTTTTTAAACCGGGAAAAATGTTCGATTTTGTGCGTCTGGCGGTCGGCAATCACAATGTCGGCATCGCCATTTAAGATTGGTTTAACTAAATCGCCTATGCGATCCTGGGGGTATTGGTTGTCGCCATCGGTGTTGACCACTATATCGGCGCCCATTTCTAACGCCTTCATAACCCCGTCGTGGAAAGATCGACCCAGTCCTTGGTTGCGGGCATGGTGCACAAAATGCTTAACACCATGCTTTTTAGCCACTTCCATTGTGTTGTCGGTGGACCCGTCATCGATGATCAAGACCTCGATATCATCTACTCCCTCAATTTTCTTGGGGATAGTCTCAAGTACTAGCGGCAGCGTGGCCTCTTCATTTAAACAGGGGACTTGAATAACTAATTTCATAACTCAGACTAGTTACAGTATACGATATCTAGCCCCAAAGAGAGTTTACTTCTTTAAGCTGGCTCTCAGCGGGTGCGATTAGGCTTAAGTGTCTAAAACACTCGCATGGAGCCTATGAAACCGTTATAATGAAGCTTAATCTCAATGCCACCAAAAAAACCTCATCGCACACCGCCTATAAACGGATCTGCCAGACCGCGACCCGGCCAGGATATAATCATGGTCAAGCAGCAGGCCAAGGATTTCCCTGGAGTTGGTATGACCTTGCCGTCTTATAAAACTGATACAGGCGCTAGGTCTCGTTTTGGCTCTAAGCACCCAGCCAGTAAACAGGGGCGCTTACGTCGCATGTTTAGCCGTCGCAGACTCAAACGCGCCTTGTTAACGATATTTATTATTGGCGCCTTAATTGGTTTGTTTGTTGCTGCTAAATTTATATATAACGCCCACAAGCTATTTGGCGGCAGCATCTTCGGCGCTCTGCACAGCACGAAATTACGAGGCGAAAATCGTGGGCGGGTTAATATATTGCTAGCCGGTAACTCAGCTGATGATCCCGGACATCAGGGCGGTAACTTAACAGACTCCATCATGATTGCCAGTATTGATACTAGGAATCACACAGCTTTTCTTATGAGTATCCCGCGTGACTTATGGGTGGATATTCCCGGCGGCGGCCATCAAAAGATTAATGCCGCGTATGTAGTCGGCCAAGAAGACCATTTTAACGAACCGGGTTACCCTGCCGGCGGTATGGGCTTGCTGGAAAAGGTCGTCCATGACAACTTTGGTATGCCAATCGACTATTACGCTCTAGTTAACTATAACGCTCTGCGCGACTCAGTTAACGCTGTGGGTGGTATAAAATTCAATGTTCAAAGCGACGACCCTCGAGGTCTGTATGACCCTAGTATAGATTATAAAACTCATGGTCCGTTGGTGCGATTAACGAACGGCCCTCACACCTTAAATGGCGAGCAAGCGCTTGATCTAGCTCGTGCTCGCGGCGACGCTTACGGTTCATATGGATTTGCAAATGCTGACTTTACGCGTACTGATGACCAACGCCAAATGCTTATTGCTCTTAAAAACAAAGCTCTAACACCAGGCGTAATTGCTAATCCAGCCAAATTGACTAGTTTATTTGATAGCGTAGGCGGCAACGTCAAAACCGACTTCAAACTAGGCGAGGTGCACCGTTTATACGATATTAGTAAAACCATCAACTCTAAGAATATAAAATCGTTAAGTCTTAATGACGCTGACGGTAAGAACTTGCTTACTAGCTACACTACTGCTGACGGCGAATCTGCTCTAATACCAAAAGCTGGGATAGACGACTTTAGCGCTATTCAGGCCTTTGTAAATCAGCAAACCTCTTCCAATCCAGTAGTCCGTGAAAACGCTGGTGTCGTGGTTTTGAACGCTACCGGGGTCTCTGGCTTAGCTTCCCAGGAACGCACTAAACTTCGCGTTAAGGATCTAAATGTAATTGATATAGGCGACGCGTTAAGCAATCAATCCACCACAACCATTATTGACAACTCAGACAACAAAAAGCCAGCCACTAAAAAACTTCTAACGAAGCTGTTTGGCAATCATTTCACTACCACTAATCCATACGCCAACAAGTATGATGCTGATTTCATCATTTTGCTTGGAAGTGACCATGCTAACAGCGGTGTAGCTACTACTTCTAGCACATCTTCTGCTAATTAAATCTGAGCTTATATATCACTGCTAAGTTTACTGTTTACTCTTTAGCGTATACCATGAATATATGGCAAAAAGAGTGATCAACAAGCACCTGCAAGCTTTTTTAGAAAAGCACCCTGTTAAGACATTCAAAAAAGGTGAGATTATTATTTTCCAAGGTGAAGCGCCGCGGGTGGCTTTCGGGGTCAAAGCAGGCATAGTTAAGGCATACAACTTAAGTGTTGGTGGCGACGAAAAGCCAGTTGGATTTTATGAGCCAGGATCAATTTTTCCTAGCCCTTGGGTGTATGGAAAAATGCCCAACGCGGTCTATTATTATGAAGCTTTGACACCGGAGGTTAGCCTTTACGCTGTTAATCGGGTTGAGTGGGTGAAGTTTATAAAGAGCAACCCTGAGCTTATGTATGAGGAGCTAGAGCGCTATATTACAGACGAATTGGGTCAATCTATGAGATTAAATGCCCTGCAGCATTCTCGTGCCAGCGATAAATTATTGTATACACTGCATTATCTTGCACTTAGCCACGGTCATAAGATAGCGCCGCAAGAAGTAGAAATTGATCTAGCGTTAACCCATCAGGATTTTGCTAACTTGACCGGCTTAACGCGTGAAACAGCGGCTACTGAACTTAACAAGCTAAAACACAAAGGCGTAATTAGCTATGACAAACATAAACCATACAGACTTAACTTGTCTGCATTAGTGCGCCTATTGAATGACCAATATATTGCTGACGTACAGATCAGGCTTTAGCTTTTTTAGCCTTAGCTTTTGATTTTGTCTTGGCCTTCGAGTGTGGCGCGTTTTCACGCAAGCTGTCAGATATTACGCCAGCTAAGTTATGGGGGGCTGTCCAGGATTTAATAATGCACCGTTCTGCGCCGAGTTTGTACGCCTCTTGAACTTCGGGAGAGTTCTCCATGTTAGTAAAAATAAGCACTTTAATGCTAGGATGCTGACTAACAAGATCATACTGTTGCATGAACTCTAACCCACCCATTACCGGCATCAAAAGATCGAGCAAGATAAGATCAGGTGAAAAATCCTTAAGTTTGGTCAGGGCTTGCTTACCGTTATAGGCTGTTTTTACCTCGTGCCCTTCATTGCGTAAAATAATACAATAGGCATTATTTAAATCCTGGTCGTCTTCTACTACCAAAATACGTGCCATTTTAAACTCCCCTATTTTTAAAGGCAACATGTCTATTTATATCATACCAGTTGAGGCTGCCTGTAGTATTTCTCACTAGCGCGCTCTTTGTTGTTTAATTCTTGGGAGGCTTAGGAAGAAACTAGTACCCTTGCCTTCTTGACTTTCAAACCAGATCCGACCGTTAATAGCATCGACCAGCCCTTTTACCAGATATAATCCCAATCCAGTACCAGTAGTCTCACGCTTAACTATGTTTTCAGCACGGAAAAACTTACTAAATATTTGGTCTTGAGAATACTTTGGTATGCCCCAGCCGGTGTCGTGAACATCAACTACTACTTCGCTTGCCCGCAGCCGAACCTTAACGGTTACGCTGCCGCCGGAAGGCGTATATTTAACAGCGTTAGATACTAAATTGTTAAGAATTTCTTTTAAAATCACCCGATCACTACGAATAGTTTTAGAGTACGCGCCACTAAAATTAACAGATAGTTCTATTTTTTTATTAGTTGCTTGTGAGGATAAGTCCTTAATGACCTCTTTAACTAAGGTATCAACGCGAAGCAAACGAATATTAGCTGCTACGGCACCGCTTTCCATGCGAGTAATGTTGAGCAGAGTACTTATTAGCTCATTCATGCGGTTAGCGGCCTCTACAATGGTTTGCAGAGCTTGATCCTGAGGTTTGTTAAGATCGCCCATGTAGCCGTCCAAGAGCATGTGCGAGTAGGTTTTAATAGCTGACAGCGGCGTGCGCAGCTGATGCGAGGCTAACGATATAAATTCACTCTTTATCCGGTCAATCTCTTCCTCAAAACTAATGTCGCGAAATACTTCTATAGCGCCAACTGGTTTACCGTTGGCTAGAATTGGCGATACATTAATAGCTACGGGAATTGGGTGTCCGTTTTTGCGAAGGTAAAATGCTTTCTGGGAGATAGGCTTACCTGTTAAAAAAGCCTTAGTTATCGGGCGGTCGATTAAATTAGTCTTACGGCCTTCCGAGTCTACCATTATGACCTTATCCGGGAACCAAGCTCCTAACAGATCGACTTTATTGTAACCGAGGATACGGCGGCCCATTGGGTTTATGCGGGTAATTCGACCAAACTCATCAGTAGCAATAACTCCGTCACCAATACTATTAAATAGAGCTTCAGCTCTAGCTTTTTGCTCTGAAGCGGCAATTTCCGCTGAGCGGTTCACGAAGCGCTCCTGGTTTTTGAATTTTCGCGACTGTCATTGGCAAGTTTATGGAGTTGAAAAATATATTCTTCGATAACTTCGCTGTCGTCAGTTAAAAGTGAAACCGCTACCTGAATCCAGTCAATTAGCTTTTTAAGATCGCTTTTGGTTATGTCTTCCGGGTCTTTATGGAGGTGACCCTTAACCTGTCTGGCAATAAACCTGTTGGCCGCAGGCCCCAGGTAAATATGAGTTACATGAATGATCTGTTGATAGAGCGTTTCTTTTGGCGTTACTGACATCGGCTCACACTTCCTCAATCTTTTTGAGCCGCATCGCTCCTAGAGCAATCATTACGAAGCCTAGACCGCTAATAAATTGGAATATAAGATTAAAAACTAAAGGCGTATTAAATAAGAGATGCTCTGCTGATAACTG
This sequence comes from Candidatus Saccharimonadota bacterium, assembly GCA_029288485.1. Classification (GTDB taxonomy): domain Bacteria; phylum Patescibacteriota; class Saccharimonadia; order Saccharimonadales; family UBA4665; genus JARIHC01. The sequence goes on along the minus strand of JARIHC010000004.1, from coordinate 102,206 downwards.
AGCCGACCGGGCAAATTGAGCTGCTATAGAGCCAAAGATCATCGCCAATAGTCCGAGCTCCAGCATGTGTACGGCTTGACGGTATAAAACCCCTTTTACTTGCCGTCCATAGGCTATTAGCTCATATACTGCTAACAAGCCGGCGAACCAGGCGTAGAGATACGGCACAATTAGAGTTAATACAGAGATCCAGATTGGCATGTGGTATGGGTTGTGGGTCGATGATAAGCCTGCACCACTGAATTGGCGAAATACTAAATAGCAGTAAAGAACTCCTCCTAGCAAAAACAAAGTAGTAATGCCGCGAATGCTTATACCGCTGAGGGTAATTTTGGCTTGATCAAACAACTGCCGAGAGGCTAATCCTATCAGAGTAAAAGCAACCACTGGTAATAGGGTGTCAACATAGTTACCAACAATAATTACTGCCGCACCAAAGCCTGAGTGATTATCTGAGACTGTGTTGCTTAACAGGCTAGTAATAGCATGAATTGGCAGACTCCAGGCAATCCATGTGCAGCCTTGGGTTAGGCGCTTAAAACCTAACGCTTCGGGGCTGCGTCGAATAGATTCAGTATAAATTTCTAACTTAGAATAGCCGTAAAACGCCGTAAACCACACTACCAGTAGAGGGAGGCCGATTAACAACTGTAAGATATGGTATTCATAAGTAGACAGATTATGCAGCTGCATTACCTGCTTGTTCCCCGGGAGAGCGAAGATAAGCAGCAAATACAACACAGCCAATTGGCCGTAGCGTACCATGGCTCGGACCGCGGATTGGCTGGTGAACTTGTTAACAGCTCTAGTGACTTGGCTCGCCATACTTAAATTATACAAGTCTCTCCTTGACCGGTGTATTAAATCATATTTAATTGATTTTTCTGAGTTAGATTTTATACACAGTATTTACGGCTTAGATACTTGTAGGCGTATACTTGGTCAGTAATAATAGTGCTTATGTCCAAAAAAACCTCGCCACCGGCGCCAGTTCGCAAACAACTGCTTATTTTAGTCGGAGCGGTCATAGTACTTTATTTTATAGTGCCGCAGATTGGTAGCTTTCGCCATAGCTTAAAATTAGCGGAAAGCGCTCAAACTAGCCTTCTGTTAGTATCTTTAGCATTTACGGCGCTTAGCTACGTATCTGCTGCTGGTACGTACTGTTTATTAGCCATAAGACCTCTTTCTTACTTCCACACACTGTTAATCCAGCTAGCCGGAATGTTCGTAAATCGCTTATTGCCGGCTGGAATAGGCAGTATTAGCGTAAACTACTTACATCTTCGCCAGTCACGCCATAACGGCACCCAGGCGGCTAGTGTAGTGGCTGCCAATAACAGCTTAGGAATTATTGGTCACATGCTTTTGTTGTCTCTTCTGTTATTGCCGCTGCACAGCAACTTGCCTGGGCTGCAACTCCATCATATCAATAACAAGGGTGTTATCGCTGCTATAACCGTCGTGGTGCTAACAGCATGGACTGTGGCTTATAGACGCTACCGCCGTCAAATTAAACGCGGCGTGAACGCTTTCCTGCGTCAGTTTTTGGAGTATCGCCACCGACCTGGCCAATTATTACTAGCTTTAATCTGCTCTATTAGCCTAACGTTGTCTAATGTGCTGAGTTTGTGGTTCTCAGTGCTGGCTATGCATGTCAGCTTACCTTTTATAGCCGTATTGATAGTATTTAGCCTTGGTATTGCTCTTGGTGCCGCCACACCAACACCTGGTGGTCTTGGCGGCGTGGAAGCTGGTCTGGTAGCTGGTTTAGTAGTGTACCACGTCGATAGTCCGGCTGCCTTAGCTGTTGTACTGGTTTATCGATTAATAAGTTACTGGGCGCCTCTGTTGGTTGGAGCGGCAGCCTTTTTCTATAGCCAGCGTCGTGGTTATATCGCTCTTTAGCTCAAGATGCTAATTGCCCTAGCAGCAACTAGAGCGATGGCTACTAAAGAGATCGTAGCCTGCGCCAGCATTAGTAATTTGGTTCGCCGGCTGAGCGGTTTTGTGTCTGCCGGACCAAATGTCATAGCGTTCGTAGAGGATACATAGAGATAGTCAATAAAAGTTGGTCGCCACTGCGGATGCCGGTAGTCTTCGTGCTGGTTTTGCGGAAACAAAAAGTCTCGGTCATATTTTTCGCCTGCTTCGCGTTGCCCAGGGCCGCCGCCGTCCATTTCCCAGTACCACAAGGCAAAAATAATAATGTTAGTTAAGAAGATGTTGAGAGTTGTAAGTACCAAATCGCGGCCTTTAGTAATCTGGCCGTTTTGTAGTAGCTGCCGTGCAATTTCAGCTAAGGAGTAAGCGTTAGCAACGCTAGTTAAGCCTATAAGCAGCAATACATTTATCCGCCTACTCAGCGACCGAAAAATTCTCTCTTTGGGCGTAGTGAAGGACATAGCTAGTAGCAGCAAAACTTCAGTTGTAATCAGTAAGTAACGCGACCCAAATACGAATGAATCAGGTAGGAATAACTGAAGAATAATAGCTGCTAGTACTGCCAACTGAACGTGCCAAACTGGCTCATGTTGGCGGTATTTATTTCTTAATAAATGTCTCATGACTATGGTCTCTTAAGTAGGATTGTACAGTATTAAGGTATAAACCGAAACAAAGAAAAAAGAGCCTTTTGACGGGCTCCTTTTTCGTGCGGCGATATTGCTACCGTCGCTATCACCTTGCGGTGATAACCACCTCACAGTGGTATATATTAATTTACGCTAGCCGCCAGCTACTGTCAACATTATTTTTGAAAACGACCTGTGGATTGTGTGGAAAAGCTGATCTTATAAGAAGAAGTACTATGTGGACAAGTCTACATTTGAATTCGATTAAAGCGATTGACTGCAAATATTAAACACGCAATAAAGGTAGCTGCCATAACCGCCAGATCAAGTCCTATGCCAAAGTGGCTTGGTGCTGCCGTGAGTAGAGTCCGCAATGCATCTACCATATAAGTCACTGGATTAATACTGCTTATTATTCTTAGTACGTCAGGAATGCTGTTCAGCGGATAAAGAGCGCTAGATAAGAAGAATAAAGGCAAAACCAAGAGGTTGTTAATACCCTGGAAGCCTTGAAAATCATCTACCGCTGATGCTATGCCAGCGCCAAAGCTGGTTAAAGCAAGACTCATGAACACTAATACTCCGAAGGCCGGTATCACCAAGAACCAGTTATCAGGACGGAACCCGAATACCAAGGCGATTACAAAAATCATCAAACCCTGCAAGATTGAAATTGTAGCTCCACCTATGGCGCTTCCGAGCAATATCTTCAAGCGCGACACAGGGGCCACTAGCATCTCTGCCAGAAAGCCGAAACGCTTATCCTGTAAGATTATAATTCCCCAGAACACTCCTGATAAAAGCACCGTCTGAGTTATGATGCCGGGAACTAAGAAGTTTAAATAGTTTCCTTCCCCCGCTTTTTGGTAAATAGCTCCAATACCGTACCCTAAAGCTAGCAGCATCAAAATAGGCTGGCCTAGAGTGCCGAGCATACGGGAATAACTGCGCCAGTAACGACGCACCTGTCTTAACCATAAGGTATACATAACTTCCATAGTTACCTCAAGTTCCTGTTTCTCATTGCCATGCGGAAGTTCAAACCATCGTTACTGGCATCGTTTTCATCTCTAGTGGTTGAGCCGGTCAATTTTAAATACGCTTCTTCAAGATTCTTGGCGCCTGTTGCCTTGGCGAGTGATTTGGAAGTGCCGCGGGCTACGATCTTGCCATGGTCAATTATAGCGATCTGTTCAGCGACTTCTTCAGCTTCATCCAGGTAGTGAGTAGTAAAGAAAATTGTCATCCCTTTTTCGTCGCTAAGCTTTTTCACGTAGTTCCACATCAGATTACGGGTTTGAGTGTCTAAGCCAAGTGTCGGCTCATCTAAAAAGAGCACTTTAGGCTCATGCAGAAGCCCGCGGGCTATCTCAAGCCGTCTGCGCATACCGCCGGAAAAAGTCTTGACCATGGAATCCTGCCGGCTCCAAAGTTCAACTAATTCTAATAGCTCGCGGATACGCTTGTGTCTTCGAGTTTTAGGAATACTGTACAACGACCCATGCAGATCCATGTTCTCGTATGCGGATAATTCCTCGTCAAGGCTGGGGTCTTGAAAGACAATACCGAAGGCTTTACGGGCAGAGTCTCGTTCTTTTGCTACGTTATGCCCCGCTAGCCGCAGCTCACCCGCCGTGGGGCGCAACATTGTGGTCAACATTTTGATAGTTGTGCTTTTACCAGCACCGTTAGGGCCCAAAAATGCAAAAATCTCACCCTTTTTTACATCAAAAGATATATCGTCGACCGCGACTATGTCGCCGAAGTGTTTAGAGACGGACTTGGCTGATATAACTGTTTGTGCCATGCGTTAGATGCAATTATACACCCTACGCTATATTTTGTATACCATCGAGCTAGGCTAATTATTCTTGACGAATTTGATAATTTATCCTAGAATCACTTAATCATGTCGTTGTGCGAAGAGTTTGATCGGCCGGCCCACGATTATTCACGTTTCCCTCCAAGAGGCCTGGGTATGATTATGCTATACCGTTTAAACGATTACGGTCGTGTTTATGACAGCGACAAGGCCCAAGAGCTTGGCCATGAAGCATACAGACTAACTTCATGGGTAGATGAAGAAGACTGCCTATTTGGGAGCGCCCTGGCAATTTCAAGGCCCGACGAGGGCGAGGGACCCTATGTAAATGCTCGCTTATATAAAGTTAACCGTGACAGCCGTGAAATACTATCAGAGTACCCAAAGGATATTGTAGTGCCACGGTTGATCACGGGAATCCCTGACCTGAAGGGTGACGAGGTTCAGGAGTGGGTTTCGGATGTGTTGCTCTATTTTGACCGAGAAGAGCTTGAGACGTCCATTCATATGATTGCTAAAGCCGCCAAGGTATTTCACTCTAAGCGCCCACCTGCTTTTGATAAATACGTTTATTTTGCTCTTTATGACACCGAAGCGGAGGAACTTAGTCGCCGCTTCCCCGAGAGACCAGAAATCACCATGCCGGCTAATACTACTCCAGAGCACATCTTGGAATGGCATGATTTTACTCGGCAGGTACACCGGCGAATGGACCGCGAATTAGGTCTTGGTAAAGAGCCCCAAGAGTTGTTTTTAGAGTATGAGACAGATAATAGGCGCTACGCTATGAATATTTATAGACGAGAGGGCCAGTTAGCTAGTATGCAAATTTTGAGTTGCCAGCATTACCGCGATAAAGATGTCTGGCAAGGGCAATTTATTGAACCCACCCTCGACGAGGAAAGCGACGATTTCATAGCAGACCAGGCGGGACCGGTTTGGGATCGCGACGAAATAACAGATGCGGTTAGGCGCGGCATCCCAATGCGTGAAGAAGTTTACGAGGCATATCTACAAGAAGCAGGCCGAAGCCTAGGACAGACAAGCAACTTTGTTCTTAGCAATGTTATCTGTGTTACAGATAAATAAAACTAATAAAAAAGACCGATTGGTGTAACCAGCCGGTCTTTTAGTTTTCTTAAATTTATGTTTTTAGGCTACTTCGCCGCCGTGTACTACTAAGGCGTAGATGATCAGCGCATCAACAGCCATAGCCACGATAGCCCACACCGGGAAGATTCCCAAGAAGGCCATGTTGACCAAGAACGCACCGCCAGCGAACAAAACCGCTACTATGCGGGCCCAAGTGCTACCATGTAACACAGAAAAGCCCACAGCCAATACCAGCACTCCAATGGCTAGTTGTACCCAGCCCCAAGCACTCATATTGTTGGCCGAAACGACCAGGGTGTTATTAGATGTCGTAAACAAATAATGCTTGTTTACGAGAGCGGTAATTCCGAGAAAAGCCTCAGAGATACCTCTTAATATTAAGAGTACACCGGCAAAGTATACCCATCCGACCCACCCGGTTACGTTTGTTCCGTTTGGCATGTTACCCTCCTGCCTTACGTTGCACTCTAAATGTACAACTAACTAAAACGCATGTCAATTACATAGTATAAGTTAGTGTTTGCGGTAAACGCTCATGTAAACCTGAATGGTAGTGACTATCAAAATCATCAATATTGGGCCAATAATCACACCTAAAAAACCGAAAAATTTTAGTCCGGCGAATACTGACAACAAAGTTAGCGCTGGATCTAAACGGGCTTCGCGCGGCACTAGTCTAGGGCGCAGTACGTTGTCAATGTTGGTAACTATAATAATGTGTCCCAGTATTATTACTAAACCTTGCCAAATGTGACCTGTTAGCAACATAACCACACCTATCGGAATAGCAACAATACCGCCGCCCAGAGGGATAATAGATAGTAGCGTGAGTAACAGCAAGAAGAAAACAAAAGTACCGTGCAAGCCAGCTATATAAAGCAGTGCGGCGTCTGTTAGGCCCTGAGCAAAGGCAATTATAAATTGGCCGCGGATCATAGCTTTTGCCATAGCGCTGGTTTTTTTAAGATAGAGCCGGCTAATGTCTGTCCCTAGCGGGTTAAGAGCGTGAAAAGTTTTAACTAACTGATCCTGCTTGATCAGCATTGATAACAATACATAGACGTAGATGATGGCTAGCGTAAAGAAGGTAAAGAAGCTGCTAACAGACGATGTAACATTACTTAGCAGGCTGGAGCCAAACGTTTTTAAGGCGTGACTCAATCCGTTCGTTACAGTGTCAGCTGTTAACGTATAAGGCACATGAAGCGATTTAAGAGTTCGATTAACAGTGTCAACACCGTGTTTTAGAAGATCTGAAACGTTCGCGCTGTAATGCGCATTGCCAATAGAGTGAACAAGAGATAATATCTGGTGAATCGATACGAAAATTATCAGCGTAATTGGTACGATGAAAGCTAGCAGAGTGGTAAAGAAAGTTATGCTGGCCGCCGTGCCTGGCTTGCGCCCGCGCTTTAGCAGCCACTTATACAGAGGGTTAAAAATAAACGCCACGATCGCGGCAAAGACAATAAGTAAGAAGTAGCTTTTTAAGAAGTAGGCGCCGATTATTAAAGCTACGCCGGTAGCAACTCCTAGCGCTTTTTTCTGCGACTCCGTCACCGCTAGCTCACTCATGCAAAGTATTATACGCTATTTGTTTATTTACTTTCGTCCTTTTGGACTCGTCAGTACGAACACACATTCGCAGAGTGAGGAGTGAGACGGGGTAATACTAAAAGATTTGTGTTTGAAATGATCGCGTGAACGATCCACAAATGCAATTAGTAACCCCGTCTCTGGCTCGGTTCGGACATTAAGTCCTTATTGTAGAGCCATGCTCCTCGTGGTGGTCTTTAGACCGTGGCCGCGCCGTTGAGCTGGCGGACCCAGTCGGTGGTCGTCTGACCCGTCTCACCGCGCTTGGCGAGAGTGGCGAAGCCGACGACGGCCAGGACCTTTGCCTGGTCGAAGTCCTGCTCCGGGCCGAACTCGACGACGAGCGGTTTGTTGCGACCGCTGATGTCGGTGAGTTCGAAGAGGCCCTCGAACGGCTTGACCGTCAGGTTGATGTCGCCACCGATCGGGTAGGTCATGCCCTGCCCGTCGGACGTAAGCGCGCCGTTGCCGATTGCCTCGGAATCGACGAGCGATGCGATGTTGGCCGGCAGCAGGTGGACGCGGCGGAGCGCGGCCTGCTGGACCTTGACGCTGTTCTCGAGCTGCTCGCGCAGTTCGCCGACCTCGCCACGGAGGTCTTTGACATCCTGCTCCAGCTGGTACTTAGAAGCCATCTGGATCGTTTTCCTTTCGTTGAGTGAAACGTCGACGTTCCCCAAAACAGACATAGTCTGATCACCACGAGATGCATTGTTTTTGTGGACTCTCAATGGAGAGTGGGGTGGCAGCTCTTAATAATTTAAGCTCTCCCAACCCACGCTCATCGGGTCAACACATATGTACTTTCGCTAATAAATAGCGAACTGAACTATACTAACACATATTAATAATAAAGTCAATAAAGTGATAGTGGCTGGGGCGGCAGGATTCGAACCTGCGCATCCCGGGACCAAAACCCGGTGCCTTACCGCTTGGCTACGCCCCATTACGCTGGAAATAACAGATATGATTTTAGCTTAATTGTAACTTATGTACAACTTTTGTCTTATAAAACGATTGAGGCCAATGACATTATTCTGATATAATTGCAAGTAAATTTAAGAATTATTTATGCCACAAAATCCACCTCAAAGCCCGGCTGATTATATATTACCGTTAAATATTAACGGCTTAGAGGGACGTATGCTGCATGTACCAGCGCCAGCGGGTAAAAAGCGTGAGATTTTACTCATATATGGCCACCACGCTATGCTGGAGCGCTGGTGGGGTCTAGTAGAGAATTTTAATGAATTCGGTTCGGTCACCATGCCTGATTTGCCTGGCTTCGGGGGTATGGATAGTTTTAGCAGTATAGGCCGACCCACGACAATTGATGCTTTTGCCGACTATTTAGCAGCCTTTATCAAATTACGCTATAAACGCAAGCGAGTTACTATAGCAGCCGTTTCATTTGGGTTTGTGGTTGCCACCCGTATGCTGCAGCGCTATCCTGATCTTGCCAAAAAAGTTGATTTGTTGGTGGCAGTAGTGGGTTTTATGCATAGAGACGATTTTTTGTTTACTCCTCGTCAACGATTTGTATTCCGTAAAGTCTGTAGGGTCTTTGCGGCTCGTCCAGTAGCAACTTTAATTCGCTACGGCTTCCTCAATAAATTCGTTATTAAGGAGCTGTCTAAGCGCATGCCGAACTCTAAAAAGCGATTTATAGAAGTGACACCTGAAGAATTCGACGAAACTATGGATTTCGAGGTTAAGTTATGGCAAGCCAATGATGTGCGCACGCACTGGTTAACTACCAGCGAGTTTTTAAACATAGATAATTGTCAGGTTAAGGTTGATTTGCCGGTGTGCCATGTAGCCTCTAAAAATGAACATTATTTTAATAATAATATAGTGCAGCAACATATGTTGGTAGTTTTTAACGACTACCATCGTTACACTATGCAAAGTAAGGCACATACACCAAGTATTCTCGCAGATAAAAAGGCTTGCCGCGTAATGGTGCCGCCAGGCCTTAGGCGAGTACTGAGCAAAACCCCTTAAATGGTACAATGTAGATAATGAAAATCGGATTGGTTTGCCCGTACAGCATCAAGGAGCACGGAGGTGTATTAGAGGTAGTTTTGGCTCTTAAAACCGGTCTGGAAACACGCGACCACAAAGTTAAGATAATCACGCCGCAACCTCGAAAACATGATACCGAGCCACCCGAAGATGTTATTTTTGTAGGCACATCAGTGGATTTTAGAACTTTGTCTTTCTCGGATACCACTTCTCAAGTTTCCAGCACAGCCGATAATGACAAGATTGATGAAATGCTAGAGAGCGAACAGTTTGACGTGCTACATTTCCATGAGCCATGGATGCCCTTATTGAGCCGCCAGCTGCTACAGCGCTCTCAATGCGTCAACATCGGTACTTTTCACGCCAAAGTTACTACCGCTATGACTAGCCGGGCTATATTAAAGGTGGTCGCTCCATATCTTAAATCGGTATTAAATTACCTGCATGTACTAACAGCTGTGTCTGACTCTGGTGCAGAGTACGTAATGAATATGGTCGACCAGCCTATTACGATGATTCCTAACGGCATAGATCTAAAAAAATATCGTAAATTACCAGCTTCTAAGCTGTCTAAGAAGGAAAAACCATTAATTTTATATGTAGGACGATTGGAGCGCCGCAAAGGTGCTCGTTATTTACTGCAGGCTTTCCAACTCTTCTCACAAGATAACCCGGATGTCGAGCTAATAATTGCCGGCGACGGCCCTGACCGCGAACGGCTAGAAATGATGGCAGACGACCTCAAACTTAAGAATGTCAGTTTCTTGGGTTTTATAAGTGAAGATCTCAAAAAGGAATTATTGTCTAAAGCTGATATATTCTGCTCGCCGGCACTCTTTGGCGAAAGTTTCGGCATAGTCCTTTTAGAGGCTATGGCTATGGGAGCCGTGGCAATCGCCGGAAATAACTCCGGCTATATTGACTTAATGCAAGACGTTGGCGGCATATCAATAGTTAATCCCCACGATACAGAGGAATTTGCTCGCCGCCTAAATCTACTCATACACGAGAAAGCACTGCGTGATCTCTGGCAAAAGTGGGCTGCAGATTACGTGAAACAGTTTGATTACCCGCGAGTAGTAGAGCAATACGAAGAGCTTTACAGGGACGCCATTAAACAATATGGCTAATAAACACCTTAAGATCGGTTTGGTTCTGGACACCTCTTTGGACCCGACCGACGGAGTTCAGCAGTACGTTATAGCAGTCGGCGAGTGGCTCCGTAGCCAGGGACACGAGGTGCACTATCTGGTTGGTCAAACAGAACACAGAGATCTGCCAAATATACATTCTTTGAGCCGCAATATCTCCGTTCAATTCAATGGTAACCGCACAACAATACCGCTTTTTGCTAGCCATAAAAAGATTCGCCAGGTTTTGCAGAAACACAAGTTTGACGTCCTGCATGTTCAAACGCCGCACCACCCACTTTTGGCGCAACGCTTAATACTGGCTGCAGACCCAAATACAGCGGTAATTGGCACCTTTCACATTGCCGCTTATAGCGGTATGGTAACCGCTGGAAATAGGGTTTTAGGCTGGTGGCTTAGACCGTCCTTGAAGAGGTTTGATCAAATTGTTAGCGTCTCAGATGCAGCTGCAGATTTTGCCAGGCGTACTTTTGGAATAGATACAGAAGTCGTACCTAATACTTTTGACTACAAGCGTTTTCACGCCGCTAAACCTTTATCAAAATATCAAGGCAAAACGGTTAACATTCTTTTCTTAAACCGTTTGGTGCCGCGAAAAGGCTGCCAACTTCTTCTAGAAGCTGCCGCCCAGTTAGCAGCAGATCCAAGTATGCCGGCGTTTCGTGTAATAATTTGCGGTAAGGGCCCAGCTGCGCCTAAGTTGCAGAAGTTTATTAAACGGCACCGGTTAGAGGATACCGTGGAAATGGTAGGCTTCGTGAGCGAAGCAGATAAACCGCGCTACTATGCGTCAGCCAATGTGGCTGTCTTTCCTAGCTCTGGCGGCGAAAGCTTCGGTATAGTGCTCTTAGAAGCTATGGCTAGCGGCCGTGCCGCTGTGCTGGCCGGCGACAACCCAGGTTATCACTCAGTTATGGTGCCCCGCCCAGAGTTACTTTTTGATCCTACTGATAGTCAAGAATTAGCGCACCTGCTGGGTAAGTATATACGTAGTTCCAAGTTGCGCCGGTTGGCAGCTGATTGGGGAGAGGAATACGCCCAAGACTTTGATCTGCCTATAGTGGGAAAACAATTAGTTAAGATATATACCGAGGCATTGCGCAAACGGCGCCAAACATAGATAATAGTCAGTAACCATTATGCTGCGCATTAGAAGAGACAAAGAAATACCGGAAGTAGCCTTAACAATATCACTTGGTACCTTTGTGCGAGTTGCGCTGTTTATTATATCCACTGTCTTAATTTTGGCGGCACTTCACCGAGCGGCCCACGCATTACTGTTAATCTTTACCGCTTTTTTCTTTGCGCTTGCTCTAAATAGTCCCGTTTCTGCGCTTGGTAAACACCTGCCCCGTCGCTGGCGAAATAGCCGGGCTGTTGCAACGACTTTATCTCTCTTGATAGTAGTTCTTATATTTGTGGGCTTTATAGCTAGCTTTGGTCCGCCGCTGGCTCGCCAAACAGAAAACTTTGTGAGTGCTGCGCCGAATCTAGTTAAAGAGTTTAGAGATCAAAAAAGTTTTACTGGCCATCTAATTCGCCGTTATCACTTAGAAAACCAAGTAGATGAACTATCTGGCCAACTTTCTTCGAGATTAAAGCACATTGGCGGATCAGCCTTTTCGACTATTCAGCGAGTCGGTACCAGCATTTTCTCGCTGCTAACTATATTGGTATTAACATTTATGATGTTGGTCGAAGCGCCGCGCTGGACACGTTTTTTTAAAGAAATAGTACCTGACGAACACCATGGCATGGCCGAGAGGATAGCTCATGATATGTATAAAGTCATTAAAGGCTACGTCAACGGCCAAGTGTTATTGGCTGCCATAGCAGCCGGTTTAATGTTGCCCGGTTTGCTGGCATTTCACGTTGGATACCCGGCGGCATTAGTTGTAGTGGTGTTTGTGTCTGGATTAATCCCAATGGTCGGCCACACTATCGGCGCGCTTATTGTAGCCACAGTAGCACTGTTTCACTCTACTGGTTCAGCGGTGGGAATATTTGCCTACTACTTGTTTTACCAGCAAATAGAAAATTATATGATTCAGCCCAGAATTCAGGCCAACACTACTAATATGTCACCTCTTTTGGTATTTGCGTCGTTAGTGGTCGGGGTTAGTTTTGGTGGTTTGTTTGGAGGTTTGGTGGCTATCCCGGTGGCAGGCTGCTTACGGATAGCTTTGCTCGAATATCTTAGAAGCCATCATATTATTGACACTCCGCAGTTTGAGCAGGTAACAACAGCTGTTACGCCCGTTTCTCGCCTAAGGGCCCATATTAAAGGGGAAACCAAATCACACCGTGAGGATGATCCTGAAGACCGACACCCTGGCTAGCCAGTTCGTCCCGGATCTTATCAGATTGCTCCCAATCCTGTTTTTCACGTGCTTCATCACGCTTGCCAATAAGTTTCTTTTGTTCTTCACTGATATCTTTTATATCAGACAATTTAAGTCCTAACAGGTCGTCTATGCCTCTTATCATAGCCTCAAAGTGATCAACCATATCACCTTCAATATGCACTGCCAGTAATTGAGTACTGACTCGGCTTAAAAAGGCTAGCGCCTGAGGAGTATTAAGATCTTCAGACATAATATTGAGTAGTTCTGCGGGCACATCCTCTAAAGCCCCCGTACCATAATCATGCGACACCTTTCTTGGCTGCCAGCGCAGGGATGCAAGTGCCCGTAGGTCTTGTAGCCGGTTTTTAGAAGCCTCTAGACTGCTCCAACTAAACTGCGACTGGCTGCGGTAATGTGATTCTAAAATATGCAGCCTAACTACCTCTGGCGAAAAACCTTTATCAATTATTTCTTTTAAGCGTATGCTATTACCCAGACTTTTAGATATTTTTTGGCCCTCCACCATTACGTGATTGCTGTGCAGCCAATAGTTAGCAAAGCGCTGGCCTGTAGCTGCCTCACTTTGGGCGATTTCGTTAGTGTGGTGAACAGGAACATGGTCAATACCGCCAGAGTGGATATCAATTGTTGGTCCTAAGTATTTCATGCTCATTGCCGAGCATTCAATATGCCACCCCGGAAATCCTTTACCCCACGGACTATCCCATTCCATATCGCGTTTTGCATCTTTTGGCGAGAACTTCCAAAGCGCAAAATCAGCAGGTTGACGTTTTTGAGGATTGCGGGCTACACGCATGACGGCTTGCTGCTCTTCTAAATCTAATTGCGCGAAGTCACTATAAGCCTCGAATTTAGAGGTATCGTAATAGACACCGTCATCAATAATATATGTGTACCCCTTTTTATCAAGCCTTTTTATAAGCTCAATTTGCTCGGTGATGTGTTCAGTAGCTCTGGGCATATTATCTGGATGGCTAATATTTAGCAGCTTCATGCCTTCTAAGAAATCGTTAGTGTAAAACTTTGCTATTTCCCAGGCAGTTTTGCCTTCGCGTTTAGCGCCTTTTTCGAGCTTATCTTCACCTTCGTCAGCGTCGCTTACTAGATGGCCGACGTCAGTAATATTAACCACCCACTCTGGCTGCAGCTGATTGGCTTTTAACACTCTTATTAAGGTGTCCATTCGTACGTAATTAAACCAATGTCCGATGTGGGCGTAATCGTAAACCGTCGGGCCGCAGGTGTAAACCGTCACCTTTGGCTGCTGCAAAGGCTTAACCTTCTCTACTTTTCTAGTAAGCGTATTATAGAGTCTCATGCTGAAACTGCAGCCATTTTTAGGAATTCTGATCGTGCTTCGTGAACAAATCGCCCAACTAGCGCCGGATCATGAGCTTTAAAGGTATCCTTAACTCCTGACTGCACGTCCACACCATCCGGCTCCACTACTCTAATAGCTTCACGTACGTTGCTAGGTGTAAGGCCTCCCGCTAAAATAGTTAGCTTGCCAGCCTCTCGTGCCGCCAGAGACATTTCTCGGCTGCGTTCCCAGTCATGTGTTTTGCCTGTACCGCCGGCACGATCTGTGTCATAAGTGTCAAAGTGAGCATAATCAATCATATCTAAGAAGTTATCCATGGCGTCTGGAGTACTGGTGTTATGAATATGAAAAACTTGAGCAATCTGAGGCCTATCATCTAAGTTATATATCGCTTCAGCTATCTTAGGATCTTCGTTCTCACCAAGTTGAACGCGGTCAGGCTGAACAAGTTTTACCATTTTAACTACCTCTTTAGGGCTTGTTGAGCGAGGCAGTAATACGCTAGTAATATCATCATTGTCGACTAGGGTTCGAGCAAACCATTTAGCGCGGTGAGGATTTACTGTCTGCCTGTCTGTTCTATAGGCGCAAATAATACCAACTGCGTTGGCCCCGGCGGCTACTGCTATATCCAGATCAAACATTGAGGTAGTGCCGCAGATTTTGATTTCGTTAGTCATTGCTAGACTCCGACTTGGCGAGTAGCTCAGTTAGTTTAAACAAGCAGTCTTTTTTGACATCGCTGAGACCACGGCCGTCCGTGACTTTAAAGCCGCTAGCAAAAGCATGGCCGCCGCCGCCAATATATTCTGCCAAACTAGCAGCAACCGGAGCATTTGAATTACAGCGGATAGCTCCTGTAATTTTGCCGTCATCATAAACTTTAAACACTATGGCGACTTCTACTCCGGCAGTTTGCAGCATGTCGCCTTGAACAAGCGGAGCGGGATTATACAGCGGACTGTATTGATTGATTTCGGCCTGCGGCACACTTACATAAGCCAGCTTGCCATCAATTGCCAGTTCGGTGCGTTTAATTAACTCAGCCTTATAACGAAAAATTTCAGGTGGCATTTTACTGTACTCACGGCGCAATTCTTCCAACTTAGGCCGATTAAGACCATTGTTAATAAGCTCAGCCATCACTCGGTAAGTTTCAGCCGAAGCTAACTGATTGGTGAGCCCTTGGGTGTCACCTAAAATAGACGCGCAAATAAACTCGCCGGCAGCCTGAGACAAGGGCCATTTAAGTTGTTTTGCTAGCAGGTAAATCAGTTCGCCGGTGGAGGCTCGCTTGTGGTCATTGATGCTTACGCCCGCAAATGGCACAAGGTTCTCTACTATCTCATGATGGTCTAATATAATACAAGGTTTGCCTGCAAGTTTCTTTCGACTAGCGTCATTTAAGTGCTCAAACAATGTCATAGTCGAAGCATCTACTATGATACTAGCGTCAAACTCCTTTGGCAGTTCGGGGCTAACACGGTCCCAACCAGACAAATAACGTAAGTAAGTTGGCATATCGACGGCGCAGTACAGAAAAGGTTCTTTATTTAAATCAGCCAATATATGTTCTAGAGCCAGAGCGCTGCCTAAGCTGTCACCATCAGGATTGTCAGCCTGAATAACAACGATTTTTTTAGCGTCTGAAATTATAGATTTGATTTTATCGGCATCAGGGTATGTCATACAGTTCTCAGTATAGCTGATTAAGCAGCTTATTGTTGAGCCAGGTTTCTAAGCCTTTCCGGCAAGTCTATATATTCTTTGGGGGCAAACTCTTCACTCTTAATAAAATCTATTGGTTTCCATTCTAGTTCAGCTACGTCATCTTTGGGAGCAAACCCCTCTGGCCAGTGGTTTACTACAACAACTAAATCAACTACGGACTGGCCGGGAATATATATTCTGGTGTAACCAGTTATTAACCGCATGTTCGCTTTTTTAACCTTAATTCCCATTTCTTCATGGATTTCACGTACCGCTGCGTCGTATATATCTTCGTTGTAGTCCACAAAGCCGCCCGGAAAGTCGTACTTGCCTTTATTCGGCTCAATAGCTCGTTTAGCAAACAAAGCCTCATCGCCTCTCAAGAAAACAGCTGAAATAGTGGCTGCAGGGTTATTCCAAAACTCCCAGCCACAATTTTTACAGGTGTACTTTGATGCGTTTACTTGTTCTACCGTGTCTTGGTGGCCGCACTTTGGGCAGTAGTTAAATTTCATATGGCTTGACGTCCTTCTAGCGCCCTACTTAGAGTTATTTGGTCGGCATATTCTAGGTCCACACCAATCGGTAAACCTCGCGCCAACCGGGTGATTTTGACTTTGCGGCCACCTAGCTGCTGGCGAATATACAAGGCTGTTGATTCGCCCTCTACGCTGGCGTTAGTAGCTAGAATTATCTCTTTAACTTTGTCCTCATCTACCCGTTTTATAAGCTCAGCTACATGGAGTTGCTCAGGACCTATATTGTCAATTGGCGAAACCAAGCCACCAAGCACATGGTAAGTACCGTTGTATTGGCCGGTTTTTTCTATTGCTATAAGATCAAACGGTTCGGCCACCACCGCTACCACCTGTTTATCGCGGCGCGGGTCGGCATAAAGGTCTGACACTTCTTGTCCAGACGGCACTAATGCAAAGGTTTTTTGGCAATAGCCAACCCCATCAGTCAGTTCAGCTAGCGCACCAGCTAGCTTCTTAGGGTCATTATCTCCCTGGCGAATTAAATAGTAGGCATACCGCTCGGCTGTTCGCGGACCAACACCTGGCAGAAGCCCAAAGGCATCAATTACGTCTTGCAAAGCCGGAGGCAAAAGACTGCTCATTTAAGCCGGCGCTCCTTAGAGCCCCAGGTTACCCAAAGCGCCCATCATTGGCTGCATCTTTTCGGCAGCAACTTTTTGGCTCTCGCTAATAGCTTCGCGAATTGCATCCTCAACCCAACGCTCCAGCTGGCCAATATCGTCTAAATCTATATACTCTGGGTCAATGTGCACTTTTTTAATTTTTTGCTCACCATTAATCTCAATTTTTACAGCACCGTCACCCTTTTCTATGGTGATAATTTGCTTCTGAAGTTCTTTCTGTACTTTTTTTACTTGCATCAGCATTTTTGCCTGATCAAATCGACTCATCTGTTCCTCCCTTGTTATTGATATTATACAAGCCTAGGGGTGATAACGGAAGACTGTCTGCGTGGTTTTGTTGTGCGGCCAGGCTACGAAGTAGGCCCTTAAGTTATATGTGCATGCGAGCACCACAGCCAAAGTAACTAGGCCCAGCCCAACTCCGCGGGCAATCGGATTAAGCGGAAACACCTGCAGCCACTCGTGCAATAGGTAGGCCACGCCAGTAGCTGCCACTACATAGAGAAGCGGGACCAACACACTTAAGCCAACCGGCCCAGCTAAAGCTATTAATATTGCACCAACAATAAAAAAACTTCCTAACATACGACTGCGTGAAGCTTGCCGATTTTTAGAATAAAAATACAGCCCCATTAAACACATAGCAAGCGTAAATATATCTAAGATAGGCGTTTTGCCAAGCCATAGCTGAGGATATTCAGGGCCTCTCACAAACAAATGCACAAACACTCCTATAAAATGCTTAGCAATAGTAAGCGGCGGGTCTAAGTGTAGAGGAAGCCCCAGCCATGTTTTTAAAATCGATACTTGTGTGACATTTACAATCAACAGCGGCAGCCAAACAAGACTTAATAAGAAATACGCGAACCTTTGCCACCAACGATTGAAGTGTTGCCAGCCCTTAGCAATATACTTTCGCTGAAAGTACCAGTTAATTATTAGAAACCAGATCATTCCAGGCACATAGAGCAGCAAGCCCCACAAGACAACGTTTCCGTATACGCTATAGGCTTTGTCTGGTTTGCGCTGCAAGGCTACATTCATTAGCAAAATCGAGGGCAAGGCCCACAAGTACAGAACGTCAAAGCTAGCTAGGCGACTCACATGTAATGTCCATGCGCCAGCAGCAAACAATAGCCCAGCAATTAAGGCCGTCCGGCGGTTATGCCACAGCCAAACCAACCACGTAAGGCTTATGATCGTTAGCGCCCCAAAGAAGGTATTTGGCAGTCGGGTTAAAGTTAACCCATGTTGCGGAAATATATAAAAATCTAGTGAGCGCAGAACTTTAAGGGGTAAATAAAGCGCGTCATGATACAACCCATGCCAGCCAACAGGTGAAGTAGCCGCGTGCTGTTCGGTTAAGCTAAGGCCGCTTACTAACGAGCCTAAACGGTATAACATTAACCAAGCCAGTGCCGCCAAGCCAGCTATTATAAGCCAGGCATGCTGTTGATTAGCCGCTAAGTAACTACGGGCGCGTTTCACTGAAACGGATCCCTGTGCTTTGTGTCTATAGACCTAAACCGTTGTTTTTCGCTGTCAAAGAAAAGCTCCAAATTACCGGTTGGGCCATTTCTGTGTTTTTTAATAAATAGATCTGTTATTTTTTTACGGTCTGTGTCTGGATTATAGAATTCTTCACGGTAAATAAATGCCACAACATCGGCATCTTGCTCAATAGAGCCTGATTCGCGCAGGTCAGCCAACTGAGGGATTTGCGGACTTCGATTTTCAACAGATCGACTCAGCTGGCTGAGTGCTAAAACTGGCACATTTAGTTCCCTGGCTATACCCTTTAGTCCGCGCGATATCTCTGATACCTCTTGAACACGGTTCATATCGTTGCTAAAACGATGGCCACCACTCATCAGCTGCAAGTAATCTACAATAATTAATCCCAGTTCTCGTTGGTGAGCTTCACGGCGAGCTTTAGTACGCAGATCACTCACCGTAATGCCAGGCGTGTCGTCAATGTAAATCTGAGCCTCGCTAAGCGTTCCCATTGCGTGCCCGATCTTCTCAAAATCTGCATCCGTTAAGTTGCCGGTTCGAAGTGCCCAGGCATCAACGCCGGATTCCATAGATAATAGACGGTCAACCAGCTGTTCTTTGCTCATTTCCAGACTAAACACCAGCACCGGCTGGCCAGCTTTAACGGCTACGTTGTGAGCAAAGTTAAGCGCCATGGCTGTTTTACCCATAGATGGTCTCGCGGCCAAAATAACCAAGTCAGAGCGCTGGAAACCAGCCAGCTTGTCGTCTAGATCTTTAAAACCAGTGGGAATACCGCGAATTTTGGCTTTATCCTTATGAAGTTCGTCCAGCCGGTCAAAGCTTTCAGCTAAAATTGCCTCTAGACTAATGACGTTTTGGTGAACATGACTCTGGCTCACCTCGAAAAGACGTGTTTCAGCCTCTTCTATAAGCTCACGCAGTTGTTTTGATTCATCCTTGCTAAGGTCAGCAATATCCTTAGAGGCAGAGATTAAGCGGCGGCGAATAGATTTTTGAGCGACAATATCAGCATATTGCTCCACATGGGCCGCGGTCGGCACAAAATTAGTCAATTCAGTTAAATAAGACGCGCCACCAACGTCTTCTAAGTGTCCATTTCCCCGCAGTTTATCAGTTAGGGTGAGTACGTCGATTGCCTTGTGCTGCTCATAAAGTTGTTGGATTGCCTCATATATTCGACGGTGACGCGGCTCAAAAAAGTCCTCCGCGCCCACATTGTCGGCGATTTTAACGATCGCATCACTATCAATCAAAAGAGCACCCAACAAACTAGCTTCTGCTTCACTATTTTGGGGTGGTTGATTATTGACGGTTGTCGACTCCATAAGCATATACTCGTTGGCTATCTATGATTCTAACAGTTCGCCGCCGCCAAAGATATTGCTAATGGCTGATAGTTCAGCCGAATCCTCCGATTGAACGTTTTGGGCTACTGGCGCCTGATCCGGAGAGGTCTCGCCTAGTACGCATTCAATCTGTATAGTTTGTCCGGTTATGTCCTTAATAATATCGGATATAACTTGGCGGTTAGCGGCTTCGCTAAGTCTTTTTTTATGAAAAGCGAAAGCTAGAGTTAACTGTAAATTACCGCCACTAGTACTTGGTTGGGCCATTCGCGCCAATCCGTAGAGCGTGTTATGGCGCTGCTTCAGGGCGTCTAGTACATCTGGCCAGATAGATGCATCAAAGTCTTTTTTAACGGTGGTGCTTTTAACTGGCTTGCCTACTTTAGCTGCGGCCTTAGACTGCTTGCTGCTGGTGCTGCCTGAAATGTCGTTACTTGTTGGTTTAGGTTGCGGCTGCTCTGGTGGGGTCACCGGGCTCATAACACTGGAGGGTAAAGCTGCCAATAAGACTATTTCAAGCAAACTAGCCGGGTCGCGTGATGCTGGCACATTAATTAACTGGCTGAGCAGAGTTAAGGCTGTTCGACGGCTAATCTTAGACGAACCATCAGCTAACTGCAATCGAAGGCCCTGGCCGAGTTGCTTGGCTATGGAAGAAGGCTGATAACCCTGGTCGTAAAGCCCGTTTAAAGCGCGCATAGCATCAGAGACATCACTATTTCCGGCAAGTAATTCTAAGATGCTGCTAATAGCATCTGCGGGCGGCAGCCCCAGCTGGCGTTCTACATCCCCAAGCTCAACTTTGCCGCCTTGGTTACTGACTTGATCCAACATGCTTATACTATCTCGGAAGCTGCCCTCTCCGTGCTCTGCTAGCAGCTCTAACGCCTCAGCACTAATCTTAATATTTTCCCGCTTAGCTATATCAGCCAGGTGCTCAATAACCTGGGCCTTATCAACAGGCTTAAAGCTGAACCGTTGCGTACGGCTAACAATAGTCTCTGGGAGTTTATGGGAATCGGTGGTCGCCAGTATAAAAATAGCGTGTTCGGGTGGTTCTTCTAACGTCTTAAGCAGCGCATTAAACGCCTCGCGCGTTAACATGTGTACTTCATCTATTATGTAAACTTTGTACTTGGCTTGTGCCGGTGCGATATGGACCTTTTCGCGCAGTTCGCGGATTTCGTCAATTCGACGATTAGATGCAGCGTCAATTTCAATAATGTCAATGTGAGTTACGTCGTCTTTATAAGGCAAGTTGTTGACTTCGTGGGCTAAAATTCTAGCGATCGATGTTTTGCCAACTCCACGCGGTCCAGTCAGTAAGTACGCATGGCTAATCCGCCCCTGTTTTAGTGCTTCTGAAAGGGTTTTTGTAATATGTTCCTGTCCAACAATCTCAGACAGTTTGCGAGACCGGTATTTACGGTATAGAGCTTGCCCCATATACTCCATCTATTATAACGCTTGAAGGCCAAACCGTAGCGTTGTCAAATAAGCAAACTAGATAATGCGACGCGCGTAGCCGTCTGTAGCCTGAGTACCATAGTAGAAAACGCCGACCACGCCAGCTGCATGCCCGAGTCCACGAATAACCTTGGATGCTCTAGGGTGTTTTTCTTTGACTGTTTCCGCTAAAGCATATGCACCCATATTAATTCCGCTGCCAAACATAAAACGCTTACCTTCTCTAGAAGGTGAAAGGTCGCGTTTGGGATGGGCAACCTTTGCTAGCCCGTTTAAAAGAGCGTTGGCTTTATTAGTGTTTGCTATTCCATCTTCAATAAACTTTGGTATAAGACCTTCTTCTGAAACGGCATCTAAGATTTCCTGGCTAGCTTTCTTGTCTAATAGAGCATCCACGAGCGCACCTATTTTAGTGCTTAATCCATATCTGCGCGCTATAAAGCCATCCCCCAGGTCAAATACACGCCCTACTCCTACCTCTGTTAATCCAAGGGGCGTAGTTATGCCTCTATCTATGCCGTCGTGCACAAGTGCGTAGCCGCTGGCGCTTATAACGCTGGGGATTATGCGAGCAGATTTATCAAGCAACTCCATATTTAACTATTATACTATAAATACGTGTTTTAAGCAAGAAGCGGGTCTACAGCGCAGCTTCTAGGGCGGCCCACTCAGAGTTTTTGTCATCCTCAGGGATATTTACGCTAACCTGATCGCCAGGCTTAGCCTTAAAATAAGTTACGCTAGCTAATAATACGCGCAGTTTCTTTTTGTTGACTTCCACAAAATAGTGACCGTTTTCTAATAACAGAGTACCTACTACTTGCTTGCGCGGCACTGGACCTATTTGCTTGTACAAAAAAGCGCCGTCTTCAGCAATAGTTAGCTTAAGGATGTCGCCTTGGACTAGTTTTGACTTACTAGCGTAATTAGCTGGAACAGGATAGGTTTTACCGTCTGACCCAACCATATTTTGACCGTCAAAAACACCCTCTATAACCTTACCAAGAGTTTCTTCACGGGCAATCGGCGCAACTTTGGCATCATCTCCTACCAGACTAATCAACAACTCAGTAGCTGCAGCCAAATTGGTCTCAGCCTCTTGGATAAGGGTTCGGAGTCGTTTGATTTGTTTGTCTGGTACGTCTGGCATTGTATCTGTCTCTCTTTCAAAGTGTTTATTGTCGGGTACACTTTCCTCTTAAAACCTAACATGTTTAGAGATGCAAGTCAAAGCAGCCGCTTAAGCTGTGGATAAAGTTTTGCAAATCAGTTATGGTGAAATGGTATGCTGTCGAGTGATATCTTAGAGAACCAGTTTGGACCTACTAGAGTCAACGTCCTATATCAAGATAATACTGACCGAATAATCCAGACAGTTACGTTCGCCAGCGAGAAGGTCTTAGAGCTTTCCTGGGTAAAATTTGATCCGGAAGGAAAAGAAGTCTTCGCCGAAATTCACAGCGCGGTTGCCGAAGGCGAATCCATGGGTAAAGCTTTTCGAGAAGCAGGACAGCCGTTTAATCGGGAAACCCGTGCGCTGGGTAGACTTATTTTACCTGATAGCTACCGCCAACGCTTCGATAGCCGCAACCCCGCAACGGTCACAGAAACTGATATTTTCGTAGGTGAAGATCAGATCTTTTACTGCCACGTGCTTGAAACTTTCAGCCCTGATATCAACTGGCCCCTATCTGCAGACAGTTGCCAGCGACCCTCGAGGGCCAAGGTGTTAGACTTTGCCGACTTTTTAGACGCGGCGGCGCCGCTTTAAAGTAATAGAGGTTCTTCTTTATAGCCAACTGCTGTAGCTACAAGATAGTTAATGCTTGGACTTGGGTTGCTTTGTCTGGTGCGGCCAAAATTAGGAATATCTATAGCTACCCCTAACAAGCCACCGTATGCCACCGCTAAACCCTCAACAGGATATATGGCTTCTTGGGCGCTCGCGTAGACACCTGTTCCTTTTACGGATTCGCTAACGTGGCGCCGCAACATAGCAGGCAGACTCTTGCCATTGCTAAATCCAGACCGGTTGATCATTTGTTTATAAGTATCCATTTGACGACTTATTATAATAAATGATTTCAAATAGAGCTAACAGCAAGGTATCCTATGCCAAAACGGCTTCGTATAGCACCGTATTCATGATCGCCTAAATCGCCGCTGATTTCACCAATCCTTCGACGAAGCTTCCTAACATATACGTCGACTGTTCTATCACCGCGCATAAAGGGCTTTTTCCAAACGGACTCATAGATTATCGGTCTTTGCTTCACCCTGTCTAAATTGTGGGCTAAAAAGCTAATCACACCAAACTCCATAATGCTTAAGTCGTCAATTGCCTGGCCATCAACCATTAACGTGCGCTTTTGCGGGCTAAGTTCCATGCGTTCATCAGCAAAAGCTATATCTTTTTCTTCTTCGCTCTTAGGTACACTGCTGGCCTCAATTATTAACGTTTGGCTCTCGCCGTCTGAGCCATTGATAGCCTCTAAAAGGCTGTCAATGGGGATCATCAATCTTCCATGAGAATCTGACATCCCAGTGACAGCCTTAATTGCTCCCGCCTCCGCGTTCGGGTCGCCTATACCCACTCCAATGCGCAATGCTTCGCTCATTTTAACTACGCTAGTTCAACAGTAGCGCCGGCGTCTTCGAGAGCTTTCTTGGCAGACTCGGCGTCTTCCTTCTTAGCTTTCTCCAGCACAGGCTTAGGTGCGCCGTCAACGATAGCTTTAGCTTCGCCTAGACCCTGGCCGGTAATATCTTTAACAGCTTTAATGACAGCTACCTTTTGAGCGCCGGCATCCTTCAAGATGACGTCATATTCGCTCTTTTCTTCTGCTGCCGCACCGCCTTCGTCGGAGGCAGCTGGAGCAACAGCCACAGCTGCAGCTGGAGCTGCAGCGCTAACGCCCCAGTATTCCTCAAGAAACTTAACAAACTTGCTAATTTCTAGGGCTGACATCTTGTCCAGCTCGCCAACAAGTTTTTCAAATTCTTTAGGAACTTCCATTTTTTCATCTTTCTTAGCTTCTGCAGGCTTTTCTTCAGCCTTTTTAGTCTCTTCTTCTGCCATATTATCTCCTATTAAATCTTAAATTAAAGTGCTTCTGCTCGAGAGTTAAGCACATTAAGCACGCCGCGAACGTTACCGGCCAGCACATTAGCAAAACCGCTTAGCGGTGCGCCAATGGTGCCTACTAGCTGGGCTCTGAGCTGATCTTTACTTGGCAAGTTCGCTAGAGCTTTGACGTCTGCAGCTTCCATAAACTGGCCTTCTGCGGTGATAGCGCCAACGAATTCTAAAGTAGGGTTCTTTTTAGCGAAAGCCTGAAGGCTTTGCGCCGGCGCTACTTCATCTTCACTGTTAAAAGCATAGAGCAGCATGCCCTCTAGGGCGGCCGTATCAACGTCTTTTAAGTCATTAGTGCCCTGAAGCGCCTGTTTAACCAGACGGTTCTTAACTACTTTGACTTTGGTGCCGTTCTGACGGGCATCACGCCTTAGCTGCTGCATCGCTTTAACGCCAGTGCCTTCGTATTTGGCAACGACGGTTAATTTTGAACCGCTTAGCAGCTCGGCGATCTCGCCAATGATTTCTTGCTTCTTATCTTTGGTTAGAGCCATAAAGTATCTCCAACTTATCAGTTATTTAATCGTGAAAAATCGACCTATATTATAGTTTTCACGCAGTTGCCATAAAAAGAGTTTTTACCTCGGCGACATTATCAAGCTTCATAGTTTGCTAATCAGCCGTCGCTGTCTTTGGCAACGTAACAAGTATCTTAACAGATAAGACAACTGGGGTCAATCACCATACTTAGTTGCACGCCGCTTAGACATGCTTTCTAGATAGCCATCTCTATATTGATCGGGGTTAGCGCCAGTCAAAACAGCTACTATGGTAGCATCCTCTATCTCGGGAGTTTTGGCGAGCTGTCGAGCCGCCTCTAGGCCATGGGCAGCCGCTGCTTCTGGCAATACGCCATGGTCTCTCCAAAAGTCGTACATTGTCCCATACACATCGTCTATACCCACGCGGTGGGTAAGATCTGTCAAGCGGCTGCCCAAACCGAGCGTCATAGGGTCAGTTTTACCTACCCCCAAGCCGCCTAAGCGATTAAAATAGCTGTGGCCAAACCGTGCCTGATCTGGCACTTCTTTAACTTCGCCAGAATCAAGAGCACTAACGAATGGATCGCAGCCAGAAGCTTGAGCCACAACCAATTGCACGTCGGGCCTTTGTTTCTTAATTACGCCACCTAAACCACAAGTTAAGCTACCACCGCCAAACTGAGTTACTAAGTAAGTCATATCTGGTATCTGCTCAAGTAATTCCAGTCCTATTACGCCAGTGCCGGCAAAATTGCTTACGTTAGCAAAAGGGTGCAACAATTTAATATTTCGAGCGGCAGCATACCTGCGAGCTTCCTCTAAAGATTCGTCGAAGTTACGACCGTATTCCTTAACTCTTACGCCCATTTGGGTCATCATGGCTTGTTTTTCTTGATTGCTACCCTCTGGTACAAAAGCGGTAGCGATTCCTCCGTAAGTTTTAACAGCATGCCCAACGCCTATTCCATAGCTACCAGCCGTTGCTAACGTAAACTCTAGTTGGTTGCCTTCTAGCAAGTCGGCCACGGCCGTCATAGCGCTCAAGTATTTGAAGTTAGCCCCGGGCAGCTCATCAGTCCGCTTCACATATACTTTGTTGCTGCCGTAACTTAAGACAGGACTGTATTCTAACGAAGTGGCCGCTAACTCACCCATAAATCGACTTCTGGCGTGTTCAGCAAGCTCTGCAATATCGAGGCCCTCGATCTCCGGTTCTACCGGAAACTGATGTAACTCTGGTTGTTCTAATACTGCGCTGACCATTTTCTTAAACTTTCATCTTAAAAATTAAAAAACTCCCGCTGTTGGCGGGAGCTCATAGGCATTGATTAAATATGCAAGCAGCTTACCCGCCGGATGGTGGGATAATAATGATGCTTTCAATCATTAGTTGCTTACACATGTTTAGGATAATTACACATAAGCTGTGCGGCTGTCAAGATTTAGTCTTTTTCTTGTCTAGTTTGGCTAACTTATTTTGGGTGTAGCGTTCTGCTGCTAGGCGCGTTAACTCTGGGTCTTCATCCGTATTAACGAATTTCATAGATTCTGCAAGCACAGGGTGAACTTCTGCTAGTTTTTGGTGCATCTGCATAACTAGCTTGCGGTAACCGGGGTGGCCCTGTGGACTTGTGCGCAGCTCGTGAAAGTGAAAAGCTGCGCGGGCGTTATAAGTTACTTTCCACCGCATTTTATGTCCAAGTAAAGTTGCATATTGCGCTTCCACTTTATGATTGTGCTTTTGCAGATAGCTATAAAGCTTAAGACTTAGATCAAAGCACTGCTCAAACTGTTCGCTTAAACCAGCTTCTTCAACCAATTCAGGAATGTCATATCCATAGCGCGGGGTTAATTCCTGCCACTCCATGTCGTCCACCATACGGTGTCGATGCAGATCGCGAAAAATGCCATAATCACATACTAAATCCCAGCTGTAGTGAGCTTTTTCGAGCGCTCGGCCAGGTCGGTGCCGTCGGTTGTACCTGTCTCCAATGTAGGCCTTGAACACTTCTAGTTTATCTTCATAAGACCAATTATTAACTTCCTTCTCTATTTCAGCCAGCGATAAATGGCTGGTCTCGTACAGCATGTCTTTAACCAGCAACATCTCATTTTTTGGCCAGTAGTCAACTAGCTGCACCGGTTCACTGTAGTCACTGCTATTTGCTTGTTTTAGCTTAGACTTAGCCACATCTTTGAAGTTTTCTTTAGTAAAGACTCTGTAACCCATAGCGGCTATACCCCTACTGTCTACGTCAACTCTTTCTAGGAAGACTTTCAAAACCTTACGTGCTTCCACCAGGATTTGCCTGCCTACGGCATCTGCCTCTGGCAAATTATCGGTTATAAGGTGCATAATTATGCTCTCTACTGATTGTCCTGAAGCATAGATGCCCACCGTTGATTTCGTTGCCACCGGCAACACCGACCTAATTACATCGCAAGCTTGCGCCTTAGTAGCTCCGCGCCAAGCCGCATCCTGATCTTTTTTAGGGACAGATGACTGCTCTCGCACATAGTCAGTCAGCTTTCTAGCCATATCAGAATACAAATCAAATATCATATCCATGGTTTTGCAGTATTCTCGTTTTACGGGTGTGTCGAAATATTCTGGCACGTAATATCGATACTTGTTTTTTTTATCTTTTTGGTCGAAATATATATACCTGGTTGACTGCTCTAGGTAAGATGCTAGCCGGCCCCATTCTAGTTTCTTAGTAAGAAGATTAGAGGCGTTTTCTATCACTAGATGCAGTCCTGCCAGCTGCTGCACAGAATCATCACCGTAAGCAGTTATTACACGCTGCAAAAGCTTTTCGTCTTTATCGGCTTTGCCGGCGAATTCGTCGAGTATAGTTATGCGCATGTCGTCGCCGCGGCGGCTAAGACGCGCCATAGCGGCAGCAATAGTTACAGGGCTTAACTTCTCTGTAAAGGCGTAAACGTCGCCTTCTGTGCTAGTAACAGCGCCTTCTAGGTAATCTTTGCCGGCGTCAGTGATTTGATAGTTACCTTTTTCATCCTTTGTGACATAGGCTTCATCGTCGGCAGAGGCGCTATCTGGTTGTTTGGATAGCTCTTTTTGTTCAATGACTTCTTTCACCGAAGCAGGCGCACTGACGTCGCTAGCTTTATTAACTGGACGACGGATTGACAATTCTTTGGTTACCAGCTGCCAGATATTGTCGGCAATCTCCTCAGTAGACTCATTAGCGAATACCACTGGAAAACCACGCTGTTTTGCCTCCCATAAATACCCTGAGCGTACTCGCTCCAAAAAGGCTGAGTCTAGGTTATCAAAACGATCTCCTGAGCGGCGTTTCTGTAGGCGCGCACTTAAAGTGTCAACAGGGGCATCTAGCACCACGCACAGGTCAGGTTCAATGCCGCCAACCGCGAAATTAATAATTCCGTTGATAGTTTCATAGTCTGGCACATCACCGCGACCATAATACTGGATAGCCAAAGTCGTAAGGTAGTTGCGGTCTACTAAACAGATAACGCCGCTATTAACACTGCGTTTAATAACTTCTAGGCTTTGGGAACGAGCAGCGTTATAGAGTAATACTTCAGTACGCGTGTTCATAGGGTAATGTGGATCTTGGGTAAGCTGGCGAACAGCACGCGCCGTTAAATCACTTTGGCTATCAGGCTCGCGAAAGGTTCGCACCGGCAAGCCAGCGGCGCGCAATCTGCGTTCCAGTTCGTGCAGCTGAGTAGTTTTGCCAACGCCTTCAGGACCTTCTAAAACTATATATTTGCCTCTACTCATAACCGCCTAACCCCTCTATTTTTTGCGGCAATGAACGCTTGTCTAGGTAGGCTTTGGGCAGCATAAGATCAGGCGACCAGGTCTTGATTATAGTCTCTAGGTCTGTACCTTGCTGGTATTTACCGCTAAAACCTTGGGCGCGTCCTTGGCCGTAACTTCCTTCAACCTCACCAGTATGGTGGAAAATAATCTGGGCTGTGCGTTCGCCGACAGGCAACAAGACAGTTTCGCGGTCGTTCAAATTATATATTTCCAAAGTTAAGCGATTAATATAGCCAGGATCAATCCAGCCGGCATCAAAACATACCGCGATGCCGTTCCTACCCCAGCTAGATCTCGAACGAACTTCGCAGGCCCCGGGCGGCAAAATACCAAAAAATTCATGAGTATGAGCCAGTATCCGCTCACCCGGCTTCAAGCTAATAACAGGGTGGTCAAGCGGAATGTTACGATATGGTTTAAAGCCGTTTAAAGCACACCATTCTCCGTGCGGCATAGCCTTGTACGGTCCGTCAAAGTAACGTTCTACATCTTCTTTATCGAACGGATTATAAATAGTCCGCTCATTCATCTTTTCTATACGGTAGAAATAACTGCCAAGTGTTACATCCAAACTGGCATGAGCCACATGCTTGTCATTAAGAGGGTGGCAAATGATATGCCCATCGCTTATAGCCGCTCTAATTTCTGTATTACTGTAGACTCCCAAAGTCTCGCCTCCACTTGTTTAACCATATTGTAGTAGAACGGAGGCAGTTAAGGCAAGTAGAATAATAATGTGATTTTTACGCAAATAGGTGTTCAATAAGCGCTTAAGGTTATTTGGTCTTTTGCTCCAGCGCTGCCTGAATAGCTTGCATGGTCTGGCCGTACACCTCTTTGATTGGCTGCTCGGCGTCAATAACGGTAGCGCCGAACCTCTCAGCAGCGTCCATATAGCCTTGCTGAGCAGCATCAAAGTAGCCGCCCGGCTTGCTTTCAAAAAAGTCTTGCTTCTTACCGTTGGACCTATTAAGCGCTCTCTTTTGTGCAACTGATACAGCAGCTGTATAAACTAAATTAATTTCAGGCGAGAAGGCCTCTAACTCTTCTGTTATAGCCTGCCAACCAAGGTCGAAATCCAAGCCATCACCATACATCTGATAGCCAGCAATCGATAAAGGTCCGCGGTCTATAAGTACGATACGGCCCTCATCTCTGTAATTGTCTACCTTAGGAATTAGCGCTGAATGAACTGCGCGCGATAAGAAAAAATCAGAGGTGACGGGTCTAGGGATGTCCGATAGCGATGCTTCCCGTAATTTTTCTCCGAAATCAGTACCGCCATGACCTCTAGTAGTTTCAACAACCCAACCCTCAGCTCGCAAGTTTTCCGCAGCCATTTCCAGCTGAGTAGTTTTGCCAACCCCATCAATACCTTCAAAAAAGACTACTAACCCTCCTGGAACAGTTTTGGTCGCAGTCTCACTCATGAGAGATATTATTGCACACTAGACGCGTCAACATTGACCGACGGACCCATACTAGTAGTCAGGTATATCTTTTGAATATAGGTGCCCTTAAGGCTGCCCGGCTTATTGGCTTTAAGGCTTGTTAGCACTGCTTGGATGTTATCCGTTAGTTTTTGCGCGTCGAAACTTACTTTACCGACACCTAGATGAATAATACCCGTACTGTCGACTCGGTACTCTACGCGGCCGGCTTTGGCTTCGGCTACAGCCTTAGCTACATCAGCTGCGACAGTTCCGCTCTTAGGATTCGGCATTAGTCCACGCGGACCCAATGTTCGAGCATACTTGCCTAACTGAGGCATTAGCTTAGGTGTAGAAATCAGGATGTCAAAATCTGTTGTTCCTTTGTCCAACATAGCAATTATTTCGTCAGTGCCGGCAATGTCAGCACCAGCCTTCTTAGCCTCGTCCGCCTCATCTGTAAATACAGCTATTTTGAGCGTTTTTCCGGTGCCAGCTGGTAAGGCGACAGTATCGCGAACATTTTGATCTGCCAGCTTGGGGTCCACGTTTAAGTTAACATGCAGCTCCACTGTAGCATCAAACTTTACGTGGCTTGTCTGCTTTGCCAACGCAACCGCTTCATTCAAGCTGTATTTTTTACCCTTTTCTAGCTGTTCGGAGCTTTTACGGTAGCCCTTAGCGCGCCGCTCTAGACGAGAACGCGTTGGAGGTGCAACTTTCTTGGGCTTAACGGCTTCTGTGTCGGTGCTAGTTTTGCGGTCTTCTTTGGCTTGGCGCTCAGCCTCTTCGCGCAGAGCCTTAGCGCTTCGCTTGCCAGCCTTAGCAACTTGAGGCTCGTTGATCTCAGTAGCTTTGGACGTCTCGTTTGCTGCTTTCTCAGCAACAACCTCTTTATCGGCTTCAGTGTTAGCTTCGTCAATAAGTGCCTTTATCTCAGACACCTTGGCCTTTTCGTCTATCTCTATACCAAGCTTCTTAGCTTCTTCTGTAAGCTCTGCTTTTGTCTTTGCCATAATTGTTACTCCTTTCGTGGTGCATGCGGCTGGGTAAGAGCCTCCCACAAATACTTTATTAAATCTCTAATGTAGACCGGTCTATGCCCATGTGCTCCAGGACTTTCTCGCCCATCGTTTGATCTATTTCACCGCTATCGACCCTGATTCCCAGATCTTCAGCAACAAAAAAAGCGTCTAACGATTCTTCTTCAGCCATAATAGTTTTATAGTCATCAGCAATTTCGCTGATTCTAACATCTACTTCAGTTGACGCTATCGACCCTGCCATTTTAGCCTTCTACCTCTACGCCCATTGAGCGAGCCGTACCAGCGACCATCTTCTTGATGGACTCAACGTCTTCGGCGTTCATGTCTTCTGCTTTAGCTTCGGCAATCTCAGTCAGTTGTTGCTGACTAAGCTTTTTCTCTACTTTTTCAGTATTAGGTCTTCCAGAGCCCTTTTGGATGCCAAGCTTCTCACGAATTAAGTCGTCAGTCGGTACTCCCACCACTCGGAAAGTCATGCTTCGATCGTCATAAATGGTTATGTGGGCTGTTACCATTTTGCCCTGCATATCCTTAGTGGCGTCGTTAAACGGATTAATAAAATCCATCATATTAACACCGTACTGGCCAAGGGTACTGCCCACAGGGGGAGCAGCGCTGGCTTGACCGCCGCGAATCTTCATCTTAAGATTTGCTTTAACTTGTTTTGCCATAAAAATAACTCCTTTTGGAGTGCGTAACTTATAGATTATACCAAAGTCGACCTCTGTTGTCTAGAGAATTTGCAGCCTTACGTTTTTTAAAGCGGCGTACCACTGCCGTCGCGGTGGGTTGCCGTGAGAATATCAAAGGTTCTTGCAGAATCTTCGCTTCTAAACTCGCCCCACTTAGCAACTACTAAAGTGCCTAGCCCAAGCCCCATAAGGGCAGCACCTGCGGCAGTGCCATCTAATACTGCGCCTATACCCATAGCTTCAAATATTAATCCAGCACCAGCAAAACCAATTTTTTCTCGCCGACTCAGGGGGTATCTCTGCTGTGATTCTATGCTCATGAATTAGCCTCCTTAGATATGTATATTCAATTTTAACAATTTTTTTGTAATGTTGTCTAGCATGCCATTACTCTAGTAAATAATGCCAACACCAGTTAAGTGTCTGCGACCTTCTTGTACGCCGATCTGAGACGAAGTACATAGAGGCAAGCCATCAGAGCCATTGCCGGAAGTACGGTCTGCAAGAGTGTCGGTACTGCCGTTCCCCATTTCAACCGACCAGTTCAAAAGAATACTTAAAAATTTTAAGCGCTTATCTGCGCCTTGTTCAGTTGTTAGGCCATCTTCGCCACATTTTGCAGCCTCTACCCAGCCTTCTAAAGCTTCCATCTGAGATGAAAGCGCCTCTGGATTTGCAAACATATCATCGATAGCAGAGCCGTCTAGAGGCTCACCTTTTATTACATAATTATGAACCAGCGCTAAATTTCTTTCGCGGTCGTATTCGCTAATATTTTCACTTGGGAGAGGGTTCTCAAAAGTTAACAATCTGCTCCCGTTAGCGGTTTGACTTGTCATATCTTAAACTCTCTTTACCTGCAGGCCGTCCAACTCAACCGGAGTTTCGCGGCCAAACATGTTAACCAACACTTTAAGCTTTCCTTTAGCTGCGTCGATTTCGTTAATAGAGCCGTCAAACCCTTTGAATGGTCCATCAATTATATTTACCACTTCGCCGATAGCAAAGTCGATCTTGTGCTTAGGCTGCTCAAGACCCATGCGTTTCTGGATCTTCTCAATTTCATCTTGCTCGATAGGCGTCGGATCCGTACCGCTGCCCACGAACCCAGTTACACTTGGAGTGTTGCGAACAATATACCAAGCATCTTCGCTGAGTTTCATTTGAACTAGCACGTAGCCCTGAAAAATACGCTTTTCAACAACTCGGCGCTTGCCGTTCTTAATTTCAATCATTTTTTCTTTAGGAACTAGGACTTGGAAGATTTTATCTTTCATATCCAAAGAGTCAGCTCGCTGGCGAATACTCTCAGCAACTTTTTCTTCGTAACCGCTATAAGTGTGAATAGCATACCAACGTTTGGAGGTGTCGTAACGTTTGGTGCTCATAAAATACTCCTTCTACTTAAGTAATAGTTGGTGAAAGACTTTGTCTAGACCCCAGTCAACGATAGCAATGGAAGCACCAAAGATAACGGCGAAAATTAAAACAGCCAGAGTTAGTCGGCGGCCTTCCTTCTGGCCCGGCCAAGTTACCTGTTTGAGCTCTTGCCAGCTTTTACGGAAGTACGACGGTAGCAATACCTTGCCAACTGGCGATAAAAACTTACCAGTCGTCCTAGCTGGGCGGGATCTAAAGACTTTGCCAACTTTGTTTTTTACCGGACTGCTAGTTTGCTTTAAAAGCTTAGAGGACTTGGGCTTAGCAGTTGCTTCAGCACCTTTTTGCATGCGCTCACGAAACGTTTCCGGATTTTTAATTCGGCGCTTCTTCTTAGGTGATTCTTTGGCCATCTGCTTAATTCTCCCAAACAAAAAGCCTACATAATTTGTAGGCCATTGCTGTCAAGTTTACCATATACCTATACCAAAGGTCAACGATGTTTACACGGCAATTTTTGTTATAGTGAATTCAAGATGTCTATTGTCCTCGTTGGTCTAGCTATTGTAAGCGTAGCCGAGCTGCTCCTATGGATAACACCTAAAGGTATACGAAAAGCTCTGGCCGCTTTAATAATTCTGACTTTATCGGTGCTTAGCGGCTTATTGTTTGGCGATAACATTACTGTCTGGACAACCGCTGTATTAGCACTCAGCCTGTATAGAATGGTTAATCTTCTAAGGGTGGTCGAGAACCGCATGCAGCCAAGTCACTTATGGCGTGTCACTCGTCTGACGAGTTTTTGGCTGATTGGCGGTCAGTTACTTATTCTAGCCGCCACCGCTGTTAGTAATCACTATATGGCGAATACGCCGGTCAATTGGTTGAGCTTGCTGGCAGTAGTTCAATTAGCTGCCGCGAGCATGCTCTGGGTATCAACTGCCCAAAATTTAAAGTCAACTCAACTACCCGAAAAAAACAAAATCTTATCAGACAAAGAGCTACCAAGTCTGAGCGTAGCTATTCCGGCTCGTAACGAAACCAGAGATTTAGAAGATTGCCTAAGATCGCTTTTGACTAGTAATTATCCTAAGTTGGAAATACTGGTACTAGACGATTGCTCGCAAAATAAGCGTACTCCAGGAATTATTCGCGATTTTGCTCAAAGCGGCGTGGTATTTGTGGCCGGAGAGGTTCCGCCTACGCAATGGCTGGCTAAAAACTATGCTTACAAGCAACTGGTTAAAAAAGCCAATGGCGAACTATTACTTTTTTGCGGCGTTGACACAAGGTTTCAGCCGGACAGTCTTCGCTCTATGGTAAACGTAATGATTCAGGAAAAGAAACAAATGATTAGTTTTATCCCTAAAAACCACGCACCTGGAGGCTTCAACATTGAATCACTGCTAATACAGCCTTTTCGTTATGCATGGGAGTTGGCTTTGCCTCGCAGGCTGGCCAACCGCCCGCCAGTACTAAGCACCTGTTGGCTTACGACTGCGAAAGCGCTACAAGCAAACGGCGGCTTTCAAGCTGTTAGCCGTAGTATCTCACCAGAAAGTTACTTTGCGCGTTCTACTTCTACTAATGGCAATCGGTACAGTTTTTTGCAGGCAGCCAATATTGACTTGACCAGTGTCAAAAGCCTGCCAGAACAGCGTTCGACCGCCGTCCGCACCAGGTACCCGCAACTGCACCGCCGGCCGGAGCTAGTCAGCTTGTTGAGTCTTGGCGAGCTGACGGTACTGGTCTTACCGCTTGCGACGTTCGTATTTAGCATTATTGGTAAGCACTGGGTACTAACTGCTGTGAGTGCAGCTAGCATTTTTTTGTTGGCAGACTTTTACGCTCGTATAGTTAATCTTACCTACGGCCATTTTTTATGGCGCGGGGTTTGGACGTTGCCACTAGCTGCCCTCTACGACATCGGGCTCCTTAAGTACTCCATGTGGCAATACGAGTTTAAAGAAGTTATCTGGAAAGGCCGCAATGTCTGCGTGCCAGTAATGCGAGCTATTCGAGATTAGGAATAAACACTTTGAAGGTTGAGCCTTTATTGAGCTCGCTGTTTAGCCCTATCTCTGCATGAATTAGCCGCGCCAGCTTCATTGTCACATACAGCCCAAGACCCGTTCCGTTGGATTGCCGAGTACGATAGTCCTCGGAACGGAAAAACTTGTCATAAACTCGTTCACGATCACCCTTGCTGATACCAATGCCGGTGTCAATAACTGCGAAGTGAATACCTTTATTTTCCGCGTCAGCAGCAGCCTCTAAAGTAACGCTGCCTTGCTGGGTGTATTTAATTGCATTGGTGATAAAGTTCTGTAAAATCTCGCGCACATATAGCTTGCTAGAATGTAACTGCTGCAAATTTGGATCAACGTTTAATTTAAACTCGAGCCCTTTAGCGTCGGCTTGTTTGCTGTAATTATCCAACAGCTCTTTAGTTAGGTCATTAACATCAATAGCCTCGATCTGTACTTGCAACTTGCCGCGCTCCGCTCGGCTTAAGGTAGATAAGTCATTGATCATATCAGCCAAAAACAGCACTTGGTTATGGGCTTCTTTGAGGGCCTGCTTGATTTCGTCAAGGTTAACTTCCGCCCCAGCCGCCTTATTGATAATAAACTCCGCGTTACCTATATTACCTTCAGCTATGGTAATCGGCGTTCTTAGCTCATGGCTGACCACGCTAATAAACTCGTCGCGCTCTTCTTCCAGCGACTTTTCACGAGTTATGTCGCGCAGCAACAATACGTATCCCCGCTCGCCCTTGGAACCATAGCCTAAGCGTACCGGCGCTATGCTGACGTATAAGTTAATTTGACTGCCATCGGCGTAAGCCAGGCGGAGATCTCGATTACTAATAGGCATTGAGGCGGATTTAACCAGTTTTTCTATGTCAAAGGCCTGGTTGTTTTTATCTACCGGTTTGCATATTGAGTTTAAAGGAGTGCCTTCTTCAATATTATTAACGTCAAAGATATTTAGAGCAGCACCATTATAAATTCTGATTTTGGCTTCTTCGTCTACCGCCACGACAGCATCAGCCATGCTGTTAATCAAGCTTGTCAGGCGCTCGTGTTCCAGCTGTTCATTGCTGTCTGCAGCAGTAGATGTGGTAGGCGTAAGCGTCATTGTTGGTTACATTATGCCACAAATCACACATAACCTTGCAGTAATGGCTGATGGTCTCGCATAGCTTTGCGCAGCTCTTTAACATTTGGTAGTATTTGCTCCATATTTTTCCAAAAATCAGGTCCATGACGAAGCACTTTAGTATGAGTCAGCTCATGAATAATAACGTAATCTATATGCTCCCATGGCAGCTGCATAAGAAATAGGTTAAGTACAATGTTGCCATGTCTGTCGCAACTGCCCCAGCGACTCTTCATCTGTTTGATGGTTATCTGGCCGTAAGTAAAGCCGTTCGCTTCCGCTAGCCGCGACAACCTCTGCGGCAGCAATTGCTCAGCCTGGTTGCGGAGGGCCCTTATGCCTGTTCTGTTCGCAACTAGCTGAACCGCCGGATTATCAGCCGTCAGTTCAGGCGGGTGGATAACCAGCACCTCATTGCTGCGCAGTCGGCCAGTTGGCTTGTTTGCATCTGTTTTAACTTCGAAACGCAGATGATGCGCTTTACCAATCAACTGGCCGTCAACGAGTGTGCGCACCGGCGACCGCTGAGAGTTAATCCAACTCAGCCGCGACTGCGCGAATGTTAGGCCAATCCCATATGCTGCCCAACGAGGAATGCTAACTTTAACTGACCCATCGGCCGTTACGCTAAGCCGAACATGCCGGCTAGTACGCCGCTTATAAATACTTACCGGCGTACCGTCGGTTAAAATAAAACGCTTAAAAGCCATGTTAGCGAATAGAGATGTTGCGCCTCGACATATCGACGCGCCCCTGGGCGGTCTGCGGGTTCTGAGGTACCAAGTTAACCATGCCGGGTTTAACGGTTTTTGTGCTAGCGTCATCCGTGCTCAAAGCGCCAACATCACGGAGTTTGCGCACCACAGCGCTTTGCTGAGTAGTAAAGACATGTTTGCCGCTGATAACAGCGTAAGTTTCATTTGCAGTAGGATTTTGCATGCCGCCGATCATGGATTCAAATGTTGTTCGGTCTAAGTTAGAAGCGTATTTGTCATCGGCGCGCCGGCGGTCACGCTTAAGACTTCGTGCGAATGCTGTATCAGAGTCCATTTGAAACCACACTAGTAAAGGCGTGGCATGACAACGCCTGGCCAGTGCTCTTAGCATATAACGTTGTTTAGCCCGGCCGGCGTTAACATCGTAAACTACGCTTACGCCGCTGGTTAAAAATTCTTCTGCCATATAATTCATTAGCTGGTCGACAATTTCGTTTTCGCGTTTATCGTAACGTGGTTCATTAAATAATTCATGCCGAATACGATCACCCTGGATGTGTGCCGCTTGGATATTTTCGCAAAACTGCCGAGCAAAGTAGGTCTTACCAGCACCTGGAAAACCATAAAGCATTATTAAGAACGGCTTGGTGGGCACAATTTTAGCCATATCTATTAGGTATAGCAGATTTACCAATTATTTGGAAGCAAAACCAGATGACAATTCCATCTGTTTCGGGTATGATTAAGCCAAC
This sequence comes from Candidatus Saccharimonadota bacterium, assembly GCA_029288485.1. GTDB lineage: Bacteria > Patescibacteriota > Saccharimonadia > Saccharimonadales > UBA4665 > JARIHC01. Next base: position 64,426 of record JARIHC010000004.1, on the reverse strand, counting down.
ATAGGGGCATAGTACAACGGCTAGTATAAGGGTCTCCAAAACCCTAGATCGTGGTTCGATTCCACGTGCCCCTGCCAAAATCGAGTATTATTGATATAAATCACGATTTTTATTATGCTATAACGCTTGTGCTATAGGGGCGGAGGGTCTATAATGCTCGCAGGGAAACCCGCAAATAAATAATTTAAAAGAAAGCAAATGAAGATCTTAATGCTCGGGTGGGAGCTGCCACCCCATAATAGCGGTGGAATGGGTGTTGCCTGTTATCAACTCTGCAAAGAGCTCTCCAAAAAAGATGTTGATATTGAGTTTGTCTTGCCTTATGAAGCTGATCACGAGATCGATTTTATGCAGATTACAGCTGCGCATCCCCAAGGCGTAGCAGCAGTGTTGCCTAGCGGCGGCGTATACGACAGCCAACGCTACATCTTACCCGACGGCAGCGAGCAGCATCTGACTCTCCATGATCAGCAGCGTCTTTATGAACGTAATGTCATGCGCATGGCCGAGAGCAAGGAAATTGATATAGTTCATGCTCACGACTGGCTCACCTTCCGTGCTGCTTTGCGCGTAAAAGAACTTAAAGGTTGTCCGCTCATACTGCATGTTCATTCTGTCGAATCAGACCGCTGCGGCAGCCCGCACGGCAATCCGCTAGTTAAAGAGGTAGAGGGCTTATCCATGCAGCTAGCTGATCAAATTATTGCTGTAAGCGAGCATACTAAAATGTGTATTGTCCGTGATTATGGCATTCCGGCAGATAAGATAACCGTAGTACATAACAGCATTAACCCCGGTGAACTAGAGCTTGAGCAATCAGAAAACGCTTACCGCTATATCACACTTATGAAACAGCTCGGCTACAAGGTTGTAGTCAACGTCGGCCGGCTGACTATCCAAAAAGGCCTGCCTAACCTGCTAAGAGCTATGAAAGATGTAGTAGCCCAAGAGCCTAGGTCCCTGCTGCTAATCGTTGGCAACGGCGAGCAATACCGCGAGCTGGTAGAGCTGTCAGCAGAGTTAGGCATAGGTCCTAATGTGCTATTCGCCGACTTTCAGCGCGGCAAACGCTGGCGTGACGCTTTCGCAGTTGGCGACTTGTTTGTTATGCCCTCAATATCTGAGCCGTTTGGCCTGACGCCGCTAGAAGCCATCGGTTACGGCACGCCTTCGCTCATTAGCAAACAATCTGGCGTCAGTGAAGTGCTACACAGTTGTCTTAGGGTTGATTTCTGGGACATAAACGAAATGGCCAACCAAATTACTGGCGCATTAAGAAACAATGCGCTACGTCAAGAGTTGATATCTAATGCCTCCCAAGAATACAAACAATTATCTTGGGGCGCCGCTAGCGACAAAATTGCCAGGCTTTATAAAGCCCACACCCAGGGAGCTCCGGCATGAGCAAATCTATCGTTCTGTATTTGCACGTCCACCAACCTTATAGGATTAGGCATTATACGGTGTTCGATAGTGGTGTCAGTCATGATTATTTCGATAGCCACCAAGACAGCCAAGGCAACAACCAGCGCATCCTCGAAAAAGTAGCTGAAAAATCATATTTGCCAACTAACGCGCGCTTACTCCAACTCCTCAAAGATAATCCGGAGTTTAAGCTCAGCCTTTCGCTGTCGGGAGTGGTTATAGAGCAAATGGAGCGCTGGTCTCCAAAAGCCTTAAAATCCTTCCAGGAACTGGTTGCAACCGGCCGGGTGGAAATAGTTGGGGAGACCTATCATCACAGTCTGGCCTTTTTTTATTCCCGTGAAGAGTTTGAAATACAAGTCGAAATGCACCGGCAAAAAATTCAAGAAGTGTTTGGCCAGACACCAACAGCCTTTCGAAACACCGAGCTAGCTTACAATAACGAGCTTGCCCAGTGGGCTGATAGCACCGGGTACAAAACTATACTTACCGAAGGTTGGGACCCGGTACTAGAATGGCGCAGCCCCAATTATGTATACCAGCCAACCAACACTGGTCAGATTCGCTTATTAATGAAGAACTACCGTCTTAGCGACGACATCGCCTTCCGTTTCGGCGACCGAGACTGGAAGGAATGGCCGCTCACGGCAGACAAGTTCGCTCACTGGATGAGCGAAGATAAAGACGCTACTAATTTTAACTTATTTATGGATTATGAAACGTTCGGTGAACACCAGTGGGAAGATTCGGGCGTTTTTGATTTTCTAGAACATTTACCGCGCGAATGGCTGAAGACACCTGGTAACACCTTTATGAACGTTAGCGAGGCCGCTGAGAGCTTTGAGCCTGTTGGTGAAGTAGACATCCCGCACATTATTACTTGGGCCGACACAGAGCGAGATCTATCAGCATGGATAGGCAATGCTATGCAAAGATCATCGATTGAGGCACTATATGAGCTGAGACAACGAATTATTGATACTGGCGACTGGGCGCTGATAGAAGATTGGCGCCGCCTGCAAACTTCTGATCACTTTTACTATATGTGCACCAAATGGTTTAACGATGGCGACATCCATGCCTACTTTAGTCCATACAACACACCGTACGAGGCCTACATTAACTTCATGAACGTTTTTCGCGACCTCGAGTACCGCTTGGCCGAGAAAGGTGCTACAGTTTAAAAATATGGGAGAATTGCTAGATTTAATGAATTATTGGAGGCATAGCGGTGGGCCGTTCAGTCGTTCTAAGTAATGGACAAACTTTTGTCGGTCTAGATGAAAATGGCTTAGTCCATGATTTTTACTACCCATATGTAGGCTTGGAGAACTTGGCCACGGCCCGTGCCAGCCAGCATAAAATAGGTGTCTGGGTTAACGATCAATTCAAATGGACCGATGATGGCAGCTGGGATGTGCTAGTAAAATACGAAGATGACGCCATGGTCAGCAACATTAAGCTGCACTCTAATGAGCTAGCGATAACACTCGAGCTGCACGATTATGTAGACATAGAAACTAATTCTCTGGTCCGCCATATAGCGCTCACAAACGAACGACCGGAGGAGCGAGACGTCCGCTTGTTTATGCACCAGGTATTTCAAATATCGCGGGCTGGCCGAGCTGACACTGCTATTTACGTGCCAGACGACCACTACGTATTAGATTACAAAGGCCGCTATTCGCTGCTGATCGGCGGCAAATTCGCTGACGGCGAAACTTTTGACCAGTACGCTGTTGGCAATTACGGTATTGAAGGCAAAGCAGGTACATATTTAGACGCCGAGGACGGCGAACTATCTAATAATGCCGTTGAGCACGGCGGCGTCGACAGCGTTATTCGTTTTCGCCGAACGCTTAGCGGTAACGAAACCACCATTATTGATTATTGGATAGTTGCAGCCGGCAGCCAAAACGATGCTCAAGCTGTGCACCAGCACTTTAACGAAACCCCTATGGAAAATCGCCTCGGTCATGTTCGTCAGCACTGGCGTGCTTGGCTTGGCGGCGGCTCCGTAGAAATACCGAGTTTGTGCCGTCAAGATCTGGAACATAGCATGTTGATCATAAAAGCCCACTGCGACGAACGTGGTAGCGTACTGGCTAGCGGCGACTCCAGCATATTTAATTATGGCCGCGATTACTATTGCTATTGCTGGCCGCGCGATGCCGCTTACGCCCTTTGGCCGCTGATCCGACTAGGCCATTTCGAAGAAGCCAAGCGCTTTTTCGAGTTCGCCCGAGACACCATGCATAAAGATGGCTACTTGATGCACAAATACCAGCCAGACCGTTCCATTGGCAGCACTTGGCACCCTCTGGTTCATGGAAGACATAAAGAACTAGCCATCCAAGAAGACGAAACAGCTTGCGTAATCTTTATGATCGGCGAGTTTTATGAAGCTAGTCGAGACAAAGTATTTGTAGAAAACCTCTACCGCACTTTTGTGGCGCCATGCGCCGCTTTTATGGCTAAGTTTATAGATGAACAAACCGGCTTGCCGCATGCTAGCTACGATCTTTGGGAAGAAAAGTTCTTGACCTCCACCTATACCGTTTGCACAGTAATCGCCGGTCTTGAAACAGCTTCGAAGATTGCCAATTTAGTGGAGCAGCCAGACGATGCTATTCGCTGGGAGCGTGCTGCTGCTGGTATTCGCAAAAACCTAGACAAGCTTTATCACAAAGATGGATATTTCGTAAAAGGCTATCTGATGCTAGAAGACGGCACTCTCCGCTACGACAACACGCTGGATATCTCTAACTTATACGGACCGTTCATGTACGCCAAGCTACCATTTACCGATCAACGCCTAGCAAGCACTGCCAAGCACGTCGAGCAGCATTTACTTAACTCCTCTCCTAGCGGCGGTGTAGTGCGCTACGAGCACGACAATTACTTTTTGACCAAGCACCAGTACACTGGCAACCCTTGGGTAGTCACCACCTTGTGGCTGGCCCAATATTATGTAAGTGTGGGCGAGACTTCCAAAGCTAAAGATTTAATGGACTGGGCCCTAGCAAGAGAGCTGCCAAGCGGCGCCCTAAGCGAACAATTTGACCCGGAAACAGGCACTAATCTTGGAGTCACACCATTAGTTTGGAGTCACGCCGAATTAGTAAACACTATTCTTGACTTATCTGAGAAATCTTAACGTTTTGGCGCTTCGTTGCGGCCAAGATTCTTTTTGGTTTCGGTAAAGGTGACGTGTTTGCGCAATTTAGGACTGTATTTGCGCAGGCTCAATTTATCCGGCGTATTCATTGTATTTTTGGTCGTGTAGTATAAGCGCTCGCCGCTTTCCTCGCTAACGAGTCCAATAATCTTACGCTTGTCGCCTTTCTTTGCCATAGGTTCTCTATATTAACAGATTACGCTGACCTAAGCAACCTGTTGCTCATGGTGAGCATTTTGTCGCTCCAGAAATCCGAGACGAGCTACACATCCGAGGTTCAAAACCATATAAGCGGCAACATCACCAACGAGTGCATCGTTGGCAACACCAGCAGCCTCGTGTGCGCCAGCGACGTTCAGAATCGGTTCACCGAGCCAGAGGGCAACCCCAAGCCCAAGCGCTATATATCCTGTCTTCCGCGCCGTGTTCAAACACTTCTCTGCTCGGCTTCGGTAAGGTTCTCTCCATTCTTGGCGTAACTCAAACTGCCGGTCGTAGAAATCTTTAAGTTCTTTTAGTCTGCTCATTCCCAATATTATACGTTAAATATAGTGTGGAGCCACCTGTCGGATTCGAACCGACGACCCTCGGTTTACAAAACCGATGCTCTAACCAACTGAGCTAAGGTGGCGCGTATTAGACATTTACAGATATAAAGTGTAGCAAAAACAGGGATAATTTGCTACTATTGTCTGGTATTTCATGCCGTTGTAGCTCAGTGGTAGAGCACTTCCATGGTAAGGAAGGGGTCACGAGTTCAAATCTCGTCAACGGCTCCACGGCTTAACAAGCAGGGTTAGTGAAGCGGTCAAACACGTCAGACTGTAAATCTGATGGCATATGCCTTCGTAGGTTCGAATCCTACACCCTGCACCATTTATTAACAGTTTGGAATTATATGACAACTGAGAGCTCTATAGGCAGCGATTTATCGGGTTTGTGGGCAGCCGATTGTAAACCGCATTACATCATCGATTGGGATAGCACCCTATGCCAAAAAGAAACCCTGGACTTTATGGCCGAACTGGTCTTAAGCGGTCCAGAACTAGAAAAGTTTCAAGCTTTTACAGACCAAGGAATGGGCGGAGACGTTCCCTTCTCGGAATCATTAGCAAAACGATTTACTATGTTGCGAGTTTCCCGCGCACAAGTTGATGAAGCCGGAAAGCTACTTGCCAAACAGCTTGACCCTACAGCTCTTGCTAGACGCAGCTGTATAGAAAAAAATCAAGACCGTATTCACGTGGTATCCGGCGGTTTTGAGGAACTAATCATGCCATCTTTATCCATGCTTGGGATTAAACGCGACCATGTGCACGCCAACCAGTTTATGTACGACGAATATGACTACGTGATTGGAGCCAACCCAGACCGACTAACTGCTAAAGACGACGGCAAAGCAGCGCAGGTAGAAGCGTTGTGTTTGGAGGGTCTAAAGGTAGTTATCGGCGACGGACACAATGATCTGCGCATTAAAGAATTAGGCTGCGCCGACATATTTATTGCATACACTCGCCATCAATCCCGCGATAAAGTTGTCGCAGGCGCTGACGCTATCGTCGATAGCTTTGCAGAACCTTTGCTAACTTAGAAGCTCTGTATTAGCTAATTAAAACGTAAGTTATAATATCCGCAATGAAGGTAGCTGTCGGGTCTAAGAACAAAGTTAAAATCGAAGCCGTTAAAAACGCTTTTGAAGCACTGTGGCCGGACAAAAAATGGCAAGTCGAAGGTGTTGATGTAAGTTCTGGTGTGTCCGATCAGCCAATGAGCGATGAAGAGAGTATTAAAGGCGCCGGAAATCGTGCCAGAAAAGCTATTAAAGAAATAAATGCTGATTACGGTGTAGGAGCAGAGGGCGGCTTGCAAAAGACTGGCGAGCATTGGCTGGACTCTGGCTGGATAGTAGTTGTTGATAAGCAAGGCAACGAGGGCGTAGGCTCAACTGTTAAAATGATTGTGCCAGAAAAAATGATGAAGCTCATCCATGATGGCCAAGAGCTTGGCATTGCCTGCGACATAATTTTTGACATGACAGACGCTAAACAAGGCGTCGGCCACTTTGGCTTAATGACCAAAAATCAGATTACACGCACCAGTGGCTATAAAGATGGCGTGATTGCTGCTTTATCTTACTTTGTGCACCCTAATTTACACTAAACTAAACAACGACGCGCCGGTGGCGGAGAATACGTCGGCGTTTGGCCGCCGGTTTCAGATTCTTGAGTTTATCAGCAATAATGTCTGCCTCGGCTGCCATGCCATGGTCGGCATATGCCTTATGAAGTAAAGTGAACGTTTCTCGATTTGGTTCTAACTCGGCAGCTTTTTCTAACTCTTGGAATACCATCTTTTCATTGCCAAGCTTATCTTGTATTTTAGCGTAGGCTACGTGCCGAGCAGCTGACTTGTCGTCAAGTTTAATGGCTTGCTCAAAAGCTACGGCGGCTTTTTCATAATTTTCCGTTTCATAATAAATTAAGCCTAGGTTGTGCAGACTGGATGGTGTGGACTCTATGCTAGAAGCAATTTCAAAACAGTCGATAGCGTCCCTAAACTCTTTTTGCTTAGCATAGAGTATCCCTAAACGATTGTATGCAGCAGCGTTTTTTTCATCAATTTTTAAAATAGTTAAGAGTGCTTTTTCGGCTCGCAAAAAACGGTTTTCGCGCATGCCTTGGTGAGCAATGTCCCAAAGCTTTCCCAAACGATCACCAACGCGCCGCGACACATTTGCAAATTCATCATCGTGAACAGTAGCGTTACGGTACGCAAATGCGCCAAAAACCACAATTATTAAAAGTTCATACATCAGTGACTCTAGACTACTTCATGTAAGTTAAAACTGCAATACTAGCTTGGTAAGCACAAGCTTAGGCTGGCCATTAGCAGCTAATGCTTCTGCTGCATAATAACTTGCTTCTAAAATTGCTTGCCATTTTCTAGCGGTCTGACCGCTAGCTGTTTGCAGACTCAAGCGAGCCATACGCTGCAGCACATCTACTGTATCTATTGCCAAATCTTTATCTTTAGCTAGGCTGTCTATGCTAATCAACCGCTCATACACAGGTTGACTAAGTAGTTTTTTAGCTTGTTCTGTAGCCAACGCTAAAGGATGCGTTTGGTCTTCAAGTAGAGCGTACGTTAAACCAACCAGACCGCCGCTCAAGGCATAAGCCCGGCTAGTTGCTTGTTTATCGTGTCCTTGTTTAGCAAAAAAGTCTTCGACAATTTCACGCTTTGGATGATGAATATTAATAGCCTGTGTACGTGAGCGAACTGTTGGCAGTAATGCCAACCGGTGTGCTACGGTAATTATTATTATTGTGCCAGTTGGCGGCTCTTCCAGTGTTTTTAGTAAAGCGTTTTGAGCTTCAATGGTCATTAAGTGGCCGTTTTCTATGATTATCGCCCGGTTATACTTTTTTTGGCTCGGTACTCTTAACCGCAAAAATTGTTCTATTTGACGGGCAGCTTCTATACCAATACTTTTAGCGTCTACCGGCCTAATAACAAGCGCGTGCTCATAGCTAGAAAAACTATTGGATGGCAGTTCTAAAATATCTTCCGCCAAGCGCTCTGCAAGAGTGCGTTTACCTGTGCCAGTTGGCCCGACCAAAAGCAAGACCTGCCCTGGTTCAGCGATAAAACCTTGTAATTGCTGATCCGTAATAGGATGGGTTAACAAATCTTTCACTTCAATATTATATCTTGAAATTCGTTAGGCACAGGTGCTTTGAAAGTCTCTCTAACTTTATTTGGTAACGTCAGCTCTAAGCGTGTAGCATGCAAAAATAGTCTTGCGGCTGGAAGACCATCATATAATGTATCACCAATAATCGGATAGCCTATTTTATGCAAGTGAACCCGCAGCTGGTGTGTGCGGCCTGTAGTCGGTTTGAGCTCTAACAAACTGTAACCGTTGCCGCTTTTAAGCACTTTATAGGCTGTTTCTGCAGACTTGCCATTAACGCCCACCCGAAATGTCTGCGGTTTTCTAGGATTACGTTCAATTGGCATATCAATTACTGCCTCAGTCTTGCCTGGTAACCCTTTCACTATTGCTACATATGTTTTTTTTACTCTTCGCTCAGAGAACTGTTTTTGCAGCCACTGAAGCGCTTCCGGTGTTTTAGCGCAAATCATCACTCCGGAAGTTGCCCGGTCCAGCCGGTGAACTATACCCGCTCGCTCGCCGCTCATGCCTTTGGCTCGGCTCTCAAGCCAAGTGGCTACGGTTGGTTCAGGGTTAAATTCGCCCTTGCTGTGAGTTAGCACACCCGCAGGTTTATTGATAACCACGCAGTTTTTATCTTCATAGATTACTGGCAAATTTATTATGGGTATTTGAGGCGGCTTAGAATAGTCGCGGTCAACTACAACTACGTCACCTGGATGAACTTTTTGGCTAGACTTAGTAGCCTTTTTCCCGTTTATGGACACTTTACCCTCGGCTATCAGCTGAGTTGCAGCTGAACGGCTGAGCTTTAGGAGTTTACGGACTACGTGTTGATCCAAGCGTTCTGCTTGAGCAGGTTCGGGCTCGCTCATTGCGGCCTCAAGCCCACAGCTTTCTGGACTTTCAATAACTGAGAATCTGCAATTTTCCGCATTTTTGCCTCATCAGACTCTAACTTATTGAAAATCTGAGCGTTATCAACTTTTTTCAACCTAGCTTGAAAATCTATCAAAAAACCTTCGACCTTATCAGCCACAGCTTTTTTAAGCAGTCCATACTGGGCTTCACCTATAAATTCACGCGGTTCACCGCCAAGAAAGCGATAGATGTCGAGCAAATTGCTAACCCCAGGCTGGCGCTCATAGTCGTAGTTAACTTTGCCTATACTATCTGTTTCGGCACTCATAATTTTTTTCCTAGCCGCCTTCGGTGAATCAGTTAGAAATATTACGCCTTTGCCAGATTCGTCACTTTTGCTCATCTTTTTAAGAGGATTCTGAAGATCACGGATGCGCAGTCCTTGGTCTTTGCCAAAAAATTCATGCTGTTTTTTGACTGGTTCTGGCACCACAAAGAGATCACCGAACTTATTGTTCAGTCTTTCGGCTATATCGCGGGCAAATTCTAAGTGTTGAGTCTGATCATCGCCAACAGGTACGAAGCGGGCGCCGTACAACAGTATGTCTGCTGCCATCAACACCGGATAGTTAAACAGCCCTACGCTAACCCGTTCATCGCCCAGACCTTCAGACTTATCCTTAAACTGCGTCATTCGTCGCATTTCGCCAGCACCAGTAAAGCAATCTAATATCCAAGTTAATTCAGAATGGGCTGGAATGTAGCTTTGACGATAGATGTTAACATCGGGGTTATCGAGCGGCAGCCCAGCAGCCGTGAATACGCGTATGTTTTGCATGATAGACGCCTGCAACTGGCTGTGATCAATCGGTGTAGTAAAACTATGCAAGTCCGGTACGAATAGATTGACCTGGTATTCGCTGGATTTTTGGCGCGCCATATCTACCAGAGGCAATAAAGCCCCCAAGTAATTGCCTATATGCAAATCATTATTTGCCCTAAGACCAGTTAAAATTACCGGTTTTGTCATATTGTTCTCTAGCACTTAGTATAGCGCATTTTGAGGGTGCAGCATCCTACGGGCGGTATTTTGCGCATTCTCAATTAACGCAGACACTCGGACCACTTTATCTGTAAAATCTTCTCGCGAAACCTTTTCCTCGGAATTAATTTTAACTCGACCTATTTTTCTACTGTTAAGCTGATCGATGCCGTCAAATGCAACACTAAGCGGGATGTTGGGGTCGGTTATATGACGAGGGTCATCAATCTGAATGTCACTTGCTTCAATCATGATCCCGGCCGGCAACTCTCCTCGGTCGGCTACATTAATCACGGCTTCCATGGCCAGCATTTGACCTGCCATAGACTTATTAAATTGACGAGCTGGATCGTGAGCCATTTCGCTTCCATGAGCAACATCAACTATCAGCCTGCCCTCTGTCATATCTAACGCACGCCGATACATTGCTTGCCAATCTTCGGGTGTCACGGCGTTCTGTCCACCACGGTAAATTAATATAGCTGGCGCGGCGTCGGAAACGTTGCTTCGTATCTCATTCACCATGCTGACGCTCTCTAGGGCTGTTTCAATCTTCCCGTCTATGCCGTTCTTGATGCCAAGCGGCAGCTTAGGATCTCGGATAGCTAGCATTCGCACCAGCCGATTATCTTCTACCTTACGGCTACCTATCCAGCCAAATGAAACCATAGGACCGTAACGAGCTATGTGAGCTTGACTGGCAAGTTCGATAGCCACGTTAGCGTTATCGGTTGCTAAGCGAGCGAGTGTTTGGTATGCACCGGCAGGATTACTAGTCTCTTCACCATGCCAGCTATCGGGATTGGTGCGTGGTTTCCATGGCGGGGTACGATGCAACACTGTAGGTCCATGTTCTACGTATTCGGCGCTAAAGTTGGCAATTCGGCGGCCTTCGTATTCAACGGCAAACTTATCTCCTGTCATAGCGCAGCCACCAATAATTGCCACCAAACCGCCATCAGGACCTTTAAGTTTCAAACTGACGGCATCAGCTGTCTCAAGCACAGCTAACTGCGTGCTTAGTTCAATACCATATTCATCTCTGAGTTCAGCAGTGTTTGGGCTAGCGGGCGCTTCTGTCATAATTTCCTTCTTAAATGTATTAAAAAACCGCCTGGACGGCGGTTGATTCCTGGATGCTTAACTTATTTATGCAGACACAGAGAAACTACCGCCTCGTAAGGGGACGGCAAACCAAAAATGGTTATAGCGCTGTGTTGACATGAGAGCTAATGTACACCCTAAATAATTCTTTGTCAACTAGCCGCCAATTATATTGGCCAGTTGATCATAATCTATAGGCATTGATATTTCGTGCGCCGCACCGGCCTCAACTAAAGAACGATTAAAAGTATCGAGTCCTACTACTCCAGTATGAGCCAGCATAATAGGCTTACCCAGCATTTCCGCCCTACCGATGCCAGTTTGAACACCTCGCGACCCTATTTCGTCTAAGACGCCGATAAACGCATCGCAAATACGGACACGGGAAATATCATATTCGTGAGCAGCCACAGGATTGTTTTCAATCCGAAAGTTGTTGTCGCGCAGGGCATTAGATACGCTGTAGCCTTGGCCTTCAAGTCCCTCGAGCATTTTGTTCAACCAGTCGATATAGCTTGCGTGGAGTTTGTTAGTGGATCGGCTAACGTGAGATTGGTAGGCCGTAGCGACGAGAAGTTCTTTAGATGCCATAGCGGCGTCCTCTTAGCGTTTGGTAAACTGACGTTGCTTGCGAGCGCCTTTGAGTCCGAACTTTTTACGCTCTTTCTCGCGCGAGTCGCGGCTGAGCAAGTCGGCACGCTTAAGCGTACTCTTGAAATCTTCATTCATTTGGACTAACGCCTTAGCTATGCCTAAGCGAATAGCTTCTACCTGGCCATCGTGGCCGCCGCCGGAAACTACTACAGTGATGTCGAATTTATTAGCCTGATCGAGCACAGTAAACGGTTGCTGCAGTTTATTAAGCAAGTGTTTGCTATCGGCCAGGTATTCTTCTGCTGGTTTAGCGTTAATAGTAATGGCGCCCTTGCCACCTTGCAAACGAACACGCGCAGTAGCGCTTTTACGACGCCCTAAAGCGTAAAAATATGAATTTTTAGCCATGCTTATTTACCATCCTTTACAGATATAGCTTCCGGCTTTTGAGCCTCGTGCTGATGCTCGTTGCCAGCATATACTTTAAGCCGCTTTAAACGCTCGGCGCGTAATTTATTAACAGGCAGCATGCCGCGGACGGCATGAGTAATCGCAAACGCCGGATCTTTAGCTTGCTTATCAGCCAGTGTAGCTTGTTTGATGCCGCCGGGGTATCCCGAATGATGATGATAAAGCTTCTTTTCTTCTTTACCGCCGGTCACAACTAGATTAGCAGCATTGATAACCACTACGTAGTCGCCGCAATCAATATGTTTAGTAAACTGCGGCTTGCCTTTACCAGTTAATAACAACGCTATTTGAGTAGCTAAGCGGCCTAGCGGCGCTTCAGAAGCATCTACTATGTACCATTTGCGGTCTATATCTGCTGGTTTGGCGCTATAAGTCTTCACTATTTAGCCCCCTTCTTGGCGGCCGCCTTCTTGACTAGCGGCTTCTTAACAGCTTGCCGTGTAGGCTCTTCTGCGACCGCTTCGGCTTTTTTAGCAACTGGCGCAGCCTTTAGATCATCCACAAAACTGATACGAGCCAATTGAGCGTTGTCACCGCGGCGAGAACGAGTCTTTTCGATACGTAAGTGGCCGCTAACACGCCCCTTTAGTTTAGGCGCAATTTCATCAACTAGCTTGTGTGCGCTAGCAACTGTCTGCAAACCGCTTAGAACTTGACGTCTATTATGCAAACCGCCTTTTTTAGCTTTGGTAATGAGCTTTTCTACGTATGGTACGACTTCTTTGGCCTTCGGCAAAGTAGTCTCTATAGATTCATATTTAACTAGCGAATCAGCCAAGCCTTTAATCAACGCCCGACGCTGATCGCGCTCGCGGTGCAGTTTACGACCCTGGTAGCCGTGGCGATGCATTTAGAGCTCCAACTCCGCTAGTTTTTCTTTAACTTCGTCCAGAGCTTTGCTGCCAAAACCCTTTAGATCGCGCAACTCAACATCGTTTAAGGCAAAAAGGTCGCGAATAGTATGGATGTCGTTATTAATTAACGCGTTTGTAGTACGGGCGGACAAATTCAGATCTTCGATTGAAGTGTCTAGAGCGGTTGGCTCGTCGCCGATTACATCGCTGCCGAACTGAGAGTCGCTGCCTTCGCTACTTACCGGCTCTTCGTTCTCTACGCGCGTCTTGCCAGCTAGAGCGGTGTATTGGTTAATGAGAATAGCTGAAGCCTCCTCAAATGCATCTTGCGGGGAGATAGAACCATCAGTATCGATAGTAATCAATAGCTTGTCTAGGTCTGTAATTTGGCCAACGCGTGTGTTCTGCACTTTGTAACGAACCCTAAGCACCGGGCTGAAGACTGCGTCTAAAGCAATCATGTCGCTAGACTTTTTCGCAGATCCCTCTTCGATAGTTCGGTAGCCGCGGCCAACCTCGACACGCAAGTCAACCACCAGTTTACCTTTAGCGTCGTCAATTGTAGCGATTACGTGATCTGGGTTAACAACTTCTACATCAGCATTAGTTTGAATGTCTTTAGCCGTCACAACACCCTTGCCTGATTTGGTAATGCGCAGTTCTTGAGCTTCGCTACCGTATACGCGGAAACGCACGCCTTTAAGCCTCAGCATAATGTCAACAACGTCTTCCTTAACACCTTTAACAGCAGTAAATTCGTGCGTAACTCCCTCTATTTTGAACGCCGTAACGGCAGCACCGGAGATGCTAGATAAAAGTACCCGGCGCAAGCTGTTGCCGAGAGTCATGCCGTAGCCGCTGTGCAAAGGCTCAATAGCCAGTGTGGCGCTGGTAGCTGAGTGCTCGTCTACCTTTACCAGGCCGGGCGTGTGAATGTTGTTTGACATAGGCGTATATCTCCTTCTTTTATCGCGAGTAATACTCGACAATTAACTGTTCATTGATATCAAGTTCGGCGTCATCGCGAGACGGCAAGGCCGCAACTGACAGCTCGAGTTTCTTACGATTAACTTTCAGCCAGGCAGGGATTTCGCTGGGTGCAGGGCTGTTATCGTCAATGTGCTTGAAGTATTCGGTCTTGAGGGCATGAGGTCGGGCAGCTAATGTATCGCCAGGCTTCAGGCGAATAGACGGAACATCTACGCGGCGACCATTCAGCAGAAAGTGTCCGTGAGTAACTAACTGACGAGCGGCTCGGCGGCTCGGCGCAAAACCTGCACGATAAATTGCGTTATCAGCGCGGCGCTCTAAAAGTTGCAATAGCACCTGGCCGGATTGCCCGCGGCTTCGGCTGGCCTCTTTCATTAAGTTGCTAAACTGCCTTTCAAGCAATCCATATAAGCGCTTAACCTTCTGTTTTTCACGTAGCTGTAAAGCATATTGGCTAGCTCGTCCGCGGGGACCGCGAGCTTGAGGGCTTTTGCCAGGAGCCGAAGTTCGTTTAACTAGAGCTTTGTGGGCTTTAGGATGTAGCGCATAACCCTCGCGGCGGCTCATCTTTACTATCGATTGGCGATCTCTAGCCATGGTCTATACTCTCCGCGCCTTTCTCGGCCGTACGCCGCCATGCGGCACACCGGTTACATCATGAATGCTCTCAACTGTTATATCCATACCGCTTAGAGTACGTACAGCTGCGTCGCGCCCTAACCCAATACCTTTTATAAATACGTCAGCCTTGCTTAAACCAAATTGTTGCTTGACTGCAGTAGCAGCTCGCTCGGCAGCTACCTGAGCAGCGTAAGCAGTGCCCTTTTTAGAGCCTCGAAAACCGCAGGCGCCAGCGCTTGAATAAGTCAGTGCATTACCTTTAGCGTCAGTAAAAGTAACTATGGTGTTATTAAAGGTTGCTAAAACATGCATCTGACCATGCGGCACCGAGCGTTTAGCCTTTTTGCCACGGCGAGCCGCTGGCTTCTTAGCTGATGCTTCTTTAGATTCTGCAGCACTATCAGTTGCCGGAACTTCCGGCTTTTCTTCGTCTTTATTGGTAGTCTTTACGTCTTCATCTGCCATAATATAGTCCTAAGTCTTAGACGGCGCTTTCTTGGCTGTGCCGCCAACCGTTACTTTCTTACCGCGCCGAGTGCGAGCATTAGTCTTAGTGCGCTGGCCGCGAGACGGTAAGTGCATGGCGTGGCGCTGGCCGCGATAAGATTTAATGTCCTTAAGACGCTTGATATTACCGCTAACTAGTCGCTGTAATTCGCCTTCTACGACATAATCAGCACCAATTATGTCTTGAATTTTACCAATTTCGGCGTCAGTCAAATCTTTAACCCGAGTCGTAGCCTCAATACCGGCCTTATTTAAAATGTCGTAGGCACTCTTTTGACCAATACCGTGAACATAAGTAAGAGCTACCCACGTTTGTTTGTCGTCTGGAATGGTTACACCGGAAATTCTAGCCACTATTAACCCTGCCTTTGCTTGTGCTTAGGTTTGCTCTTGTTAATGACATAAAGCCGCCCTTTTCGGCGGACTATCTTGTCGTCTGGACTGATCTTCTTGACACTGGCACGCACTTTCATGCGGATCTTTGCTCCTTTTCTAGCATTGACTCACTGCCTTATAGGCGGTATTAACCTTTGCGATAGGTGATTCTTCCCTTCGTAAGATCGTAAGGGGTCAACTCGACCGTAACGCTGTCACCGGGAACGATTCGGATAAAATGTTTCCGCATCTTACCTGCAACATGAGCTATAATTTTATGACCGTTCTCAAGCTCTACCCGAAACTGGGTCCCGGGCAGCGTTTCGACGATTGTTCCCGTCAGCTCGATAACTTCCTTGTTGGCTGCCATAAATATAACTTGTCAATTATAGCAGTTCCCCTAGCGACTTGTAAAGTGTTTTATCCACTTTAATAATCCCGCCGCTCTAGGGCGATCTATCACCCCTATAATAACACGATTGGCTAGTCTTTTGAAGATTTGCCGCGCTTCAGTAAACGCGGTCCAAACTTCAGGCGGCGGCCTCCAGTGGCCGCATCAGCGGGCGCTTCCGGCTCATAAAAGAAATCCGGTTGAGAGTATTGATCATAAGTTACCATTAGGGCTCGCGACTCTACAGCACGTAATGTCTGCAAGGCTACGGAGACCAAGATTAGCACGCTGGTGCCACCGATAGTAATATTAGCGGATATAAATACTTGCGCGATCACTGGCATGACTGCTAGAAGCCCAAGACTTAATGCACCAAATAGCGTCAAACGGTTAACGATTTTCCCTAAATACTTTTCGGTCTGATTACCAGAACGAACGCCTTCTATAAAGCCGCCTTGTTTGTGTAGGTTTTCGGCTATTTCTTTAGAATTAAAGGTAATGCTGGTGTAGAAGAAAGTAAAGACGAATACTAGTAAAAAGTAAGTAACTGGATAAATATAGGCTTTAAGGCCCTCGGTAGCGAAAGTCTGAGCTGACGGTGTTTGGAACCACGTCACTAAATTCTGGCCGAGCTGCGCCCAGTGAGCGTTGCTGCTACCGCTCAGTAGCTGCCCAGCAAAACTAGGTACGCTTAAGAATGCTACAGCAAATATAATCGGCACCACGCCCGCCGTAATCAACTTAACTGGCAGAATAGTAGTTATGCCGCCATACGTGCGATTGCCTTGCACGCGTTTAGCATAATTAACGGTCAAGTTACGCGCCGCTTCATTGAGCATCACCACTAACCAAGTTACCCCGACTACAGAGACAAATATAGCTAAGCCAGCTATTAACCCGCTTTTGTTAAATGGCAACGTATGGCCAGACAACACAAAGTTATGCCCTTTCTTAACAACTGTGCTGAATATTTGAGCAATGTCGGCGGGCAAGCGGCTCACAATGCCTACTGTAATGAGGAGCGATATACCATTGCCAACACTCTGCTCTGTAACAAGTTCACCGAGCCACATTAAAAGCATTGAACCACCCGTCAGTGCGGCTACCATCAATATCCACTGAGCTAAATGCGCATTAGCAGTAATATCGCCAACTCCACCTATGCTCTGAGCAGCTTGACGAATTAGGTAAATAGATCCGACAGCTTGAATAATAGCAAGCGGCAACGTCAAAATGCGGGTATATTGATTAATTTTCTTTTGGCCGAATTCGCCTTCTTTTTGCAAAGCCTCCAACTGCGGTATAGCTTTAGTCAGCAGCTGCATAATAATTGAGGCGTTGATATACGGCCCCAGGCCGGCGATCATAATAGAAAAGTTTGCTAGCGCTCCGCCGGATAAGACATTGATAATATTTAACAGCTGAGGCGTGTTCTGAGAATTAAAGAGGTTTTGAAGCACTTGGTGCAAGGTTTGCGGGTTGCCCAGAGGTACTGGCACATGAGCCAAAATGCGGAATACGAGGATGATACCAAGAACTGCCAGAATGCGACCGCGCATATCTTTGTGCGTCAGTGACTTGGCGATAATTTTCCAGTTCATGTGTTGCTAGCTACCCTCTCTAAATGCCCCCGCTTATTATTTCACACTTTTACTTTTTGGCTTCTGTTTTAGTTTTTGGACGAGACAAACGCGCCGTTTTTTCAAAACTGCCACCATTTTTTTGAACCATATCTATGGCGCTAGTGCTAGCGAGCGGCAACTTAACTGCTACCTTTTTCTTAAGATCTCCCTTAACAAGCAACTTTACATCTACATAGGCGTTGCTTATTAGACCGGCTTCAGCTAGAGATCGGGCGTCTACGGTAGCGTTTTTGAGGTCTTGTAATTGCCCAGTATAAACGGTCTCTGCGGCAACTCGATGACTGCGAAAACCAGGTAGTTTAGGTAATTTTTTCATTAAAGGATTAGAGCCGCCAGCGAATCCTGGCTTGGCGCTAGAACCAGCGCGAGATTTCTGTCCTTTGGTGCCCCGCCCAGCAGTTTTTCCTCGGCCAGCAGCGATACCCCGCCCAACACGCCGTGAGCTCTGCTTAGATGCGGTTGTCAATTTATGATATTTCATTATTTAGCCTTCTTTGCTTTTTTACCGCTCGAGGTCACCCAGTCCTTAGCCGGCACTAAGCTGCGAAGGGCGTCAATAGTAGCGTAGGCAATATTGGCTTTATTAGACGAACCAAGCGATTTGCTAAGTGCGTTGTGGACCCCAGCCACCTCAAGAACAGAGCGGACCACGCCGCCAGCAATCAAGCCGGTACCAGGGCTAGCCGGTTTCAACATTATGTGCGCACCGCTAACCTGAGCTTCTACTTCATGAGGCAATGTGTCTTTGTATAGGGACACTGCTACCATATTTTTCTTGGCTACGTCAGTAGCCTTGTTGACAGCCGTAGTAACATCAGCGCCTTTCGCTAGACCAATACCTACCTTGTGCTTGCGATCGCCGACCACAACTAGTGCGCGGAAACGAAAGCGCCGGCCGCCTTTAACTACGCGCGCCACACGATCAATATGTAAAGTGCGCTCATCAAACTGCTTTTCTTCCTGTATGTCGTCAGGCCTACGATTTCGCTGCTGAGTAGTTTTGGGTGGTGTTGGGGTTGTTGCTGTATCTGCCATTTAAAACTCCAATCCTGCTTTACGAGCCGCATCAGCCAATGCCGCAATTCGGCCATGGTATAAATTACCGCCTCTATCGAAAACGACTTTTTTAACTTTAGACGCTTTAGCTTGATTGGCAATTTCTGCGCCAACCCACTCAGCTTTTTCGCCCATTGAGCCCTTTAGTGACTTCTGCCCCACGGTTGTAACATAACTAAGTGTTTTACCGCTAGTGTCATCAATGAGCTGAGCAGTAACGTTAGTATTGCTAACGTAAACACTAAGGCGCGGACGCTTGTCTGTGCCGACAACAACCGAACGGATACGGCGCTTGCGCTGACTCTTGTTATGTAACTTATGTGCTAATTGATTACTCATTATGCGCCTTCCTTGCCGCTCTTACCGCTCTTACGCAGTATACGCTCACCTTCGTACTTTATACCCTTGCCCTTATACGGTTCAGGTTTCTTAAGGGCGCGGATTTCGGCAGCTACTTGACCCACCTGCTGCTTGCTTATACCGCTGACTGTTATAGCATTTTGCTCGACGGCAGTTGCTACGCCTTGTGGAACTTTATAAATAACATCATGCGAGAAACCCAGGTTTAGTTTAAGGTCTTGCCCTTGTTGAGCAACTCGGTAACCAACCCCGTTAATTTCTAGTTTACGGCTAAAGCCTTCGCTTACCCCTTTAACCATATTATATAACAGTGCCCGCATGAGACCGTGCTTAGCGCGATTTTCAGGCTCGTCATTTATACGAGTTACGATTAGTTCGTCGCCTTCTTGTTTTATGTTAACGCCTGGCATAGTGAACTGTTTAAGCTCACCTTTGCTTCCGTTAATAGTAATTTCGTCAGAGCCGATCACGATTGTCACACCGCTCGGAATCTTGATTGGCTGTTTTCCTACTCGGCTCATCTTTAATACACCTTACAGATTAATTCGCCGCCAACATGCTCGGTCTTGGCTTGGTCGCCAGTCATAAGACCTTTGCTAGTCGACAGAATAACTACACCGCGGCCGCGCTTGACTACCGGTATATCCTTGGCATTCACATAGTACCGGCGACCCGGTTTGCTGAGACGCACAATTTCAGTAATGCGAGCATTGCTGTCGCCGCCGTTGATCTTGATAGTCAGGGTTTTACCAACCGGCGCTTTGTCTACTTTTACGTCGTCAATAAAGTTACTGTCTTTAAGTAGCTTGGCGACCGACTCTTTAATGTTGGAATGCGGCAGACTAATCTCATGCTTGCGCACGGCAATAGCGTTGCGGATGCGGGTGAACATGTCAGCGATTGGATCCGTTGTAGTAATACTCATATATTTCCTTGTTCTCCTACCAGCTCGACTTCGTTACACCAGGCACTTCGCCTTTACTTGCATGTTCTCGGAAACTAATACGGCTTAGACCAAACTGACGCATGTAAGCCCTGGGGCGGCCAGTTTCAGCGCATCGGTTCGTGCGACGAGTAGGACTAGAGTTGCGCGGTAATTTAGCCAAGCCTTCCTGATCCCCAAGCTCTTTGAGCTGTTTACGCTTAGCGGCATATTTGTCGATCATCTTAGCCCTTTTAGCGTCGCGGGCAACAATTGATTTTTTAGCCATTATTTAGCTCCTTTCTGAAAGGGCATACCAAACTTTTCAAGCAAAGCTTTGGCATGTGCTTTCTCTTTACATTTAATGACGAATATTACTTGCAAACCGTGCGCCGGAGTCGTTTCTTCAAAACTTAATTCAGGAAATACTGACTGATCGGTAAAACCTATAGCGTAGTTGCCCTGAGCGTCAAACGCCTTGTTACTAACGCCGTGGAAGTCACGCAAGCGCGGCAAAACAGTGCTAATAACCCTATCCATGAATTCATACATATACTCGCCCCGCAGCGTCACCTTTAGGCCGATCTTATTACCTTCGCGCAGCTTGAAGCTAGCTATGGATTGCTTAGCAGTAGTTTGAATCGGCTGCTGGCCGGTAATTTTGCGCAGCGTGTTGGTGGCTGTTTCCATCACTCGTTTGTCGTCTTTGGCCTTACCTAAGCCGCAGTTCACAACAATCTTCTCCAGTTTTGGAACTTCGTGCGGATTTTTAAGCCCCAGTTCCTTCTGTAAGTCTTTAGCGATTTCACTATTGTACTGGACCCGGAGACGAGCATTAGTGGTGCTAGCTGTAGAATTAGCCATTACTTGATCTCCTTTCCAGTTCTTTTATATATACGAGTTTTCTTACCGGCAGCGTCTAACTTGTAGCCAATGCGCGTGGGCTTCTTAGAGGTTGGCTCAACAACGCTGACTTTTGAAACCCAAATGGGCTTAGTTAACTCTAAAATCGCGCCTTGAGGATGCTCACGATTAGGCTTGACGTGCTTTTTAACTACGTTAATGCCTTCCACGGTTACTTTGTTCTCACTAGGGTGAGTTGCTGTAACTTTGCCAGTCTGACCCCTGTACTTTCCGGAACGGACAATCACTTTATCGCCTTTTTTAAGCTTGATCTTCATTACAGTACCTCCGGTGCTAACGACACGATTTTAGCGTAGCCCTGGTCACGCAGTTCGCGTGGTACGGGGCCAAAAATACGAGTCGCTCGCGGCTGTTTTTCGTCGTCTACTATCACGGCAGCATTGTCATCAAACTTAAGAGTGGAGCCATCTTTTCGCTTGATCTGATCGCGGCTACGTACTACTACAGCCTTAACAACAGACTTTTTAGCAACATTGCCATTTGGGGCAGCCTGCTTAACAGTCGCAACAATGACGTCGCCGACCCGGGCGTAACGCCGGCGGCTGCCGCCAAGCACGCGGATACACAGGATTTCTTTGGCGCCGCTGTTATCGCAGACGTTCAAACGAGATTCCTGCTGGATCATGCGGTCTCCTTCTCGGACTTCTCGGTCTTTTCGGTCTTGTTGCTGCTCTTTTCCTCAGATTCTTCATCCTTAGAAGCTTTGCTGTCGCGGCGGCCTGTGCCCTCATCTTCTGCTTTCGTGATAGCCAGCGAATCTGCACGCAGCTTAGGCTTCTCAATGATTTTTTCTAACGTAAACCGTTTACGTGCGCTTAATGGGCGTGTTTCCACTATAGATACTTTATCGCCAGGCTGACATTCGTTATTTTCGTCATGAGCCATAAATTTGCTCGTAATAGTGTACTGCTTGCGATACAAAGGATGTGTCTTATGGGTATGTGTAGTAACTACTATTGTCTTATCAGTCTTATTCGAGGTTACGACACCTATGATGGTCTTAGCCATTACTTAGCCTCCTTTATCAGGGCTTCACTGAGCACGGTGAGCATTCGCGCTAGATCTTTACGTTTAGTGCGAATAACGCGGACATTCTGAGCTTCGCCAGTGTGGATACGCCGTCTCATTTCAGCAATTTCTTCACGCAGCTTAGTGCTTTCGCTAGTCAATTCTTTGGTGGATAACTTGCGGATTTCAGCAATCTTCATGTTATGACTCCTCCCGAACTAAAAAGCGTGTTTTGACCGGCAACTTATGAGCAGCCAAGCGCATAGCTTCACGAGCAGCCTCTTCTGGTACGCCCTGCATTTCAAACAGAATAGTACCGGGGCGGACTTTAGCAACAAAAAATTCAGGATTACCTTTACCGCTGCCCATTTTAACGTCTTGTGGCTTACGCGTTACAGGAGTATGTGGAAATACGCGGATCCAGATTTTACCACCACGCTTAATATAGCGCGTCATAGCTTGGCGAGCAGCCTCAATCTGGCGAGCGGTAATGCGTTCTTGGCCTTGAGCTTGCAACGCATAATCGCCAAACGCCACGTAGTTGCCAGACGTAGCAACACCGCGGATCTTGCCTTTTCGCACCTTGCGGTGCTTTTGGCGTTTAGGCATCAACATTACTGGCTCTCTCCCTTATAAATCCAGACTTTCACGCCTATGATTCCAGCTGGAGTCTGAGCGTTTACCTGAGCGTAATCGATGTCAGCCCGTAGAGTATGCAGCGGCACAGAACCGGCAACTTCTTTCTCGCGGCGCGACATTTCAGCACCATTTAAGCGGCCTGATACCTCTATACGAACACCTTTGGCGCCGGCGCGCATTGTAGCAGCAGCAGTGGACTTGATGGCGCGTCGGAAGCTCATCCGGCGCTCTAACTGATGTGCAATATTTTCGGCTACTAACTTAGCATAAAGATCAGCTTTTTTGATCTCTTCGATATTAACTCTAGTAGGCACGCTATAGATTTTTTCTATAGCCGTTTTAAGCTCGGCTGCGCTAGAACCGCCGCGACCAATAACCACACCTGCTTTAGCCGTAGATATAGTAACTGTTACTAGATTAGGCGTGCGGTTAATTTCTACCTTATTAATAGAAGCGCGGCTACCCATTTTATCGGAAATTAATTTGCGCACTTTAAGGTCATCCTGCAAGAACTTAGCGTAATCGCGCTTGCTAGCAAACCACTTGCTGCGCCAATCTTTATTAACTTGAAGGCGCATACTAATAGGATTAACTTTTTGACCCATTACTTGGCCCCCTCTTTCTTGGCTTCAGATTTAGCGACTTCAGCCTTTTTGGCGGCAGCAGGCTTTTTAGCCTCGCGTTTTTCACCGTCTACAACTACTCGAATGTGTGAAGATTTGTACTGGAACGGATTGGCCCGGCCGCGAGCCATTGGCCGGAAGCGCCTTAAGCGCGGACCAGGGGTAACGGAAATTTCAGTAATCTGCAGCGAAGCCGGCTTGTAACCATGATTGTGATCAGCGTTAGCCTTAGCACTTTTAATAACTTTGCTGACAGCTAGAGCTGAACGACGCGGCGTGTGCTCCAAAATAGTCAGCGCGTCTTCTACGGTGCGGCCGCGCACTAGAGCAGCTACCACGCTTACTTTGCGAGGGCTAATACTGATTCCTTTTGCGGTTGCTTGAACTGCCATATTACTCCTTAATCGCCTTTCGCTAACTTACCGCCGTGCCTGCGGAACTTACGAGTCGGGGCAAACTCGCCCAGTTTATGACCAACCATATTTTCAGTTATGAATACTGGCACGTGGACCTTGCCGTTGTGAACAGCAATTGTTTTGCCGACAAACTCCGGCGCAATAGTACTAGCCCGCGCCCAGGTCTTAATGATAGTGCGGTCATTGTCGCCAAGAGCATTAACCTTCTTGGTTAGCTTAAAGTCTATAAATGGTCCTTTTTTAAGTGATCGGCTCATGCTCCCTCTCCAGCCTGACCAGGAAGAACACAATTGCCTTCTTCGTCACGATATTTGGTCATATAAAAACCCATGCAAACCCCGAGCACAACTGCATCAAATGATGGATATGGATCAACAAACTTATCCTTATGTTGCTCTGCAACCTCATGGATTATATCTTCTAGAGGTTTGTCTTGATCTGGGCCTTCAGCTAGGGCCACGCCCGCCTCAAAGCCGGGTAGCAAACTGAACATCTCGCCAGCCGCTAGCCGGTTCGAAACTTGTTCACCAAACTTAGTAATTGGATGTTCTACCTGGTCTTGGCGGCTCTCTGCAGTAGTCATAGCTATCTCCTCTTCCCTTGATGTCGACTTCTTACAATAAATTTATCAGTACTTTTACGACGGCGCGTCTTATAGCCAAGGGTCTTTTGCCCCCAAGGCGTCTTAGGTGCTGCGCCGTGATTTTTACCGCCGCCGATACCATGGCGGCCGCCATCACCACCACCATGCGGGTGGTCAGCAGCGTTCATAACTACACCGCGGACTGTTGGTCGTTTGCCCTTGTGGCGGTTGCGACCAGCTTTGCCAATCTTAATATTCTGGTGCTGCTCATTACCGATTACCCCTATAGAAGCTGCGCAGTTTTCGTTTACCAAGCGCACTTCGCCGCTAGGCAAACGTACTTGAGCATAGCCATTATCCCGACCCATAAGCTGAGCGCTATTGCCGGCGCTGCGCACCAGCTGAGCGCCGCCACCAACTTTCAACTCGATAGCATGTACAGTGCTACCAATAGGAATACTTTTAAGCGGTAGGCGGTTACCAGATTCAATATTAACTTCTTCGCCACTACTAATCTTTTGCCCAACTTTCATGCCTTGGGCCGCCAAAATATAATGATACGTACCATTCGATTCTTTAACGCGGGCGATTCGGGCGCTGCGATTGGGATCATATTCGATGTGTTCAATAGTTGCACTTACGCCGTCAGCTAGCTTAAAGTTAACAATCCGGTAAAACTTCTTGGCGCCGCCGCCTTTGTGGCGAGTAGTTATACGGCCTTGGTTATTCCGGCCGTTACCGCGGCGCTTAGGCGCTAGCAGAGATTTCAGCGGTTTTTTGGTAGTGATAGCGCCAAAGTCCTGAGTAGTCATGCCGCGGCGGGCAGGCGTGGTCGGCTTGTATTGCTTGATAGCCATTACTCGTCCGCCTTTCCTTTACGCCCACGCAAGAAGAACCGACGTCGTTGCGGCTTGGGCTGCTCCTCAGCTTCAGTCTCTTCAGCCTTATTCGCCTTTTTGGGCTGCTTACTAACAGTCTTTTCGCTTGCCTTAGGCGCCTTCTTAGCTTCTTTAGCGGTTTGCTTAGCTACAGCTTTGTCAATCTTCTCCTGGGCAGCTTGTTCTTTCTGCTCTTCTTCTTCAATAGCAGCAAAGAATGGTAAGCTATGGCCTTCAGATAAGGTTACGTAAGCCTTCTTGATGTCAGAACGGCGGCCTTGAGTGTTCTTAACACGTTTACCGCTGGCGCTAATAATACGCTTGGACTTACCCTTAATAACAGTTGTATTAACTTTGTCTACCTTGACCTCGAACTGGCTTTCAATAGCACGGGCTATGCTGTGCTTATTGGCATTGCCAGGAACGTCAACAACATAAACCCGATTTTCGCTCAGGTTATAAGTCTTTTCGCTCAAGCGAGGGCGCAAAATAAGGCTTTTACTCATTATTTGGCCTCCTTGCTCGGGCGAGCTGCCGGCTTATCGCCTAGCCACTCGTTCACGACGGCGAGCGCCTTTTGGCTCATCACAATACAATCGGCGTTAAGAGAGTCGTAGACGTTCACATACATGGCGCTCACTACTTTAACGTTCGGTAAATTGCGGGTAGCTCTGGCTAGTTCCGGAGTTTTGTTGTCTACAACGATCAAAACATTCCGAGTAGCACCAATTTTAGCAAGCAACTTAGCTATTTCGGCGGTTTTGCCTTCTTTAGAAACTACGTCTTCTATAACAATAATCTTATTCTCGCTGCTAGCAATGCTCAGCGCTTGGCGAGTAGCTAACCTCTTGGCTTTAACGTTTAGGCGCTTAGAATAGTTTTCTTGTCCTGTTGGACCGAAGATAGTGCCGCCGCTGCGCCACAGCGGGCTGCGAATGGAGCCGGCACGGGCGCGGCCAGTGCCTTTTTGGGGATGTGGTTTTCGCGTGCTGCCACGCACCAGACCACGGGTCTTAGCGAAAGCTAAGTTTGGTCGGCCGTTGGCAAGGTAAGCTTCGTATGCAGCTTTTATTAGTTCGTGGTTCTTAGCTTCTACGCCAAAAACAGCTTTATCCAGTTTGGCCGGGGTAGTAGCTTTGGCACCGCTTTTAGTATAAGTAGCTACCGCCATTATTCAGTCCCTTTCAATATAACCACGCTTTTGCGGGGGCCGGGGACAGCACCTGCGACGCCGATTACGCCTTGCTCAGTATCAACTAATGCAATCTTTAAATTACGGACTGTGACCTGGCCGCCGCCAAGCTGACCGGCCATCTTCTTGCCCTTGAAAATCTTTTGAGGATACATAGAGCCAATGGAGCCTACTTTACGGGTAGCGCCCTTGGCACCGTGAGTCTGACGTTGACGATGGAAGTTATGCCGCTTGATAGCACCAGCGAACCCTTTACCTTTGCTGGTTCCAGTAGCCTGCACGCTGTCGCCAACATTAAAAACGTCGGCGCTGATTTTGCTGCCGACGCTAAGCTCTTCAGGAATTTCCTCGGTAATGCGAAATTCACGGATGAGTTTCGGCATCACCTTAGATTTCTTCACGTGGCCAGCTACGCTTTTACTAAGTTTCTTAGCCTTTTCTGTGCCCACCTGAACAGCAGTGTAACCGTCTTTTTCAGCAGTCTTGTGGCTAACCACCGTGTGTTCTCCAACTGAAAGCAAAGTAATAGCCTGTACGCTGCCGTCTTCGTTGATGGCAGATGTCATACCGACTTTTCTAGTAATTAGTGCTTTCACTTGGACCTTTCTGAATTCAAACAAGACATAAAAATTCTTGGCTGCGGCGGTTTCTACCTCTGTTTTTGGCAGACCTGCGGGCGCAAGCCAAGTAAAAATCTTGTCGAGATTCCCTAACAGAGTATCATGATACACTTACCCCTGTCAACGTGTTGCAAATTCTACAAGAGTGATTGGCTGCCTTCAATCCTAGGCAGCGGTCGTGATTGCGCCAACTTCGACCTGGGCGCGTTTGATACCCTGGTTAACCACACGTTTGACCAAGTTCTGAGTGGCTTTTCGTTTATGAGCCGATAAAGGCTGGAATTGTGAGTGGCTGTATATCAAGACATGGAGCATATCATCTAACGAGTAGACTGGATTGTGGCGCTCCTTAGGGCCAACTTTGTTCTCGCGGGCATCAACTCCCATACGAGGCGTAAATTCCGTGAAGACACTTTGCAGCTGCGGTCTAGAATAACTTTTAGTCGGATCAAAGTTCTTGAAGAACTTAACACTGAGATCATAGACGTAGTCCTCGAGCTCTTGGATCTTGGCTCGTTTATCACCGTTAGCACGTTCATCGTGAGCCCAAACCTCTTGATCATTAACGATTCTGCGGAACTCGCCTTTAGCCGGCTGATCTTGGCTCTCATCGGCACCATTACCATTTTGGTCGGCCTTGGCTTCCGATTCAGATGGTAGCTCAGTTTCTACTGGCGGCAAGCGACGGTCTCGACGACGACGGCGCGAAGACGAGCTAGCTGGTTCCTCGCGAGCGGCAGTCGGCGTAGCTTCGCCGGCATTCTCAGCCTCAGTCTTGATTGGCCATAGTACCACTCCATCTTCATCTACCAGTTCGCTTTCTAAACCATCTATACCACCATCCTGACCAGCCACGCCTTTGTTCTGCAACCGCGCCATCATGAGCCGGCTAACAAATTTTCTTTGCTTCGGCTGATCCAGTAATTCTATAAAGTACTCGGCAAGCCCCATAAGAGTGTTCTCCTCGCCGAGAGACTCAAGGAATTGCACAAACAGTTTATTGCTATTAAATACGTACTGGACTTCGTGAACGCAACCATCCCTGTAAGCTATTTTGTCGGCATCGGTTATAAACTCTGACATATCGGGCCGGTATGCATCTAAAGACTCTTTTAGTTCCTGGCTGACAGCTGGCATACCGTGGCCTTCTAAAACATGGTTATGACTAATTAGCCGCTGAACCGCCACGTAAAGACTGCTCAGACGCACGCCGCCAAGCTCGCGCTCTTCAGGTTTTGCAGTTGGCGCACCTTCAGTCTTTTTGTCAGCTTCAACGACCTTCGTATGGAAAGATGGGGAAATGCCTATTCGGTAGCCCATGCTACCACCGGTGGAAGCAAGTAAAGGCTCGCGACGGTGAGTCAGTTTGTGGAACCAGTCTCTTATAGTGGTCATTGATCCTTTGTCATATTCGCTCTCGGAACCAAACGCCACTTCCCACAATTCAGGCGATGAGAACATTTGACCAGGGTGCTTAGCCATATGAAATAACATGCTGCGCCGGGCATGAGTTAATCTGGACCTAAACTCAGCAGGAGCCTTAATTACATATGGATTTACTTTGCCCTTATTACCAACCCTAACTCCATCATCGTTAAAAATAAGCGTAATTTCTTTGGGCTTGGCCTGATTTTTTTCAGGAGAAGGGGCAGGCGGTCTAGGCTCGGAAGCTGCAGAGACAGGCTCGGGTGGTTGTGGATGACTAGATGGCCTCGGTGTAGGTCGAGGCATACGCGGCGCTACCGCAGTTGCGCCTGCAACCGCAAAGTTACCTACTTTTGCCAAAGATGCCAATAATTCTCGAGCTTCTTCGGTGTTAGCGCCGTAGCGACGATAATAGTCGGCTACGCTAGAGGCATCTCCGCGGGCGCCAGCCTCCATATCGGCGATTTCCTCAGCTGATAATATGCCGCGCAGCGGACCAAGCTGCTCGAGCACTTTAACGGCTTGGGCGCCCGCTGACAGAACTTTTTGTTGGAGCTCAGGGTTGGCTGCTAAGTCAGCTGCCTGGCCAGAAACTTCTTGCAATGCTGCTTCATAAGCTGTTTTGATACTGTCAGTTGCAAAGTCATCAGCAGCTAAGCCGGCATTAAGATCGGCCTCCTGGGCTTGTAACTCTGATAACTCACGGTACTGTTGACAGTCCGCTAAAAAACTATATTCCTGCTCACTCATACAATCTACTATTATATTATATTAGCCATATAAAAGCAAACTTATGTAATTAGAACTTTATGTATGGCATAGGAGGAAGTTTATCTTCCACTCTATATATAATCGGATCAATAAGGATCGGATTAGAGTTACGTATTACTTTAGATAACGAGAATATAACGTAAGCACTTAGTTGATCTTGACTATTAGCTTTACTGCCTTTTTCTCTTGGAACCTCGTCTATAGGATGCACAAATACTTGACTACCCTCGTTTTTGAGCGTCTTAACTTGACCGTGCTCCGTGATAGACATTAATTCCTCGTAAGTAGGGTCGTACGGCTGATAGGGCTTACTGACGGCGATATATAGATTATCGTCTGTCTCTCTCATACATACGGACCTAGTAATTGTGGCGAGTTCGCTCATATTCGTGTATCTATACTCCGTTACATCTTAATTTCTACATCACAGCCTGCAGGCAAGCTGAGGTTCATCAGGCTGTCAATTGTCTTGGGCGTTGGCTCAAACACGTCTATCAGACGTTTATGGACGCGCATCTCAAACTGCTCCCGGCCTTTTTTATATACATGCGGACTCTTAACAACCGTAAAAGTACTTTTTCTGGTCGGTAACGGTATCGGGCCAGCCAGCGTAGAGCCGTTTCTGAGCACCGTATCCACAATCTGCTTAGCGGCCTGATCTATAACTTTATGATCGTAAGCTTTCAAGCGAATGCGGATTCGCTGCTTTCCGTCGGCTGTAGTTGATTTTGTAGTAGTTTTGGCGTCTGCCATAGGTGGTGTTCCTTTCCGGACGTTTGTCCAGCCTGCTGTAACATCCCTCTGTTTTTCAAAAGTGACTTTTAATCAGCAGTTTTAGTTTACTGGCCTATTCTACCAGATAATTCCACCAGGGAAAGTGGTTACGTTTGTCGGGCCAGTAAAAAGAAAGAGCCCTAACGGGCTCTTTCTTGTTTATCGTCAAGCCACTTACTTGACTATCTTAGTGACGACGCCGGCACCTACGGTGCGGCCGCCTTCACGGATAGCAAAGCGCAGACCCTGCTCCATAGCAATCGGAGCCAGCAACTTAACCTTGAAGGTTACGGTGTCGCCCGGCATAACCATTTCTTTGTCGGCCGGCAGCTCAACTTCACCGGTAACATCGGTAGTTCGGAAATAGAACTGAGGCTTGTAACCCTTGAAGAACGGGGTGTGACGACCGCCTTCTTCTTTAGTCAAAATGTAGACTTCGCTATCGAACTCAGTGTGCGGAGTAATGGTGCCAGTCTTAGCCAGAACCTGGCCGCGTTCAATGTCGTCGCGTTCAATACCGCGCAGCAGAATGCCTACATTGTCGCCAGCTTGGCCTTGATCAAGATTTTTCTTGAACATTTCAACACCTGTAACAGTACTCTTTTGAGTGTCTTTGATGCCAACGATTTCAACTTCTTCATTAACCTTAACGATACCCTGCTCAATACGACCCGTAGCAACAGTGCCGCGGCCCTTGATAGAGAAGACGTCTTCTATAGGCATCAAGAAAGGCTTATCAAGCTCGCGCTTCGGCTCAGGGATGTTTTCGTCCATAGCCTTAACAAGCTCCATAATCTTGTCTTCATTCTCAGCGTCGCCCTCCAAAGCTTTGGTGGCGCTGCCGCGGATAATCGGAGCGTTCTTGTCGAAGCCATTCTTCTCGAGCAATTCGCGAACTTCTTCTTCCACCAGGTCAACCAAGTCAGCGTCAGCGAGGTCCATCTTGTTCAAGAAGACCAAGATATACGGGACGCCGACTTGCTTAGCCAGCAGCACGTGCTCGCGAGTCTGCGGCATAGGACCATCGGCAGCTGAAACTACCAAAATTGCACCGTCTACCTGAGCGGCGCCAGTAATCATGTTTTTGACGTAGTCGGCGTGGCCAGGCATGTCAACGTGAGCATAATGGCGCTTTTCGCTTTCATACTCTTGGTGCGAAGTAGCGATAGTGATGCCGCGCTGCTTTTCTTCGGGCGCGTTGTCGATTTCGTCATATTTGATGGGTTTGTTAACGTTGCTGGGCAACTTCTTAGCCAGCACAGCGGTGATTGCTGCGGTCAAAGTAGTCTTACCGTGGTCAACGTGACCCATGGTACCTACGTTGACGTGCGGCTTGCTGCGGTCAAAATTCTCTGCCATTTCTTGAATTACTCCTTAGTTATTACTAATTTTTGCGCGAGCAATAGATAACCCACGCATCTTACCGAATAATGTTAGCTGATATTAACAGGTTTGTAAAGAGTTAACGATACACCGGTGGTGTTTATTCGCTTTGGCCGGCAATAAAGTTCTGTATGTCTGCCCGCAGTTCAGCATCCTGTGGGTCGCCGCCCTCTGCTTTTATAAAATCATCAACCGTCATGGTCTGTTTAGGGATAGTGACATATACTTCGTCGGAAACCCGATGCAAATCTACGCCTCGTTCGTCGGCGACATGCGCCACCAGACTGCTATCAAGCCCTGCAACAATTTCGCTCATCGGCAGACCGGCCAGCTGAGGCTCTCCGTCGCCTTTGAGCGACGAGTCATCGCGACGACCTCTTAACGCTGAATCAATAACACCTATTAAGCCGGTAAACCAGGCTAACCGCGCATGTGGAGCGCGGGGAGCTTCATGCTGTCTCTCAAGCTTTGACATAGGGTAATTATACCACTCATGTCAACTTATTACAAATTTTTAAGTTTGCGGCTTAGCATCATTCCGCCTAAGAATCTCATCGGGGCAAGTTTGTCGCGTTTCATATGGGCAATCGCGCTCTCGGCAGTTTTACGGTCTCCAGTTAGTATAGCGGCTGCACCGATATTAAAAACGGTCTCGTCTTCGGCTTTACGGCCATGAGAAAGTGCATTACGGCTAGGATTAACTCTCTCGACGAAACAGGAGATCTGCAATCCGAGAGTGTTTATCTCTGTGAGGCTCAGACTACCCGGAATCATTTCCTGCACCTCTTCGATAGTTGGCCCAGGCTCGCCCATTTGGCCAAACTCCCAAAGAGCTAGCTTGGTTGAGTCGTCTAGCATTAATACTCTGTTTTCGCTCATATTTGATTCAATTATGCCCTATTAAGAGCTTATGCGCAATCGTCGCTCAGACAACAACTATAACAGCATTAAGATATCTACTCCCAGAAGTAGACTGTATCAAACACAGCCTGCGCTAAAGCTTCTGACTTGAGGGGTTCAAGTTGGCCTCTCTTATACTTTGAACCTTGAGTGCTAAGAAATGGCTTGTACGACTGTGAATCTACAGAAAAAGCCAGCACAGCATTTCCAAATGCCTGACCTATCCTTGCAACACGCTGCCACTTTCTTATTGTGTCATCAGAAGCAGTGTCTTCTGCTAATGCTGGGGCTAAATCTCTCCGTAGGATATCAACATATAGACTTTTAGTAATGTCATGGCCCCTACTAGATGTGCTACCACACCGAGCATACCTCACAGAATATGCGTCCGGAACAGAAGAATTTTCTCTTCCGTTATGCCGGAATTGTAGACCTACTTGCTTAACAGTGTTGGTAGTCCGATATGGAAGATGGATTTTAGGCAAGACCGCATCAACTTCCTCCGAAAAACCATATATTTCGGGGCGAGCATGGCTTAAGTCCCATCTGCTAAAGTGTCCGATATAATTTGCGAGTCTTTCACCTCTTACTTCTTCGCGAAGATATGGATGGAAGTCGTAGGCACCTTCGAAGAAGCCACAGGTTTCAAAAGTTGGACGATCAAGCTCGCTCATATCGCAAATTCTATCACTTATTAGCTATATCGTCAATTTATTGTCTTATTTGGAGTTTTTGGCAATTATATCCTGAGCCACATTTGGCGGAACGTCGGCATAGTGGTCAAGTTCCATGCTGGAGCTAGCCCGACCTTGAGTAGTAGAACGCAGATTAGTGGTATATCCAAACATTTCACCCAACGGGACGAAAGCAGTAATCTCTTTAACGCCGGGCGTAAGGTCTTCCATGCTCTCAATTCGTCCGCGCTTGCTGTTCAGGTCGCCAATTACATCGCCCATGAATTCTTCGGGTGTTACAACAACGACTTTCATGATTGGCTCAAGTAAGACTGGGCTAGCTTTTTTAACGCCTTCTTGGAGCGCCATTGAACCGGCAATCTTAAAGGCCATTTCAGATGAATCGACTTCGTGGTAAGAGCCATCATAAAGTTCAGCCTTGATATCAACTACCGGATAACCGGCAACAACGCCGTTACTCATGGCCTCTTCTATGCCTTGTTGAACGGGCTTAATGTACTCTGCCGGAACCACGCCGCCTTTGATGGAATTTATGAATTCAAAACCTTTGCCAGCTTCATTCTGACTAATGCGCAGCCATACGTCGCCGTATTGGCCACGGCCACCTGATTGCCGGATAAATTTACCCTGGACTTCTACGTTATCTTTGCGAATAGTCTCGCGGTAAGCTACTTGTGGCTGGCCGATGTTGGCCTCAACCTTGAACTCGCGCTTCATGCGATCGACTAGGATTTCCAGGTGGAGCTCACCCATGCCGCTGATGATAGTCTGGCCAGTTTCGTCATCTACGTGCACCCGGAAAGTCGGGTCTTCTTCTGCTAACCGCTGCAAAGCCAGGCTCATCTTTTCTTGATCGGCTTTGGTCTTCGGCTCGATAGCGATGCTGACGGGGGGCTCAGGGAAGCTGATGCTTTCTAGAACGATCGGGTTGTTCTGGTCGCAGAGCGTGTTGCCGGTAGTGGTGCCTTTCAGTCCAACGATGGCGGCAATGTCTCCGGCGCCAACCTCATCGACGTCTTCGCGCTTATCGGCCTGCATACGGACGACCCGACCAACGCGTTCTTTCTCGCCGGTCGAGCTATTCATGATATAGCTGCCTGACTTGATAACGCCGGAGTACACACGGAAATAGGCTAGCTTGCCAACAAAAGGATCAGTAGCAATCTTGAAAGCTAAGCCCGCAAATGGTTGAGACTCTTCTGGCTTGCGCTCGATTTCGTCGCCGCTCTTGGGATGCGTACCCCACGTACTGCCGCGGTCGCTTGGGCTAGGCAACAGGCTATTAACCAAATCCAGTACTTTTTCAACAATCACACCGCGACCGTCACCGCCGGTAACTGGGAAGAACTTACCTGTCAGAGTAGCCTGGCGGATAGCGTGCTTGATTTCTTCTTCGCTCATACCTTCTTCACCAACTTCAAAGTACTTCTCCAGCATCTTTTCGTCTTCAGCTACAGCGTTTTCAATCAGTAACGAGCGGTATTTTTTAACCTTATCTTGCATGTCTTCAGGGATGTCGCCCTCTGTAAGCTCATGGTCGGTGAATTCTTTGTAGGTATAGGCCTTCATGCTAACGAGGTCAACAACGCCATTAACTTGCTGCTCGAAGCCGATTGGCAGATGGATCGGGAAAGCGTGCTTGGAAAGCCGGGCGTGGATTGTATCCAGCGACTTGTAAAAGTCGCCGCCGGTTTGGTTGATCTTGTTGATGAAACAGATGCGCGGTACACCGTATTTGTCAGCCTGGCGCCAGACAGTTTCAGATTGCGATTCAACGCCCATCTTGCCGTCAAAGACAACCACGGCCCCGTCAAGAACGCGCAAAGAGCGCTCCACTTCAACGGTAAAGTCGATGTGGCCCGGGGTATCGATAATATTAATCTGATGGTCTTTCCAGTAACAGGTAACAGCGGCGCTAACGATAGTAATACCGCGCTCGCGCTCCTGAGCCATCCAGTCAGTAGTAGTTTCGCCTTCGTGTACAGCACCGATTTTATGCTTCAGCCCAGTGCGATACAGAATACCTTCAGTGGTAGTCGTCTTACCGGCATCGATATGGGCGATAATGCCGATGTTGCGAATCTTATCCATTGCTGTTTTCTTAGCTGCCATATTCTATGTCCTGTCCATTAATCTTTATATCATTGCTAAAACTTTTTCACCGAACGCCTCTACCGGCCTATCATGAGCTTGCTCACCAATACAATCCGGCAGCCATCTTTCGATCATAAAGAAGCCTGTTAACAAACCTTTCCGGTTTTCCATGCGGTATGCTCCCGGAACCTTCACGCCTTCAGACTGGTCACTTTCGAGTGGCGGCTGAATGAATGCCGCAACCCCTGGCTCAGATAGAAACGTTTCTACGAAGGCCACAACTGACACGTTATCCGATTCCAGCACCACAGATTCATACCCAGCAAGGTTAGACCCCATACTCTCGTTAGCCCCTTGCGAAATGGGCAAAGGCGCGGTTGGCCTCGGCCATCTTATGCGAATCTTCTCGCTTCTTAACAGCTGCACCTTGGTTGTTGTAAGCATCTACTAATTCGGCTGCGATGCGGTCTTGCATGCTTATGCCTTTGCGAGCACGGGCTGCAGCCACAAACCACATCATAGTAAGGTGGCGCTGGCGTTGACCTTTAACCTCGAATGGGATCTGGTAGTTGGCGCCGCCAACACGGCGAGAGCGAGTCTCGAGATGCGGCTGAACGTTTTTCATTGCCTGCTCAAAAACGTCGAGCGGATTATCTACCTTTAGCTTTTTGGCAGCCTTTTCCATGCCGCCGTAAACTAGCCTTTCGGCTAGTTGTTTTTTGCCGTTTAGCATAACGCGGTTAATTAGCCTCTGCACATCTACATTCTGGTAAATACGATCGCCCGGTATATCGCGGACTAAGGATTTGGTCTTTTTTCTAGGCATTACAGTATATCCACCCCTCCGCCCATATGCTTGACATTGGCTGTCGTTGGCGTGGCTGCCTCGGTAGGCGCTGTCATTTCAGAAGTTCTGCCGTCACCACAGTCAGCCAGATAGTAATCCGTGTCTGTATCGTAAGTTTCTACGCCCATTAGACCATAGCGGCCATCGTAAGTTTCTACTCTCACTGAGCCATCCTCATCACGGTGAATTATTTCAACTGACATTATTTGCCGCCTTTCTTGGTGCCATACTTGGAGCGGCCGTTCTTGCGGTCATTAACACCTTGTAAGTCTAATGAACCACGGACAATGTGGTATCTCACGCCTGGAAGGTCTTTAACGCGGCCGCCGCGGACCAAAACGACAGCGTGCTCTTGTAGGTTATGGCCTTCGCCGCCGATGTAGGCCCAAACTTCGTGGCCATTACTGAGGCGGACGCGGGCAACCTTACGTAAGGCCGAGTTCGGCTTTTTAGGTGTCTTGGTAGTTACACGCACGCAAACCCCGCGCTTAAAAGGCGCTGGTTTTTCGTAGTTCTTAGTCTTGAGGTTGTTAGTGACGCGCTGCAGAGCCGGCGACTTACTCTTGGCGCCAGACTTGGAGCGCGGTTTGCGTACTAACTGGTTAATTGTCGGCATTAATTCTCCTTATTTGGTCCAATCTGCTGCTGCGGGGGTTATGCCAACGCCCCTGGCTCGGATTAGCTTATAGATTAATTGCTTATATTGATTTGAATTCATTGTAACAGATACGTCATCTGTTGACAATACTTAAGCTCTACTTCTCGGCAGATGCTGCGCCGATGATTTGCTCGGCTTCGGCGCGAGCGGTTTCTTCTTCGCTCTCTTCTTCGTCTTCTCCGGCGCCGGTACCGACGGGTATCATGCGGCCTAGAATGACATTTTCTTTCAAACCATAGAGTTTATCAACCTTGCCGGAAGTAGCGGCTGCTATCAGTACACGTGTGGTGTCCTGGAAGGATGCGGCGCTTAGGAAGGAATCCGTGCTCAGGCTGGCCTTGGTGATACCAAGAAGCAGCTGAACAACTTTAGCTGGCTGTTTTTTGGCAGCCACCAGAGCTTCGTTGGCTTCTACGACAGCTAGCTTGCTGACGATATCGCCGGTTACAAATTCGCTGTCGCCAGCATCTTCGATCTGAACACGGCTAAACATCTGGCGAACTATGATTTCCAAGTGCTTGTCAGCCACATTTTGACCCTGGCCGGCAAAGATCTTCAAAATCTCATTCATGATGTAGCGCTGCGTCGCTTCTACGCCTTGTAAGCGCATCAGGTCTTGCAGGTTGATGGAGCCGTTAGTTAGACGTTGGCCTGCTACAACTTTATCTCCGTCTTTAACTTGCAGCTGCTTAAAGCCAGGTATCTCGTAACGCACTACGCTTTGTTTAGTAGGCGTGATGACCACGGCTTTATTAGTCACTTGAGCACGTCCTGCCATGGGGGCAGTTAGCGGTTCAGAAGCGTCTTCTAGGGCGGCTACTACATCGCCAGCGGAGACATCGCTACCACTTTTGATAGCAGCTTTACGTTCGCCAAGACTCAGTGTAACTTTCTCTTTGTCGTCGGCAGCTACTTGAACTACGTAATGGTCGCCTTCTTCCCATGTGTTGACTGTACCGGCAATTTCGGTCAGGTAGGCTTGGCCCTTTGGCGTACGGACTTCAAACAACTCTTCAACACGCGATAGACCTTGTGCAGCGTCGTCTGCTACCACGCTACCGGAACGGTGCTTGGAGTCCAGCGAAAGCTGCGTGCCAAGCTCGCCAATACTCTGCGCAGCAATAACGCCAGTCGGATGGTGTTCAGCTACCAATTCGCCGGTTGCTGGATCAAGACCGTAAGATTTACGGGCTACACCGCGAACATTGCCGCAGCTAAGAGCGCTCATTATCTTTATGTTGTCAATATCTTTATCATCTTCGATCTGGCTTGCGATTTCGCCCGTGATCAGCTGACCTTTTTTGAGGTAGCCTTTGACAGTTTCAGCTGCAAAGCGGCCAACCAAGCGCGATCCGTAAGTGGTGCCGATTTCTTCGGCGTCAGCGCGCGTCATAGCGAATCCGGGATCACTGGAGTCATCTTCGACGGTAAACACGTCTTGAGAAACGTCTACTAGGCGACGAGTCAAGTAACCTGCATCAGCCGTTTTAAGGGCAATATCAATCAGAGCTTTACGTGTGCCGCGGGTACCAGTGAAGTATTCCAAAGGACTAAGGCCTTCGATATAGCCTGATTTAATAGGCAGCTCAATGACGTTACCGGCAGCATCTTGAAGTACGCCAAGCATGCCAACGGCGTTGTTCAGCTGCGATATGTTACCGCGAGCACCAGAGTTAATAGCGATCGCCATAGAGGAGTTCTGACCAACCATCTGTTGGCTCAAAAGGTCTTGAACTTTAGTTTCTATCTTAGTCCAGTTATCCACGATTAAGCGATGTCGTTCATCGTCGGTAATGAAACCTTCTTCGTACTGGCGCGAAATAGCTGTCGCGCGCTCTTCGCCGTCATCCAGCAGTTGCTGCATGCCGTTGATAGGCTCAAAGTCGCCCATACCAATACTCAAGCCAGAAGCTGTTGCGTAGTGGAAACCGAGATCTTTTAGGTCGTCAGCAATAGCAGCTGTTTCCTCCTGGCCGTAGCGGGTGTAGACCTCAGCCATTACTTGCTGCAAGCGCTTCTTGGTCATAGTCTCATCCTGCAGCGGAAAGTCTTCGGGCAGAATCTCGTTGAACAGCAAGCGGCCTAGAGTGGTTTCGCGAACTTCGCCGCGGTAAGGCAAACGAACTGCGCTTTGCAGAGTCAACCCGCCCGCATCAAGCGACATAAGAGCCTCTTCCAAGTCGGCAAAGGCTTGCGGCTTAGCCGGTTTGTCTGTGTCACTGACAGGCGGCTGGTAGGTCAAGTAGTAACAACCCAATACGATATCCTGCTCGATATGCAAGATTGGCGACCCGTCTGCCGGCTTAAGTAGATTGCGATTAGCAGCCATGATCTCGCGGGCCTCAGCCTGAGATTTAACAGAAAGCGGCAAGTGGACAGCCATTTGGTCGCCGTCGAAGTCAGCGTTGAATCCTTTACAAACTAACGGATGGATCTGAATCGCCCGTCCTTCTACTAGCACAGGCTGGAAGGCCTGGATACTCAAGCGGTGCAAGGACGGCGCTCGGTTTAATAGCACATACTTACCTTTGATGACTTCATCAAGAGCATCCCAGACGACGGTTTCACCCATTTCAATCAAGCGCGACGCACTACGGATATTATGGGCTTGTTCACGTAAAATGAGCTCACCGATAACAAACGGCTTAAACAGTTCGAGAGCCATCATCTTTGGCAAACCGCATTGATTAATCTTTAGCTCAGGACCGGAAACAATCACAGACCGTCCGGAGTAATCCACGCGCTTACCAAGTAAGTTCTGGCGGAAACGGCCTTGCTTGCCTTTGAGCATGTCACTAAGCGATTTTAGACGCCGGCGTTGGCCGGTAGCAGCTACAGCGCGACCGCTGCGGGCACTGTTATTGTCAATCAAAGCATCAACAGCCTCTTGCAACATACGCTGTTCGTTGCGGCGAATAACTTCTGGAGCGTTCAAATCCATCAGCTTTTTAAGACGATTATTACGGTTGATGACACGGCGGTATAGATCATTTAAGTCGCTGGTGGCAAAACGGCCGCCGGTAAGCTGAACCATAGGACGCAGATCCGGAGGAATAACCGGCAAAACGCTGACGCACATGCTTGAAGGTTTGATGCCGGCAAGATCCATGGACTCCAAGAGACGCAAGCGCTTCATCAACTTCTTCTTACGCTGGCCTTTAGCATCTTCGGCTTCTGCGGTCAGATCTTTAATCAACTGTTTAAGGTCAATTTCATTAAGCAGTTCCTGCAGGGCAGCTCCGCCCATGCCTACGCTAATTAGTTTGCGCAGCTCATCTGGCAGGTTACGGTAATCAGTTTCGTTAATTAAATTGTAGCGTTCTAAGCCAAGCAGCTGCTCGCGGTAAGTTTCGAAATCTTTAGTAACTTCTTCTATTTCTTTGGTCTGGGCTTCGGCCAACGCCTTAACGTTGGCATTTTCCTCTTTGGCTTCTTTTTCGTAGCGCAGCTTGATAGCGTCTTTAGCAGCAGCAAATTCAGCCTCTTTGTCGGCTAGTAGCTGGTCGCGTTTCTTAATGTCAACACTTTTAATTATGTAGCTGGCAAAGTATGCTACGCGTTCTAGACTCTTAACAGTCATGCCAAGCAGTAAGCCCATTGCGCTAGGCGTGCCGCGCAAAAACCAAATGTGCGAAACTGGCACAGCCAATTTAATATGGCCCATACGTTCGCGTCGAACAATGCTGCGGGTAACTAACTCGCCTTTTTTATCGACGGCAGCTTCGCGGCTGCGAACGCCTTTATATTTAGCATCATGCGGATTTATATCTTTGACCGGACCAAAAATACGCTCGCAGAACAGTCCGTCACGCTCTGGTTTTTGGGTGCGGTAATTAATCGTTTCTGGCTTTGTAACTTCACCGTAGCTCCAGTCCATGATGTCGTCAGGGCTGGCGATAGCCAAGCGAACGGCGTCAAAGTCGGCTATGTCGGTGCCATTGTTGCTGTATCGTTGCGGGGTCATTCTAGGCTTCCTCCTCTTTCTTTTCAGTGTCAGCGACTGAAACTACCTCTGTTTCCTCCGCACTTTCTTCGGCATTCTCGATTTCAAATTCGTCGCCGATCGTTTCTTCTGTAACGTCAATTTCCGAGACTGTATTTGAAGGTATATCGACTTCTGCTGGATGTGTAGCTTCATCATGAATGTTGCTGGCCAGTACGTCTTCGGCGTCAACCAATTGGTCGGATTGTATGAGGTCGACTTTCAGACTCAAGCCCTGTAACTCTTTAACTAGCACGTTGAAACTCTCCGGCACTTTAGGGCCGACAATCGGTGTCTTTTTAATGATTGACTCGTAAGCCTTAGAGCGTCCGTAGACGTCATCGGACTTAATGGTAAGCATTTCCTGCAAAGTGTTGGCCGCGCCGTAGGCTTCTAGCGCCCATACTTCCATTTCACCGAAGCGCTGGCCGCCGTTCTGCGCCTTACCACCCAGCGGCTGCTGAGTGACCATAGTATATGGACCAGTTGAGCGGGCGTGGATCTTGTCGGCCACCATGTGGTTGAGCTTAATCATGTACATGCAACCAGTAGTGACGCGCTCCTTGAAGGCTTCGCCAGTCCGGCCATCATATAGAACTTGCTTGCCATCTTCCGGTAAACCAGCTTCTTTTAGCAGGTCTTGGATCTTGCCAGAAGATACGCCGTTGAAGGACGGGCTGGCAACACGCATTCCGAGAGCCCGCGCAGCCATACCCAAGTGGGTTTCGAACAGCTGGCCGACGTTCATTCTCGATGGCACGCCGAGCGGGTTAAGAATGATGTCTACAGGGGTTCCGTCTGGCATGAAGGGCATATCTTCGACCGGCAGAATACGGGCTATAACACCCTTGTTACCGTGGCGGCCGCCTAGCTTGTCGCCAACAGCAATCTTGCGCATCTGAGCCACAAAAACTTGGATTTGCTTAATAACGCCGGCTTTAAGCTCATGGCCGTTTTCACGACTAAAGACCTTTACGCCCACGACCTTACCGTGTTTGCCGTTACTCATGCGCTGCGAGGTATCGCGCACTTCTTTGGCTTTCTCGCCAAAGATAGCACGCAGCAAGCGCTCTTCGCTGCTTAGTTCTTGTTCGCCTTTCGGTGTGATCTTACCAACTAAGATGTCGCCGGGGTGGACTTCGGCGCCAATCCGAACGATACCTTCTTCGTCCAGGTGCCGGAGAGTTTCTTCGGAGACATTTGGAATATCAGCGGTGATGATTTCCGGACCTAATTTGGTTTCACGGACCTCAATCATGAAATCTACAATATGAACACTAGTTAACGTGTCGTCTTCTACTAGTTTGCGGCTGACAATGATAGCATCTTCAAAGTTGTAGCCTGCCCAAGGCATGAACGCAACAATAAGGTCTTTGCCTAAAGCCAGTTCGCCATTTTCGATCGACATGCCTTCGCAAAGCACATCACCGGCCTTTACCTTGTCGCCAGTATCAACAACAACCTTTTGGTTGATAGATGTACCTTCGTTGCTGCGCACGAACCGTTGAGGGTTGTAGGTAACAGAACCTTTAGCGTACTTAACTACTATTTCTTGAGCTGATGCCTTGGTAACAGTACCCGGACCTTCGGCTAGAATCAGCTGCCCGGTATTGCGAGCAGCGGAGGTTTCTAGGCCCGTGCCAACAATTGGAGCGGTTGGCTGGATAAGTGGCACAGCTTGGCGCTGCTGGTTGGAACCCATTAGCGAACGGTACACGTAGTTCTTCTCAATAAACGGAATCAAGCCGGCACTCGAACCAATAATCTGGTTGCGAGAAGCGTCCATATGGGTTACTTCGTCAGCGTCGACTTCGCCGGAATTCAAATGTGAGCGAGCACTAACGCGTTCTTGTACGAAATAGCCCTCGTCACTGATTTCGCTACCGCCGCCAGCGATAACAGCAGCAGCCTCTTCGTGAGCGTCAAGGTAAACAACTTCGTTGGTAACCTGAGCTTTAACGGGCCAGGTAGCGCGATCTTTAACTTTAGCGAGCTTTGCGGCCGCTGGAGCCGTAACTTTAGCACCAGCCTTAACAATCACTGTGCCTCGTTCGTTTGCCAGGTCTTCGCGGGCGATGTGGCCAACGATCTGCTTGGATGTCGCGGCGTTAACTACCTTACGGTAGGGGGTTTCAATAAATCCGTAGTCATTTACCCTTGCAAAGTTAGCTAGGTTTAGCACCAAACCGATGTTAGCACCTTCTGGTGTCTCGACAGCACAGATGCGACCGTAATGGGTGGCGTGGGCGTCGCGGACTTCAAAACCAGCACGTTCGCGGCTAAGGCCGCCAGGCCCCATAGAACTTAGGCGGCGTTTGTGAGCTAGCTCAGAAAGAGGGTTGATCTGATCCATAAACTGGCTCAACTGACTAGAAGCAAAGAACTCACGCACAGCTGCCACCACTGGCCGGGCATTGATTAGCTGACCAGGCGTGACAGTTTCTATCTCGCTCATGCTCATTCGGTCTTTGGTATTACGCTCCATGCGCAGCAGACCAATCCGGAACTGACGTTGAACCAACTCGCCGACGAGTTTAACGCGGCGGTTGCTCAAGCTATCTATGTCATCAGCCGGCTCTTGAGTATTGTTAAGGCGAATTATCTCAGCGATTATAGCTTCGATATCTTCTAAACGCATCACTCGGTTCTTGATAGTGTTAGGAACATCAAGATCCAAACGCTTATTGAGCTTATAGCGGCCTACTTTACTGAAATCGAAGCGCTTGTAGTTATAGAACATGTTTTCGATTAGCGATTTGGCATTGTCTACTGTAGCTAAGTCGCCAGGCCGCAAGCGGCGGTAAACCTCAATCAAGGCATCGTTCTGACCGCGGGTTGGATCTTTTTCAAGCGTAGCGTCCAGATAGTTTATCGCGCCGGTATCAACGTGTTTAAAGGCCTCTCGCATGCGGGTTTCAGAAACGCCCAGCGCACGCAGCAGCGTAGTAACAGCGATCTTACGCTTACGGTCAATCTTTACGAACAGCGCGCCGTTGGCTGCTGTTTCAAACTCTAGCCATGCACCGCGGCCAGGGATAACTTTGGCGCCGTAAAGGCTTGTAGTGCCGTGCAGATCGCCAGTAAAGAAAACACCGGCCGAGCGGATAAGCTGGCTAACGACCACTCTTTCGGCGCCATTGATTACGAAAGTGCCACGAGTAGTCATCCATGGGTAGTCGCCAAGGTAAATCTCTTGATTCTTAACCTCGCCGGTAACTTTGTTGGTAAGCTCTACATTAGCCATAAGCGGCGCTTCAAAGCTGACGTTATTTTCGCGCGCTGCAGCTTCAGTCAACTTCGGCTTGCCAAAATGATAGTCTTTAAATGATAGAGATAATTTGCCGCCAGTATAGTCGTCAATCGGGCTAATTTCAGTTAATAGTTCTCCTAGACCTTCTTTAATAAACCACTCGAAAGAGCGGTTTTGATGGTCAACTAAACTTGGTAAATTAAGCGCGTCATCGGTACTAGTAAAGTACACGCGCTGGGGTTTGGTCTTAGATGCCTTCGCCATGCGTATATGCTGCTCCCTATTAATAAGTTATTGATAAGCCGGCAACCAAAGCCGAAGCCCAAAGATTGCTAGCAGTAGTGATTTTAGAGGTGTTTTTGTATTGCTTTTGATTGGCGCCGAAGGTTTCTAAGTCAGCATTTTGGGGCTTTTTGAGACAAATAGCTAGCCGACTTACTCTACTTCTTGTCTTTCATTCTGCAGTATCGCTGCCCACTTGTCAACACTTTATTGACAAAATTAAGGATAAACATTATAATTATTAAATATGTTAATGGATCGCATGGGTTTATATGTCCCCGCTTACGGAGATACCCGCGCCTTAGAGATCACCGTCGTCACTGAGGCTGAATATGAATTCGATCTAGAAGTGGCCCGTGCCGCTGGTTGTATTACTATGCATAGCGACCCGGCTAATATATTAAGCCGACAACACTTGGCAATACATCCCGAAACTGGCGGCGTAACGATGTGGTGGAGTGGGCTGGCCGACACGAAACAGTATGGGCGCACCGATGACGGCATGATGGTACCGATGAAAGCCCACGGCACAGCCAGAATCGACGGCCTAGAATATGGTGGCATCTATAGTCCTCCAAGCGGCCGATTAAGTTTCTTGCGCCCCTTTCAGTATCATTACG
Organism: Candidatus Saccharimonadota bacterium; assembly: GCA_029288485.1. Lineage (GTDB taxonomy): Bacteria > Patescibacteriota > Saccharimonadia > Saccharimonadales > UBA4665 > JARIHC01. The sequence continues at coordinate 19,792 of JARIHC010000004.1, read as the reverse complement.
GCTTGGTAGAAGATATACAAGAAAAAGATAAGGTAGCGCTGCGTGACGGTGAAGGCAAACTGCGCCGCAGCCACCCTATTCACACCATCGATCGTCGCGAAAACTAAGATTTAGGCGGGCTTTTAATAACATCGTCAACGATGCCATATTTTTTGGCCTCAGCAGCAGTTAGCCACTTGTCGCGCTCCATGTCCTCATGAATCTTTTTGCTGGTTTGACCGGTGTTTTTAGCCATGATCTCTTCTAATAGTTTTTTGATACGCAAAGACTCTCGTAGATCAATTTCCTGATCGGTTACGCGCCCTCTGGTACCGGACGACGGCTGGTGAATCATGGCGGTGGCGTTAGTCAGCATAAAACGCTTGCCTTTAGTACCAGAACTCAATAAGAAAGCCGCTGCAGACGCTTGCACGCCAATACCGACAGTCTGGATGTCGTTGGTCACATACTGCATGGTGTCGTAGATAGCCAGCGCGTCATAAACGCTGCCGCCTGGGCTATTAATGTAAAAGAAAATGTCTTTCTTAGGGTCTTCAGCTTGCAAAAACAGCAGCTGAGCAACAATAAGATTTGCGGTAGCTTCGTTAACATCGCTGCCTAGAAAAATAATGCGGTCTTTTAAGAGCCGCGAATAAATATCATAAGCCCGCTCATAGCGGCCCTCGTTCTCTATAACCGTCGGTATTAACACCTGACTTTTAGGATTACTCATACGTAACAGTATATGAAATTAGCACTCGGTAGTCAAGAGTGCTAATTATAGCAAGTGGGCAAAACTGCTTGTTAGTCGCAGCTTAGGAATCTGTAGTGATCGTCCAATAATTCTTCAGCCAGTTCTTGAGTTACGCCACTGTAGTCGCTGCCCGGTGGCAAACTAGCAATTCGCTCTAGTCCAGATACATAAAGCCCTTCCGCGCCATAAGCCTCTACTGCGCCAGGCTTCGCTGGTATAAGTCGTTTTGTCTCTGAGCCTGCCTCGACCACAATCTGGTTAAGAATATTGACGTTCATAGGTAATACTCTTTTTGGTTCAGATGATTTAACAAATGTTTCTGGCATAGCTTATAAATAGTCTCCTTAAATTAAATAATAGTTTAGGCCGCAGCTGACGTCTGCTTAGCGGCGTAACCGCGTAGTTTTTCGATAGTCTTCTCGGTCATCATGCGGGTCTGAATATCACGGCGGGCTTCCGGTTTGTCTAGCTCAGCTTGCATAGCTGCATCTGGGTACTGGCCTTTTAGCAGCTGCATACGTATCTCTAGTTCTTCCGGAGTAACAGTAATGTTTTCTTGATTAGCGATTTCGCCGAGCAGCAGACCAATCTTAACCCTTAGTTCAGCACCAGAGCGCTTGCGTTCGCGGTGTCCTGCCTCATCTACACCTTCTTCTTTAAGATGCTCTTGCCAGGTTTGACCGCGGTAAGCCAGATTGCGCTTTTCTTCGTCTTCCATGCGGCTGATTTCATCGTCAATCATGCTCTCAGGGAGAGTAACAGTGCTTTTTTCGGCTATTTTCTCAAGCAGCTGATTATCATAAACTTGCTGGTTTTCGCGTTCACGTTCAGCTTTTAGCTGTTTTTTGATATCAGCTTTTAACTCGGCCAATGTCTTAAACGGGCCGACAGTGCTAGCAAACTTATCATCTAGCTTTGGCTTTACTAATTCCTGAATCTTTAAGGTTTCAACGCTAAAGGATACTTTTTTGCTTTGCAATGCCGATACGCCGTAATCTTTAGGGAAAGTTAGGTCAAATGTTTTAGTATCGCCCGGTTTTACTCCTACTAGCTTTTCCTCAAAGCCAGGTATAAAAGTTTTACTGCCGAGCGCCAGAGAGTATTCATTGCCAGCTGCGCCCTGAATAGATTCTTTGGTTGCAGCGTCAACACCTTTAAAGTTAATGATCAACTCGTCGCCGAGTTTAGCAGCACGCTTGACTTCCTTTTTATCGGCTGAACGGCTGCTCAAATTATCTAGCACCTGATTTACATCTTGCGCGGTCACGCTGGTAGTCTTCGGCGCCAGCTTAACTTTCTTGTAATCAGCTAGTTTTATGTCGCCTACAGCCTCCACTTCGGCAGTAAACTCAAGTGTAGTAAACGGCACGAACTTGGTGATATTAATCTGCGGCTGAGAGGCCGGGCGGATTTTTTCTTGCTGAACGGCATCGACATATAGTTTGTTGACAGCCTGTTCTAGCACTTGTCCTTGCAATAGCGACTGGTCAACTTGCTTTTCAACTAGATTAGCCGGTGCTTTACCGGACCGAAAACCTTGAATTTTGGCGTCTTGTCCTAATTGATTGACAACTTCTTCTTTAATGCTATCAATCAAGGCCGATTCGGCGCTGACTGTTAGCTTGACTTTAGTAGGGTTAATTTGTTCCCGCTTGACTTGCATAGTGTCTCATCTTAACAGATAGCTTATTTTTTGGCTAGAGTAGACGGCACTCGTTGCTAACGCATAAACGGCAGGATCAAAAAGATGGCAATGATCGCCCAAGCGACTTCAACGATTATGCCAACTGGCCTCTCGAACCATTGAATCCTATTAGCAAATTTAGAATATAGCCCGCCTCGCCAAGGTTTTCCCTGTCTAACTTTTATGTATCGGTTTAGCGATAGCAGATCAGGCGACGCGGCGGCGAAGGCGCAAATAGAGGCTAGCACCCAGTGTTGTGGTCTAAAAGTTGCTAAACCCGCAACTAGCACCACGCATAAACCGCCAGTTATAACCAGATACCGTTCGAATTCTTTGGTTTTAAGGTACCCGTTATTTGGCAGTGATCGTCCGAAATGCGGGATAGCATCGCAGACAAAATGCGAGGCTATAGCAGCAGGAACCGCCACAAGCGGTTGGCCTACAACCAGACCAATCACAGCCCCAGTTAAGGCATGGTTTGTGGCGGTCACTGCTGCCCTTTAAGCGACTTAACGATAGCTTTTATATCTAGGGTCTTTTCTTTGCCGGTACGCAGGTTTTTAAGTTGAAAACGATTTTCTTTTACCTCTGTTTCGCCGATGATTACAACATTTTCGACTCCTTGCTTGTCGGCGGCTTTAAACTGGTCGCCAAGCTTACGGCCAGAAAAGTTAACAGCTACGTTAACCCCTGCTCTGCGCAGTTCGGCAATGGGCTTTTGCGCCTCGCTTGCTGTGTCGCCAACCAGAGCCACATACACGTCAGTCTCCGGCTTGAGTTCAGGCACTAGTCTGTGCAGTTCTAGAAAATTTGCTAGCGTTACGTCGCCCCAGCCAAAACCGACTGTCGGCACCGGCTCTACGCCAAACAGGCCGACTAAACCATCATAGCGGCCGCCGCCAAGCATCGAGCGGTTATTATCTGGGTGCGTATCAAAAACTTCAAATACTATGTCGGTGTAATAATCAAAACCCCGCATCAGTGTGACGTCAAAACGGGCGTTTTTAATTCCACCCACACTTAACATGTTAAGTATTTGCTTGAGTTCGGTTACAGAAGTATTTTCAATTAGTTCTGGCGGTAAACTCTTAAGATCTTTAGCATCTAATAGAGTCAGTAGTTTTTCGGCCGCGCCGGCTTTGCGTGATTTAGGCGTTAAAACTTCGTCGATAGACGCTACGAATTTGCCCCGCTCCATCTTATGCATGCGGTCTATTAACTTTGAAACGTCGTGGGCTTCCTGTTTATTAAGACCAATGTAGCTGCTTAACGCTTCGTCAACTAACTTACGGCTATTGAGGCGGATTTCGTACATATCGTGCTTAGCGCCAAAGGCCACGAACATCGCATCAACCAGCGATATCATCTCTAGCTCGGCTTCTATGCCGTCAATGCCGAACACATCAACATTTAGTTGCCAGTGCTCACGTAAGCGCCCGCGCTGCGGCCGTTCGTAACGCCACAGATTAGGAATACTATACCAACGCACTGGATAAGCCAGTTCCTGACGGCGGGCAGCCACCATTCGGCTGACCGTAGGAGTCATTTCCGGGCGAATAACCACTTTGCGCTTGCCACGGTCCTCAAATACGTAGGTCTGCTCGTTGACAATTTCTTCACCTGTCTTAGCCAGGTATATTTCTAAAGGTTCAAGGATGGGCGCGTCATATTCTTCGTAGCCAAAGCGCTCGCAAACCTGGCGCCAAATACCGAACATATATTTCTGCACACGCTTATCAGAAGGATAAAAGTCGCGTGCGCCTTTATAGGGTTGTTTTGCTAGTGCCATAATTTCTCCCCTAGATTATATCTCAGTTAATCTTATTCAGTAACCCGGTATTTGCGTCTTGCTTAAAGCCCGACCCGAGATGACTATATCTTGGCCAGGCGCTTTAAGTAACTAATAAATGCCGGCGCGCCCAAAGTAATTTGGGTAGCTATCGTAAACACGTGGCCCATACTTATAACTCGTTTTTCTTGAGCGCCGGGAATTATTGTGTCTGCCGGCGGCACACTGTGATCTGACAGCGGATGGATAGATAAGATGCGCCGACGCTTGGCTGAGCTTAACTTCCGCAGACTGGATGGCAACTTTTCCATCGACCCCTTAAAAGCCGGATTTTTAATAAAAATATGAGGATACATAGTTTGAGGATTATTTAACTTACCGCAAATGCACACTACCCCGTTAATCTTGTCTTTTCTCTGAGCATAGGCGTTAACAACTGCGCTGGCTCCGGCACTCACGCCAACCAAAGAAACGATATGGCCTTGGTCATAAACCTCGTCAATTTTATTGATCAGCCGCTTAAATTTAGGCTCGAATAATTCACCATCGCCCCATATAAGCGGAAAGTAATGGGCATACACACCGTACACACTCCATAGTCTTAGAGCCCAACCCTGCTTGCCGTATCTTGGGTCTCCTAGTCCAGGCACATAAATGACATGGTGTTGCTTCATAAAAATGGTGGGGATGAAAGGACTTGAACCTTCACGCCGCAAGGGCACTAGTTCCTAAAACTAGCGTGTCTACCAATTCCACCACATCCCCGTAACGCACCATTATACAAGATGTACGCCTGGAAAGGCTCACATTATTTAGCCGGATGCCGGTGAAAAGTAAGAGTAGCATCGCCATAGGTTTTTTTGGCAAGCACTTTATAAGAGTCTGGGAGTTCAAAACTACTGTTTGGAGGCAGCGAGACAACGATCACGCCACCGGGCTTAACGCGCCCTGCTAGGCGCGCCAACAGCGCTGGCTGAACCGCGTCATATGGCGGGTCGCAAAGTACTATATCGAAAATCTGATCAGACGTAGATAGCCAGGAATTAGCCGAGGCGCTAATTAACTTAACATTGCCAAGATCTAGTAATTTAATGTTTTGCTTTATAGCTTGCTGGGCAGACCGGTCCGAATCTATAGCTACTACATCGCTGGCGCCTCGGCTAACGGCTTCAAAACTTAAGGCACCGCTGCCGGCAAAGGCATCCAAAACGCTTAGGCCTGTTATGTCGCCTAGAGCATTAAACAAAGCACCACGCAGCTTATCGCTCATGGGATGAGTGCGATGTCCGCGCGGACTGTTAAAGTTTCGGCCGCCGAGGCGCCCGGCAATTATCCGCACGTCAGCCAGTCTTTCCGGTCCGAGCCTCTTGGAGCGCACCGTACCACACTAACTCTACAGCCTGGACTAAGATAGGTGTCAGTTGTCTGCGTACCCGGCGCGCCAGCGCTATCGTCCAGCCAGTTTTATAAAAGGTATCATAAAGCTCCAGCCTGGCTACTTCTTGAGCTGTGCCCCTAAACCACTCCGCTAGCGACTGGGCTTGAAATTCCTGAATTTTATCCGGCGTAACCCGTAGTCGTTTACTTTTAATTGGTGCTATCAGATAAGCGATGCCCATTTCAAAAGCAGCGTGCGTAGTAAACAGGCCTTTGGGCCCCCACATTTTCCAGTTGTTGCGCACTCTGTGGCTAGCTGTAGCCCCCGGCATAATCAGTTTTTTACTAATGGTTGTTCGTCCTTCAATACCTTTACCGCTGCGCAGTTCCGTCAGTTTTTCTTCATACGGGTAGTGATGGGCCGGTGTTAAGCCATCGACTATAGCGTGCGCTAACCAGGCCGCTTCAAAAGCGGCTCGGACATCATCGTCAATTTTGAGAGCTTTGACCAGCTTTTTATAATGGCGCTCTACCAGTCTAATTAATTGTGTGTCCTCTGGGTCAAACGGCTGTAAATAGTGCCAGGGTTCATCCTTAGCAGGACTTTTGCGCTTAATAGCGTCAGGACCGCGTCGGCCCTCAAACTGTAAAATTGCTCGGGACTTAGGGAAATGGCTATGGGGTACCAAGCGCTCCAAGTTACGTCTGGCCAGACGGTCGATTTTCTGGTGCGCTCCTATAAGACGTCCTGAAAAAGCAGTCATAGTCGAGCCGGAATACATGATTTAGTTGAGGTTGGTGACGGCTCTGAGCCGTGTTACTTGTTTCATTAACTCTTTATATTTTAGCAGACTTTCACTTTGAGCCAGAACTGTTTCAGCTGCTGCTCGGGCATCGGCGATCAAGTGCGTATCACTTAATTGGGCAACTCTTAGGTCTATATCGTGACCGTGTTGGGCTGTGCCGTAAATAGCTCCAGGGCCTCTCAGGTCAAGATCCATCTGAGCCAGCCTAAAACCGTCGGTCGAGCTAGCCAAGGCTCTAAGTCGTTTTGTTGGCGCCTGCGAATCGCTCAAAACAAGGTAACAATAGGCCTGCTGTTTCCCGCGACCAACCCTGCCGCGCAGCTGATGCAGCTGTGCTAAACCGAATCGCTCGGGGCTTTCTATAAGCATGATAGATGCATTAGGCACATCTACGCCCACCTCAATAACAGTCGTCGAAACTAAGATATCCAGCTCGTGGTTGATAAATTTTAGCATTGTTTTTTGCTTGTCAGCCGCACTTTGCCGGCCATGCAATAAGCCTATACGGCGATGCTTAAAGTCTTTGGTACTAAGTTTTTTGTACACTTGTTCTGCTGAGCGAACATCGAGCACTTCGGAATCCTCTATGACCGGGCAAACTACAAACATTTGCTGGCCAGCAGCAAGCTTTTCGTCAATCTTTTTATAAAGTTGAGCCCGAGAGTTAGGCGACACGAGCTCAGTAACAATTGGATGACGACCCTGAGGCTTGCTAGCCAGCAGAGATATATCTAATTCGCCATAAAGGGTTAACGCCAAAGAACGCGGTATTGGCGTAGCCGTAAGACTTAGAACATGCGGCATGCGGCCGGCCTTAGCCATAAGAGTCTTGCGCTGCTCTACGCCAAAACGGTGCTGCTCGTCAACAATGATTAACGCCAGCTTATGCATGTCAACCTGCTCCTGGATAAGCGCCTGCGTACCTACAATCAACTGAGCCCGGCCGGCCGCAATAGACTCACGGGCCCTAGCTTTTTGGTCGGGCTTTAAACTGCCTACTAGCAAATCTACTGTTTGCCCGTATCCTAGCGATTCAAGCAGACTATGAATGGTCTCGCTATGCTGTCTGGCCAGGAGTTCAGTGGGCGCCATAAAAGCCACCTGCCAGCCCTGAGCTATAGCCATCAGAGCAGCCATAACAGCGACAACTGTTTTGCCGGAACCAACGTCACCTTCCAGTAAACGGTTCATTGGTTCCTCTTTTTGCATATCCAAATAAATTTGCCATACGGCTTTGCGCTGAGCATCAGTCAATTTAAACGGCAAGTGCTTTACAAAATCTTGAGCCAGCTTCTCTTTGAAAGGTATCTTAAAAGACTGCTCGGACTGGTTTTCTTGTTTATTCAGCAAACTTGCCAGGCTTAACTGAAAAATTTCTTCAAAGCCTAAACGATGCCGAGCGGCCTCTAGCTGTTTGGCAGAATCTGGGAAATGTAAGGCATTAAGCGCTTCGGCCCGGCTCATCAGTTCGTGCTTTTTGATGACTGCTAGCGGCAGCGTCTCTGGCAGCTTTTCGATAATCGGCAGTACTTGCCGCGCAGCTAACCGGATTTGCCGCGAGGTCAGGTCCTTGGTTTCGGGGTATACCGATAAAATACGTGCCGTATTCACTGGAAATTCGCTGACAGCCTCGACTCGCGGGTTCATAATAGTCAGGCGTCGATAACTAAGCTTGTATTCTCCTGATATAAAATATTCCTGACCGCTTTTAATGGCGTCTGCTCGATACGGCTGGTTAAACCATACTAAGCGCACGCTGCCAGTGTCGTCGCTAGCAACTGCTTCTGTTATATGTAAGCCGCGCCTTAGGTGTCTGCCTTTAGCCTGCTTCACTACAGCACGAATCGTCACGGGGCCCGGCTGTATTTTATTTACAGGATTTAGTGCAGAAAAATCATCGTAGCGGCGCGGATAGTAATTTATTAAGTCGTCTACTGTTTTGACGCCCAGCACAGCAAACCGCTTAGCTTGCGCTTCGCCAACTCCTTTTAGCTCCGTCACCGAACTGCTCCTAGCAAGTGGCATACTATCTAGTATACGAAATAGCTGTGCGCTTTAAGTTAATATTTGCAAATCCTCGAACTAGTGGCGTACTATATAAATAGATTGTTATGGAGCCGATCAGAAACCCCTCACCAGAATACGACACGACCTACTTTGCAAGCCGTATAGAAGACATTGCCTCCGAAATGCTTCCCGAAGGAGTAACTCTTGGCAAAGGCATAGAGGTAGGCGCAAACTTATTGCAGCTTACTCATGAACGCTACAGCGAAAACCCTTACCATAACGCCGATCATCCGCTAAACGTACTGAGACGTCACTGGAAACTAATGTCTATAATACAGTCTATTTTGCCCGACAAAATCGACAACTCGATGTACGATCTATCTATCGCCCCTGTCTGCGGCCACGATGTTATAAACGAACCAGGCGCGCCAGCTGGAGAAAACGAAGAAAAGAGCGCCGAGGTCGTCTACCAATACATGCTCGAAGCAGACTATAGCGAAGAAGAAGCTCAAATTGGCTACGACATGGTTATAGGCACGGCTGTGACCCGCAACAAAAAAGGAGTCATCGTCCAAAACAACCTTCGGAAAGGCTTGCAGCACCCGCTAGTATGGGTGCTTGCCAACGCTGATATTAACGGCATAGCAATGGAAGGCGTTCCACGTATGGTCAGCGACGCACTCGATCTTTACTTGGAATTTTCTGGCACGTCAGTAAAAGACTTTTTGCATAATCCGGCTGGAGCTACAGCAGGTGCTGCGGATTTCTTTCAAACTCAAGCTCAATTTTTGAGCGACCGTCTAGCGGCCGTAGACGAAGATCTTAGCTACTACTTTACAGAGAAAGAGAAACAAATGTTACAAGAGGCATTTGATGAAGAGTTTACAGGTACCACCAGAGATGCCGTAAGTGCCGCTAGAGTCTTATTCAGGTTTCCAAAGATGCCGGAGCTAATAATTCATTCGGCAACTTCAGGAGTAGAAGACATTGCCGGCTCAGGCGCCGAACAGCTCGCTAAAGTTAAGAAGCATGCTGCTGATCTACTAAAGCGCAGCCACGACAGAAGCTAGACTTTTCGGACCATAAAGAAAACACTCGGACCAAAGTAAACCAGGGCTAGAGGTCGCTGCAGTACATGCTCAGCACCAATCATCACTGACCGCGGCACTATCTGTTTTAAGCGCACGCTGCGTAGATTTGAAACCGACAGCGAGGCCGTAGCTCGCAAACCCGCATGCTCTAGCTGTCGAAGCACGGTGTACGGGTTATGATTTACAAATGGTATTTCTTCTTCTCGCCGATTCTTGGCCGAACGAATGTCTACCGGTTTTACGGGCATACGCTCGCGCCTAGCCAGATGCTTAATGCGGTTACGCACATGCAAATAGTTAGCAACTTCGATTATGGCTACGCCGTCCGGTTTTAGTACGCGGGCAATTTCTTCAAACTCTGTGCTGGGGTCAGGCAAATGGTGCATTACCCGGATCATAGTTAGTAAATCAATGCTGTTGTCATCAAATTTAAGGTCATCGGCTTGGATTAGTTTGCGTTCGATTTCTGGGTGACCTTTAAGAAAGTCTTTAGCTAGATCAAGCTGCTGTTGACTCGGCTCGGCTAGTGTAACCTTATCGGCGTAGTTTTCTAGCAGCAAACAAAGCCGCCCATAACCGCCACCCACATCAACAGCATGCTTAAAATGTTTGCCTTTTAGTAGTTTATGAATAGCAATTTCTTCGGCGGCGTGCTCATACTCGCGCCCTTGCCAGTATTTGCGGTAGTTATGCTTGGGATCATTATACTGGTCAGCCCGACGCTTAGCGTGAGGCTTTTGAGTATTTTGTTGCGAGGACTTCTTGGTTGCTTTGGCCATAAAATTCTTCCTTAGTATATCAACCTTAACTAATTATCCAAGCTCCAGCACTGCAAAGTTGTTTTTGCCTCGGCGGATCATAACGGCACTGCGCGAGCCAGCGTCAAAATGAAAATTATGAGGCATTTTTTCGTTATTAATATATATGGAGCCGCTTTCTATAAAGTGGCGCGCTTCGGTCTTAGATGCCGCAAGCTTTGTTTCAACTAGCGCCTCTATAATATCCTTCGCTTCCAACACTTTAGGAACAGTTGCAACAGGCAGTTCTGCCTTTAAACTGGCAAACTCATTCGGACCTAGCTCTAGCGCATCTTCAGAATCAAAAAGAACATTTGCGATCTTTTTCTGGCTTTCTGCTGCATTCAATCCATGAACTAGTTTTGTGGCCTCAAACGCAAGCGTTTTTTGAGCTGCTCGCTGGCCGCGATTTTCATTAAAGTCACTCATAATTTTGTCAATTTGCGGTTTATCCAGTTCAGTAAAAATCTTTAAGTAACTCTCGACGCCCTCATCATCAGCATTAAGCCAAAACTGGTAGAACTGGTAAACGCTAGTGCGGTTAGCATCCAGCCACACTGCACCTTCTTCGCTCTTGCCAAATTTTTTGCCTGTTGTCTTATTGAGAATCAGTGGGCTTGAGAAAACATGTACCTCGTCACCGGTTTTACGACGCACTAAATCTACGCCAGCTATACTGTTGCCCCACTGGTCAGAACCGCAAACCTGTAGCGAAACGCCTTTTTCACGGTGGAGGTGCAAAAAATCATAAGCCTGAATTAAAACGTAACTAAATTCGGCATAGCTAATACCTCCGCCGTGTTCGCTCAAGCGCTTTTGAATAAAGTCGCGGGCCATCATCTGGCGCATTGGCACATGCTTGCCTACCTCACGTAAGAAGTCTAAATACCCAGTACCTTGAAACCAGTCTATGTTGTTGACTAGCTCAAAATCATGTGCGCCAAATAGCTGATGGTATTGATCGGCAATAGCTTGGCTGTTGGCTGAAATCTCTTCGGGCGATTTTAGACTGCGTTCATCGGCTTTGCCGTCAGGGTCGCCAATTAAACCAGTTGCTCCGCCAACGAGCAATATTGCCTTCTGGCCGTGCTTGATAAAACATTTCACCATCATAGCCGCCGCCAGATTACCGATAGTCATAGAGTTGGCGCTTGGGTCCACGCCCCAGTAAAAAGTGAGAGACTTATTGTTTAGCTGGCTGATATCAGTTAGCGTAGTTTGGTTTACAAAACCTCGCCAGTCGAGCTCTTCAGAAAGTGTCATAGGGCAATTATAGCTTACCGCCAAGGTGTTCACCAAGCTGAGCATCAGCTGAAACACCTTAATAAAAATGTGGATATATTTATGTTAGCTTTTGCTATAATGAGCAGGAAGTATTTGCCATAAGGGAGATCATTAAATAAATACATGAGCCCCAGACGTAACCGACGGTCTCGAAACAGCATCACTACTAGAAGTGGTAAAACTCTACCTTTAAACCGCTCGCTTAGCGACCGGGTCAAGGCGGCTAGAGCTGCACGAGCTGCTGATCGAGCCACCTATTTAAGCACTTTGCCCAAAGGCCGTCTCAAGCGGCTAGCTTATCGTTTACAGCCTAAACACCTGGCCGCTTACTGGTTTAGTCGCGAGGGCGGCATTATGGCTCTTAAGATCGTTGGCGTGTCTATTGTTCTGGGTTTTTTCTTAACTATCGGTTTATTTGCTTACTTCCGCAAGGATTTGCCAAAGATTAAAGACATCTCCGGCGACAACTTAGGCGGCAGCATTACCTACTATGATCGCACCGGCCAAACTGTACTATGGCAAGACTACGACGCCGTTAAAAGAATTCCTGTCCAAGACGACCAGATATCTCCTTATATGAAACAAGCCACAGTGGCCGTAGAAGACAAGGACTTTTACAAACACGGCGCTTTCGATGTGCGCGGTATTATGCGAGCTGGCGCCCATGACGTCTTTGGCGGAGGCGGCGGCACAGTGCAAGGTGGTTCTACCATTACGCAGCAGCTAGTAAAACTCAACGAAAACTGGACTACTAACCGAACTATTACTAGAAAAGTTAAAGAACTAATTCTGGCCGTGGAACTAGAGCGCGAATATTCTAAGAAGGACATCTTGACCGGTTACCTGAATATTGCTCCCTACGGAGGTGTTGAATACGGCGTGGAAAGCGCCGCCCGCGATTACTTCCAAACTGACGCCAAGGACCTTACTTTGGCCCAGGCCACTATGCTGGCCGCCATACCCCAGGCACCAAGCTACTATTCACCTTACGCAAGCCGCCAGTTTAACCCCTCAGTGACCGAAAACACCTTTAACGAGCAAGCGCTTATAGGACGCCAGGAACACATTTTAGATCTGATGGTTCAGCAGGGCTATATAACCAAGCAGCAAGCCGACGAAGCCAAACAAGTAAATGTGTTGGCGCAAATACACCAGCAAGCACCTAAGTATCAGGGTATTCAGGCGCCTTACTTTGTACTAGCCGCCAAACAGGAACTAGAGCAAACCTACGGAGCTGCCACTGTCCAACGAGGAGGCTGGAAAGTTATTACTACGCTTAATATGGATATGCAAACTAAGGCAGAGCAGCTAGTGCAATCTAATATCTCAAATATTAAACGTTATGGCGCAGACGAGGAAGCGCTAGTTATGGAGGATGTGCCAACCGGCCAAATGATGGCATTAGTGGGCGGCACTAACTTTAACGACCCGGATCACGGCCAGAACAACTATGGTGCAGGCATATTAATACCGCCGGGATCAAGCTTTAAGCCGTATGATTACACAACCTTTATAAATAACAATAACAATGTTGGCGCTGGTTCAGTGCTATATGACTCTCAGACAGTTCTACCCGGCTACCCATGCACCAACAAAGGTCTGCCGCCACCAAAGGGACAGGGTAACTGCCTAGAAGATTACGATTTCCAATATCCTGGACCGATAACACTGCGTTACGCTCTGGGCGGTTCCCGCAACGTGCCAGCAGTCAAATCTATGCTTGAAGCGGTACCTGGAGATAAAAGCCCATACACTAAATCCGTCAACAAAGTAATTAGCACTGCGTCCGCGATGATGGACAATCAATACTACCAGTCTAAGCACAAGAGTAGCTACAACTGTTACTCTGATGCCGGCCTTACTAAGACAACCCAGTGTTACGGCGCCTCTGCCATAGGTGATGGCGCATACTTACACCTAGATGATCATGTAAACGGCTTAGCGACCCTAGGGCGTTTAGGTAAAGCTATTCCGCGCACCTATATACTAAAAATTACTGATTCTGCCGACAAAAACGTTTACCAATGGAAACAGCCGATAGGCAAACAAGTAGTTAAACAAGATTCGGCCTATATCGTTAACAATATGGCCAGCGACCCAAGAGCTAGCTATTTGCCCGGCAACTGTAACAATTACACCTGTTACGGCGGATACAAGTTCCAGCGCTATAACGGATGGAACTTCGCAGTTAAGACCGGTACCACTAACAATGGCTTCGATGGCCTGATGACCAGTTGGTCTACCAAATATGCGGTGGTTTCATGGGTCGGTAACCACACACGTAACGTTGAGCTCAACACGTCTATGGAATATCTGACTGAACCGTTAACGCGCAATATGATGGAATATGCCCACAAAGACCTTAAAGCCTCGAATTGGACACAGCCTAAAGACATCAAGGTAGCTTCGGCCTTTATAGTTCGCAATCATATTCACTTTGGCGACCAAGAACCAAGCCCATCCACCGATCTATATCCCTCGTGGTACGTTGGCGGCGGCAGTTCCGGCAAGAACACTTCGGCCACTATTGATAAGGTGTCCGGGAAGCTAGCCACTAGCTGCACACCTTCGGCTGCCAAAGAGTATGTTTATAACGCCAACGTTGCCTCTTGGAATGTCGACATCTTTAAGGGTGGTGTAGCCAATATAGGTCATGGCGGCAGCAACAGTAAAAGCACGAACAGCGCATCAGCTAGCGACGACATACATAATTGCAACGACAGTCCGCCCACCGTTACAGTTAACGGCGGCAACGCTATTACCTGTCAAACAACCTGTACTATAACGGCCACCGTCACACAGGGCACTCATCAGCTTAATGACCCGCAGTATGCTCAATATCCGGGCACAATGACCTTCTCCTTGAACGGACACGCAATTAAAACGCAACGAGTAGCCAGTTCGCCCTCCACGGTTTCATTTACATATACGCCAACATCTAGCGGGAACGGAACTTTAAGCGTAACGGTTACTGATAGTGTTCTCTACTCTGGCAGCAGCAGCGTGCCAATTGCCTACGCTACTGCTCCAACTTGCCCCGACGGGCAAACCGGAACGCCGCCTAACTGCGTAGCGGCCGGAACCCCCTAAAATTGAAACCTAGTCTTCTTCAAGAAATTGATTTAGAGCACTGCGCACATTGCTGATGCCGTATAGTCCAGCAGCTTTCTTGCCAGACTTTTGAGTAGGGCCAATTGCGCCCTCAAAGCCAAGTTTTTTGGCTTCGGCTAATCTTTTTTCAATATATGGCACATGGCGAACCTCGCCAGATAAGCCAACTTCGCCAAAAACAACGGCGTTTTTCTTAAGCTGGAGGCCCTTGGCGGCAGAACCAATAGCCATACAGACCGCTAAGTCCGCAGCTGGCTCGCGGATCTGAATGCCGCCGACGATGTTGATATAAATGTCATATTCAGCAAGTCTTAGCTTAGTGCGCCGCTCAAGCATGGCAACTAGTAAATTAAGACGATTTAAGTCAAATCCGCTAGCTGTACGCTTGGGGTATCCGTAGCTAGTCCGGTTAACCAAAGCTTGAACTTCTACTAATACCGGTCTGGTGCCCTCCAGAGTCGCTAAAACCACTGACCCGTCGGTAACTTGCCTCTCGGCCAGTAATGCAGCTGAAGGATTAGCTACTGTCTGGAGACCTTGGTCTACCATCTCAAAAATACCAGCCTCGTCAGTTGACCCAAAGCGATTCTTGACCGCCCTTAGAACCTTAAAGCCGCCGTATCTGTCGCCCTCCAGTTGCAAAACTACATCCACAACGTGTTCTAAAACCTTCGGACCGGCTATTGAGCCTTCCTTGGTAACATGCCCAACTAATAGCAGAGCAGTGTTAGACTGTTTAGCTGCAAGCGACAGCAACCGTGTACTATTGGTAATCTGAGAAACGCTTCCGGCCGCCGAACTAACAGCACCGCAGCTGAGAGTCTGGATGGAGTCAACTACCACTAATCGATATTTGCTGCTAGCAATCGTAGCTGCTATATCATCTGCAGAATTACTGGTTGCAAGCTGTAGCTCAGGCCGCACAGCACCAAGCCGCTTCGCTCTTAACCCTACTTGATGCACCGACTCTTCACCGCTAACGTAAAGTACTGGGACTTTAGCTGCCACTGCATACGCAAGCTGCAGCAACAAAGTGCTTTTACCAATCCCCGGCTGCCCAGCTAGCAAATTCACGCTGCCGGCAACGATTCCGCCGCCAAAAACTGTGTCAACGTCGGATATACCGCTTCCTAGCCGTCGGTGATCGCTTTTAACAGACTTGCCTACTGACTGCGGTTTTAGCGTCTTACCAGTAGCCACGCTGCCAGCTACCGATTCAACACTCAACTCTTCCTGAACCGTATTCCACTCACCACACTGCAAACACTTGCCGCTCCAGCTACTAGATACGGCACCGCAATTACTGCATACATAACGCGCGGCTATCTTTTTAGCCATGCTTTTCCGTTCTCATTGACCATTACTAAAAGTGTAGCATTTTGTAAGCTAAGTAGCCCACAAAACACCTGCATTTAATAAGGTTTTAATTTCTAGGTGATAGACGTGTATCTAGTGCTTTATCTAGTGTGGTTAGCTCGCTGGCTACTTCGTTGCGTGTCTGCACCAACTGGTTATATTGGCTTATCCGTTGCTTTAAGTCAGCTACACCGTCGTTGTACTGGTTGACTCGATTATTATAGGCAGGGACAGTCGCATTGTACTCCTCGGTTTGACCGGACGCTAACATTGCTTTTAATTGGTTCTGTGCGTCATTAAGCTGACTTTTCTCGCTTGTCAGAGTAGACTGGAGACTATCAATCTGTTGTTTAATTGCGGCTAGCTGCTGATCGTATTGTTTTATCTTAGACTGGCGAGCCGTGAAAGCAGCTTCATATTGTTGCTCGTAAGCCACTATCTTACTCCGATCCGAAAAATATTTTCTATAATAATTTTCTAGCGGTGCTGGTAAATCAGCAACCTCCGTACCGAACGTACAACTCATTTCATCTAATACGTCCTTTGGTTCGGTTTGTTGATAAAGCTTAATCTCCGATTTTACCCGCTCGTCCTGCAGACCGTTTTTATAGTAATTATTAAGCAGGCTGTTGAGCTGGTTGCGATCATTCTTGCTTAACCTAGCATATATGGCATGTAACACCTCGTGGGCAGCCGTAACTTGGCTGACGCCTTGAAGCGCCGGGTCGTTGACCTGGTATACAAATATACCATTTTGGCCCGGATGATAGCATCCCAAAACTATGGTTGTTTCGTTTTCTGGGCAGTGCTTTCTAAAACTACTTACTGATGGCAAGAGCTGCGGTCGGTTTAAATAAAACATGTGCCTGGTGTAATCAGTCATGGTGTCCTGGTCTGCCAACTGTTGAACGCTTGATGGCGGCTGGTAACCGCGCAACCTCCACCAATCGGTTATTCGCTGCATATTAATAGTTAGCAATACCAGCACTAAACAGGCTGCCAAAGTGGCGCCTATAGTCAAGGCGGTCTTCAGTGAGCCTGTTTGGGTTTTATAGCGCTTCGTTTGTGGTAGCATAGGTCAGTTTGCTGTCCTTGCGAGCTACCTGAATAATATCACCTTTGGTGTATTTTTCGTCAAGCATATCTAATGCTAGATGGTCCTCAATAGTGTCCTGTATGAGGCGCCTCAGCGGCCGAACTCCATTTTTAGCATCATAGCCATGCTCTAACAGGTACTGTTTGGCGCCCGTATTAAGCTGGACACTTAAACCTTTGCGGCGCAACCTATCTTTTAGCTCATTAATTTGCAGATCTATTATTTTGTAAATGTCTTTCTTGGTAAGTGCGCGAAAAACAATAGTCTTATCAATACGGTTTAATAGTTCAGGCCTAAGCATTTTCTTAAGCTCGTCCTGGACACGCGCTTTATTGCTGTCGTGCAACTCTTCTAGGTCTTTAAGCTCATCAGCTTTAGTGGCATGGAAGCCAAAGTTAGCTTCCTTCTGTAACTTTTCGGCGCCAATATTGCTGGTCATGATGACAATTGTATTAGTAAAGTCGATACGGCGCCCTTTGGCGTCGGTAATATAGCCGTCTTCTAGTAGCTGCAGCAGCATATTAAAGACATCTGGGTGAGCTTTTTCAATTTCATCAAACAGTACCAGGCTGTAGGGTTGGCGGCGAATCTTATCAGTCAGCTGGCCACCTTCATCATAACCTACGTAGCCGGCTGGCGCCCCCACCAGACGGGACACATTATGATGCTCTCCGAACTCGCTCATGTCAATTTTTACTAGCGCAGACTCACTGCCGAAAAACTCACGAGCTAGCACCCTGGCTAGTTCGGTCTTGCCTACACCGGTAGGCCCAAGAAATATAAATGATCCGATTGGCCGCTTTTCGGTACCGACACCGCTGCGGTTGCGCCGTATTGCCTTCGCTACCGCTTCAACGGCTTCATGCTGGCCAATTATGTATTTACCAAGTTCTTTCTCTAGGTTAAGCAGATACTTGGCTTCGCTGCGAATGACATTTTTTACCGGTACGCCAGTAATGCGCGATACTACATCGGCTACATCTTCGCTGGTCACTGTCAACTTCCTGGCTTGTTTGCCTGTGGAGCGCTCTTTGGCTAACTTGTCATTGATTTGCGACGCTCTAGTCTTAGAGCGGGCGGCCCGTTCGTAATCTTCAGCGTCGACCGCCTCATCTATTTGTGTATTGACCAGTTTTAGCTCTTTTTGTAACCGGCGAATTTCGGGGCTGGTTTTACCCTTATCTACCCTTAGATGAGCAGCAGTTTCGTCTATAAGATCAATAGCTTTGTCTGGCATAAATCGGTCATTTATATAGCGCTTAGCCAGGTTTACGGCGTCTTCTAGAACTTCATCGCTAAGTTTGACGCCATGAAAATCCTCATAGTGGCCCCGAAGTCCCTTCAAAATGGCTAGCGTTTCGCTTGGAGTAGTTTCGGGCACTTGAATAGGCTGGAAACGTCGCTCTAGGGCAGCATCTTTTTCGATGTGCTTAGTGTACTCGGCAGTAGTGGTAGCACCAACTACCTGGATTTTACCGCGAGCTAGAGCCGGCTTTAGAATATTGCCGGCATCCATAGCACCCTCAGCAGCCCCAGCACCAACTATCAAATGCAGCTCGTCTATAAAAACGATAGTGCGATTATCTTTTTCCAGTTCGGACATAACTTTCTTAAGCCGTTCTTCGAACTCGCCGCGGTACTTAGTGCCGGCAATCATACCGGCTAAATCGAGCATAACGATCCTCTTATCTAGCAAGCTGTCCGGTACATCCTCTGCAACTATGCGCTGAGCTAAGCCTTCTACTATAGCGGTCTTGCCAACACCAGGCTCGCCGATTAAAACCGGATTATTCTTAGTGCGCCGATTTAGGATAGTTATAACGCGGCGAATTTGATTATCACGACCTACTACCGGATCAAGCTTTTTGTCGCGGGCCTGAGCAGTAAGGTCAGTACCAAAGAAATCCAAAGCGGTTTTTTTGACCTTTTTGCCACCGCGCCTATTTTTACTCGTGCCAGCTTCTCCTTCTTCATATTGCTGGCGACTAAAAAATTGATCGAGTTCGTTTATTAACGCCTCTACGTCGACATTCATGTCGCGCAGCAGTACAGTCGCTCGAGCGTTCTTTTGACCGAGAATACTATATAAAATATGTTCCGTGCCGCAATATTCCTGACTATAATCCTGGGCGATATCGTAAGCCATTTTAAGGGTGAGTTTAGCGGTTTCGCTGAGCCCTTTAGCGCCTACGTTGATAACTAAGGTTTTTGGAGTCATATTAAGCGCCATGCGTGCTCTGTCCAGAGTAACACCAGCGCCTTCTAGGACTTTAGCGCCCACACTGCCGTCTTGTGCCAACAAGCCAAGCAATAGATGTTCTGTGCCCACATAAGCGCTTCCGAAGCTACGAGCAATAGCATCGGCATGTTTCAAGCTTTGCAAGGCGTTGTTGGTTAAGTGGTTCAGAAAATCTTGGAAGTCAGGGGAACTTGGCATCATATTTTTATTCCCTTCTAGCGAGATCTTACTTACATTCGCTAACTTCCATTATAGCAGTTAGCACTCTAAGGTCAAGAGTGCTAATTCCCGTAATTCCTAATTATATAACTCAGGTCATAGATATCTACTTTGCCATCCGGTACGCCGTTAGGTCCGGAGACATCGCCTGTAGTATCAGTGGTGTTGTAATGGCGTATTTCGTAGCTGACGTCAGTTAGGTT
>JARIHC010000009.1 GCA_029288485.1 Candidatus Saccharimonadota bacterium | reverse complement strand
TCGTCGGCAGCGTCAGATGTGTATAAGAGACAGCCACAATGGTATCAGTTTGATCGCCATTAGAGACAATGTGTGCCGTGTAAGTGTCACGAACAATTCGCATAGCATTGTAGATGATGAGACTGGGGTCGGTGACTTTGCTGGGGTCAAAGGCCTCCGTACGAACTACGTCTTCTTCCTCGACAAGTATACGATTGCGAGAGTTTTCGCTGCGCCCCATTACCCAATAAACTTGCAGAGCGGTATCACCGGACCCACTAAGACCTTGCGCTATGCCACGACCGGGATATGGATTTTCTGCCAATGCTTCCAAATTTGCTTGTGCCGCGTCAATCGTCTCGCCCATACGAACTCCTATTTAGTTGTTAAGATTATGGGTTACTCTCCGTGTTTATTGCAAGCATAAGCAAAATAAAAGTCTGCCAAAAAGCAGACTATATTAGCTGGTGGGTGATGAGGGACTCGAACCCCCGACCCTCTCGGTGTAAACGAGATGCTCTAGCCAACTGAGCTAATCACCCATGTCTATTTGGTGGGCGAGAGAGGACTTGAACCTCCACAGGATTGCTCCCACTACCACCTCAAGGTAGCGCGTCTACCAATTCCGCCACTCGCCCGCTTCCCTTAAAGGCGTCTTTAGACCATCATATCTTATCTGTTTTAGGCCAAAAACTCAAGCTATGTACGCGGTAAATTATCGTATAAATGATCCAGTCCGTAATCAGTTCGAATAATTTCTTTTATGTCATCTAGCGAAGTACCGAATTTTACCCCCGGATTAAGCGTACTGTAGGGATCAAAAATTTGTTTCACTTTGCCCATTAAACCGTATAGTTCAGGACCATAAAACGACTCTAGATATGGTGTACGCAGACGGCCATCGCCGGCGTTAGCGCTGATAGCTCCGCTTAGCTTGATTACTAACTTGTTATAGGCATCCATCAAACGAAAAGCTTTTTGACGGTCACCGACTTGACCTAAGTTTAGCTTGGGTTGGAAGTTTAAGGTGCCTTCACCCGCATGCCCCCAGACTGCTGCTTTAACATTGTTGGTCTTTAGAAGACTGTATATACCCTCTAGATAGGCCCTGAGTTGGTCGGGTGCTACCCCGCCGTCACCAATGATTGGCACTGATCGCAGCAGCCCTTCGTTATGCGATAACAAAACACTTGCCGCCTCGCGCAGTTTTACAATGTGTTGTTGATCTTCAGGATCGGTAGCAACTCTGGTACTAACAGCATATTTTTCAAAAATTTTATCAGCCTTTTTGGTAATTTTTTTGAGCTGGCGCTCACCATCGTCAAATTCCACTACTAGAGCAGCCTTCGGAAATGGCTCTTTAACTACGTCTTTTAACTGATTTGGATTAAGTTCGTGGACTTGTTCCAGTAAGTTGCCGTCAACCAATTCAATAGCGCTAGGTCGGTCTGAAAGGTCGCGCAGTTCCTGCACACAATCTTGCAAATGCTGCAGGCTATCGAAGGTAGCCATTATGAGAGTAGTGTTCTGGTTGTGGGGCGCGGTTTTTAAGACAGCCTCGGTGACAATACCCAGAGTTCCCTGACTGCCGACAATTAGGGGCGTTAAATCAAACGAACCATCTTTGCGCTTTATATCAAACAAATCCAGGCCAGCATTATTTTTAACGACATCCGATTCTAGACGCTCAACCAGAGTGCGCTGTTCTTCTAGTAATGTATCAATGGAACGATAAATTTCGCCTTCAAAAGTAGCCAAACCTAATTTTTTACTGAGTTCGCGCTTGCCGAGACGCTTAGTCTCTATAACCTCGCCGTTAGCTAAGACAACTCTTAAACTTTGGACGCTGTCTCGAGTGTTGCCGTATTTAATAGATTTTTCGCCGCTGGCATTATTGGCTATGGCCCCGCCGACCGTGGAGTATTCCAAAGAGGCTGGATATGCTGGCAAAAAACGGCCATGAGTATGGAGGGCCTGCTGCAGCTTGCCGTAGTTGATGCCAGGCTCTACGGTGACGGTATTAGCTTTTGTATCCAGTTCAAGAATGCGGTTCATATGCGCTGGAAAAACTAGCATTATGCCGCTACCCAGAGCCGCGCCGGACTGGTCAGTACCGCTACCGCGAGCAGTCATCGGTATCACTCTACCCCTTTCTGCCAGCTGCCAGGTAAAGCGTGCTACTTTGCGCACGTCATTTTCGCTTCGCGGATAAGCGATTAATGCCGGTGCTAGCTGCAGAATACTATTATCGGTAGCAAAATAACGACGGGCGTCGGTGCTTGTCATCACCTCTCCCACCAGATGTTCCTGCAAATAATGCGCGACTTTGGAGCTCATTATGCGCGATTGCCCTCTCTTGATTTTCGCATAGCGTTATAGCCAATATCATACCACAGTAGTGATAATGGTGGGGATGAAAGGACTTGAACCTTCACGAGCCGAAGCTCACTAGCTCCTGAAGCTAGCGCGTCTACCAATTCCGCCACATCCCCGTGACAAGACCATCATATCGTATCTGTTTCAGCCCGAAAACTCAAGCCTCAATTGGTGACTTTGGCTTCGCGGATCTGCCAGTCCTGGACATCGACCAGCCGGTCGGTCGTCGAGCTGATGGGCCGCTGGGTCAGGCCGGCGACCGGGCCGTTCGTTATATACAGCAGTCTCGGCTGATACAGTCCTACCGCCGGCGCGTCCTGCTGCCAAGCCTGCAGGAAAGGTTTGTACTTGACGACGCGCAAAGATGGATCAAGGCGGGTCCGTCCCGCCTCCAGCGCCGTATCGGCGGCGGAATTCTTATACTCGGAGAGGTTCAGGCGCTGGCTGGAACGGATATCCGCCTGGGAGCTGTCCCAATAGACGAATACGTCCGGATCGACCCCGATGGCTATGCCGTTCAGCACGGCATCGTAGTTATGGTAGGTAAGCGCGTTCTGGAAGTCATTGGAGCTTTGCATCTGGACGGTCACGTTGGCGCCGGCAGCTGCCCATTGGCGCTTCAGCGTCCGGGTAACCATCCGGTTTTCCGGCGTGTTCGCCCTGTCTCTTATACACATCTGACGCTGCCGACGAC